>URNC01000076.1 GCA_900549065.1 uncultured Collinsella sp. | reverse complement strand
TCTACACCTAAGCCTTCGTCGGCAGCGTCAGATGTGTATAAGAGACAGTCATAGATATGAACGTCGGTACCGCAGACGCCGCAAGCTTTGACGTTGATCAGAACGTCGCGCCTGCCCACGGCCGGCTTTGCCGATTCCTCGACTCTGAGGTCGTGCTTTCCATAGAAGACCGCGCTTTTCATGGTGACTCCTTAACGTGGCGGTGAATGTTGTAATGAAGTATAGGCATGTCTATAGATATAGACAAGCACATCTAGACAAGTAGAAAAGAAAAATGAAATGCAGCCATCAGCTATATCAGATTTAACAGGCGAAATACTGGACATATACCGTTTACGGCCAATAATCAACCGTTTACCGACCGTTGTATTTATGCTAACTTGTCTAGATAAGTGATATGATAAAAATAGAAGCGCAAGAAGTCAGGGAAGCGGGCCCACCCGTCCTATTGCACGAGGTACACGCAAACGGCGCGTCTGCGGTCTCGAGTGAAGCCAAAACCGCAGTCGCTCCGAATGAAGAGAGGGGGATTCCCCGTCATGATGCAAAAGATACAACGTTTCGGCGGTGCAATGTACACGCCTGCAATTCTTTTCGCATTTTCCGGAATCGTCGTCGGCCTGGGTACGTTGTTTACCACCGAGGCGATCTTTGGCGAGATGGCCACTGCGGGCCATCTTTGGTTTGATTGCTGGAATGTGCTGCTCCAGGGTGGTTGGACGCTCTTTAACCAGATGCCGTTGCTGTTTTGCGTAGCGTTGCCAATCTCGCTCGCGAACAAGCAGAACGCTCGCTGCTGCATGGAGGCTTTGGCCATCTACCTTACCTTCAACTACTTTGTAAGCACAATCTTGGGGCAGTGGGGCCCTGTCTTTGGGGTCGACTACTCTGTCGAGGCGGGCAGCGGTACTGGTCTTGCCACTATCGCAAGCATCAAAACGCTTGATATGGGCATCATGGGCGCGCTCATTATCTCTGGTATCGCCACGATGCTGCATAACAAGTTCTTCGACACCGAACTTCCTGAGTGGCTGGGCGTGTTCTCGGGCTCCGTGTTCATCTATATGATCGGTTTCTTCGTTATGGTTCCGGTCGCTCTTATCGCCTGCCTGGTGTGGCCGCATGTTCAGGCTGCTATCTCCGCCTTCCAGGGATTCATCCTTTCCGCCGGTACGTTTGGCGTGGGTGTCTTTGCTTTCTTCGAGCGCGTGCTGATCCCTACAGGCCTGCACCACTTTATCTATACGCCGTTCTATTACGACAACGCGGCGGTCAACGGCGGCATCTTTGCTGCTTGGGCCAACATCCTGCCCCAACTGGCTGCCGATCCGAGCATTGCTCTTAAGGATGCCGCACCCTGGGCTGCCTATACCTGCCCTGGTTGGACTAAGGTCTTCGGCTCGCTTGGCGTCGCCATTGCGTTTTATATGACCGCCAAACCCGAGCGCAAACAGCGCGTCAAGGCTCTGCTGATCCCGGTCACCCTTACCGCTATGCTTTGCGGTATCACCGAGCCGCTTGACTTCACCTTCCTGTTCATCGCGCCCGGCCTGTTCGTCGTCCACTGCGTGCTCGGAGCGCTCGGCTGCATGGCTCAAAACCTCCTTGGCGTCGTGGGCATCTTCGACGGCGGCATCATCTCGATGCTCTCGTGGGACTGGCTGCCCCTTTGGGCCGCACACGGTCTGCAGTACGCCATCTCCATCCTTGTCGGTCTGTGCTTTACCGCTCTTTGGGTCGTGGTCTTCCGTTTCCTGATCGTCAAGTTCGACTTTAAGACCCCCGGTCGCGAGGATGACGATGTTGAGGTCGAGCTCAAGTCCAAGGCCGACTACAAGCAAAAGCAGGGCGGTGCTGCTGCTGGCAAATCGGTCGCCCAGAGTAAAGACGATGAGCGCTTGGTGCTTGCCGAGAACATCCTCGATCTGCTCGGTGGCGCGGATAACATCATCGATGTAACTAACTGCGCTACCCGTCTGCGCGTTAACGTCAAGGACAAGAGCGTCGTTGCACCCGAGGCTTCCTTCAAGGCGATCGGTACGCATGGCTTGGTGGTCCAAGGTCAGTCAATCCAGGTCATCATCGGCCTTACCGTCCCGCAGGTTCGCGAGAAGTTCGAGAGTCTTCTGAAGTTCGAGAGTCTTCTGTAAACCATCGTCCATCGAAACAATCGGCCTTGCAGAGCCGGTATGCACCGCAAGGCCGATTCTAGAGATAAAAAACTCCACTTCTAGGTAACAATTCCAAACCGTACAGGCCGCGTGCGGGGATGGATTGAGCAAGCGGCCAGAATGAGGAGGACATCATGTCCAAGAAAAACTATGCCGTGACCATTGCCGGCGGTGGCTCTACCTTCACTCCGGGCATCGCTCTGATGCTGCTTGAGGAGCGCGACCGCTTCCCGGTCAACAAGGTGACCTTCTACGACAACAACGCCGAGCGCCAGGAGACCGTGGCCAAGGCCTGCGAGATCTACTTCCATGAGAACGCCCCCGAGGTCGAGTTCAACTACACCACCGACCCCGAGACCGCATTCACCGGGACCGACTTCGTCCTTGCTCACATCCGCGTCGGCCTGTACGCCATGCGTGAGCTCGACGAGAAGATTCCTCTCAAGTACGGCTGCGTTGGCCAAGAGACCTGCGGCGCCGGCGGTATCGCCTACGGCATGCGCTCCATCGGTGGCGTCATCGAGATCCTCGACTACATGGAGAAGTACAGCCCCAACGCCTGGATGCTCAACTACTCCAACCCCGCGGCCATCGTCGCCGAGGCCTGCCGCGTGCTGCGCCCCAACAGCCGCATCATCAACATCTGCGACATGCCGATCGACCTTATGGATAAGATGAGCCGTATGTGCGGCATCAAGGATCGTCGCGAGCTGCAGTATAGCTACTACGGCCTCAACCACTTTGGTTGGTGGAGCAAAATCTACGACAAGGACGGCAACGACCTTATGCCGCAGATTAAGGAGCACATGGCTAAGAACGGCTACCTGGACGGCATCGAGCACGAGGCCGGTAAGGAGCAGCATGTCGAGGAGAGCTGGATTCACACCTTCGGCAAGGCCAAGGATGTCTATGCTGTCGATCCCGAGACGATTCCCAATACTTACCTCAAGTATTACCTGTACCCGGACTATGTCGTCGAGACGTCCGACCCCAACTACACTCGCGCCAATGAGGTTATGGACGGCCGCGAGAAGAAGGTCTTTGGCGCTTGCCGCGACATCATCGCCAAGGGTACGGCCAAAGACGGCGGCTTTGAGCCAGATGTACATGCCAACTACATCGTCGACCTTGCCTGCGCACTGGCCGAGAATACGCTCGAGCGCTTCCTGCTGATCGTCCCCAACGATGGCGCTGTGCCCAACTTCGACCCGACGGCCATGGTCGAGGTGCCTTGCATCGTCGGTTCCAACGGCTTTGAGAAGATCTGCCAGGGCCCGATCCCGCAGTTCCAGAAGGGCCTGATGGAGCAGCAGGTTTCCGTCGAGAAGCTCGTTGTCCAGGCTTGGGTCGAGGGCAGCTACCAGAAGCTCTGGCAGGCACTCACGCTCTCCAAGACCATTCCTTCGGCGAGCGTTGCTAAGCAGATCCTGGACGAGCTCATCGAGGCCAACAAGGATTTCTGGCCCGAGCTTAAGTAAGGACTACTGTCTAGAACCCTCACGCATCTCTGCTTCATTTGCGCCGTCGTGGTGTCCGGATTCGCCCGGATGCTGCGGCGGCGCTATACTTATGAAGTTTGAAGTACCTGTACCAAAAGGAGCTGTCGTGTCCCTTTCCATCGGTATCGTGGGCCTGCCCAACGTGGGCAAGTCGACGCTGTTCACCGCGCTTACCAAAAAGACCGGCCTTGCCGCCAACTACCCGTTTGCCACGATTGACCCTAACGTGGGCATCGTCGATGTGCCCGATAGCCGCCTGCAAAAGCTCGCCGACATCGTCAACCCCGGCCGCATTGTGCCGGCGACGGTCGAGTTTGTCGACATCGCAGGTCTGGTGAAGGGCGCTAACGAGGGCGAGGGCCTGGGCAACCAGTTCTTGGCAAACATCCGCGAGACCGACGCCATCTGCGAGGTCGTGCGCTACTTTAAGGACCCCAACGTTATGCGCGAGGTGGGCCGCACGGGCGAGTTCGTCGACCCTGCCGGTGACGCCGACACCATCATGACCGAGCTCATCCTGGCCGACATGGGCACGCTCGAGAAGCAGCTGCCCAAGCTCGAGAAGGAGGCCAAGCGCGACAAGGAGCTCATGCCCAAGTTTGAGGTCGCCAAGCGCCTGCTTGCCTGGCTCAACGAGGGCAAGCGCGCCGCGTCCATGGAGATGACCGACGAGGAGCGCGCCGCTGCCAAGGGCTTGTTCCTGCTCACCATGAAGCCCATCCTGTATGTGGCCAACGTAGACGAGGACATGCTCAACGAGGACCTGGCACCCATCGACGGTGTCAAGCCGCTGCCGATTTGCGCCAAGATCGAGGCCGAGCTTTCCGAGCTCGATCCCGAGGACGCTGCCGACTACCTGGAGAGCCTGGGCCTGGAGCAGCCCGGCCTGGACGTGCTCGCGCAGGCAGCCTACAAGCTGCTCGGCCTGCAGTCGTTCTTTACGGCTGGCGAGATGGAGGTCAAGGCCTGGACGGTTCGTCAGGGCGCGACCGCCCCGCAGGCCGCCGGTGTCATCCACACCGACTTTGAGCGCGGCTTTATTAAGGCCGAGGTCATTGGCTATGACGACTACATCGAGCTCGGCGGCGAGCAGGGCGCCAAGGCCGCCGGCAAGCTGCGTATTGAGGGCAAGGACTATGTCATGGCCGATGGCGACGTCGTGCACTTCCGCTTTAACGTGTAAGGACGACGCGCATGTTTAAATATGGAAAAAAAACCGGCTACATGGGCATCGCGCTGCTGGTGCTTGCGGTGATTCCGCTGGTGGTTGCAGCGTGTGTTATCCCCAACATTGGTCCCGAGGTGGCAACAAAGTTTAATGCCGCCGGCGAGGCGACGCGCTGGGGCAAGAGCTACGAGTTGCTGGCACTGCCGGTGCTCAACCTGCTGCTGAGCGTGGCGACGTACTTTACGGCAGGACGCCAGGCTAAAAACAATGATGACTCCGCCTTCATGGCGCGCATCGTGTGCGAGCGCTACCTGCGCAACGGCTGTATCACGGGTGTGTTCCTCAACGTGGTTAACGTTTACTTTATGTACTCGGCGATTACCGGAACGGGCTTTGGCTTTGGTTTCTAGCTTGTCCTTTTAGGCAACGAGCCTGCACGCATATTCAATGGCTGCTGCGAGGCCGCCGCTCGATCGTGGTTTAAAGACCATGTCGGCGGCGGCCTCGTTTTCGTATCCGGCGCCGCGAAGGGCAAGTGCGATACCGGCTTCCAGGAGAAGGGGCAGACCGCGTTGGCTGGTTGCGATCACGGCAGCCTGATTGAGCGAGCAGCTGTGCGCCTGGCATTGGATAGCAAGTTCACCTTGCGCCGGGCAAGGGACCAGAACGGCGGCGACGCGACTTGATAGCAATGCAAATGCTGTGCGCTCATCGGGCGAAAGGCATTCTGCTTCAACGACGACGAGCTTGAGCGGTGCGCTGTTTGTGCGAAGCGTGGCTCGGTACATGCGGACCGAAGAACCCGACATAGAAAACTCCTGTGTATTCGGCAAAACGTAAACTATAGTTTACGTTTATGTTCGGCTCCATTTCAAACTCGGCTGCATGGACGAACGTGCGAAACAGATTCTTGGCAGGCGGGTCGAAGAGACACGCAGAGACCTTGGTATCTCCAAGGTTGATTTTTGTGTGGCAACAGGAATCAGCCGACCCTACCTCGACCGAATCGAAGATGGGACGGCAAATTTCACGCTCAGGGTTCTATTTAAGATCGCGCCCGCACTCGGCATGACGGTGTCAGAGCTTCTCGAGGGCATTGAATAGAAGATGCCTATTGACCGGTGGTTACACCATCGGGATACGGTCGTGGTTGACTTGGCTGTAGAACAGGCGCTGAATTTCTGACGCATCACGTGACTGGCCGAGTGCCCACATGGTCTTGGCCACGAGCGTCTCGGTGGTCATGTCATCGCCGCGCAGGATGCCCGGATGATCGGCGTAAGCGCGGCCGACCTCATAAACGCCCAGATCGAGGCCCTCTTCGGGGACCTGTGTGGTCATGACGACGGTGCGACCCGAATCGACCCAGCGGAAAATCGCCTCCTGGAACGACTCGCCCGACTCACCAAACTCGGGGATACCGCCAATGCCAAAGGTCTCAAGGATTACAGCATCGTAGCTATCGGCTAGGGCGTCGAGGATGCCCGGGTTTACGCCGGGCGTAAGCTTGAGGACAAACACGCGCGGGTCGATGCTGTCGTAGAAACGCACCGGGTTTTCGCCCTGATGAGTGCCGTGGAGCCCGTTGCGCACGATGCGGTCGTTGCGGATGTAGGCAATGGGCGGATAGTTGACGCTAATGAACGCGTTAAAGCTCATGGTGCGCTGCTTGCGGGCTCGCGTGCCGGCAATGGCGACGCCGCCAAACACGATCGAGACGTCGTGCGAATGCTCGTCGAGCGCATAGAGCAGGCTCTGATACAGATTGAGCTTGGCGTCGGTAAAGGGATTGCCCATGGGCTTTTGCGAGCCGGTGAGCACGATGGGCTTGGGGCTGTCCTGAATCAGGTAGGAAAGCGCTGCCGCGGTGTAGCTCATGGTGTCCGTGCCGTGCAGGACCACAAAGCCGTCGTGGTCGGCATAGCCCTCGACGATGACGTCGCGGATACGCATCCAGTCGCTCGGGCGCATATTGGTGCTGTCGATGTTCATGGGCTGCACCACGTCGAGCTCACAGAGGTCCGAGATCTCGGGGACGCTCTGGGCGAGCTCCTCACCGGTCAGGGCGGGGGAGAGGCCGTTGCCGTCCTCGGTCGATGCGATGGTGCCGCCCGTGGCGATGAGAAGGATGCGCTTCATGCTGGTATTCCTATCGTATTTGCCGCCGCAAGGGCGGAGTCGTTCGGCAGTATTGTGGCACAGGGCGTCCAATGTTCAAACGTATTACATCATCTGTAACGTTCGGTAACACTTCAATTGCCGTCAAATAGGGGCCTAGGTCGTGCGTTTGCCGTGCGCTGATGGCTGCGAGGGGCGAGAAGCCCCATATAACGTGTACACTATGGAGGTTATTTTCGTTCATTCACGCGGGTGGGCACCGGCTCCCCGCCAACAAGAGGGGGAACCATGGATCAAAAGGCTTCCGCAAAGGTCCTCGTACTCGACTTTGGTGCGCAGTACGGTCAGCTCATTGCCCGTCGCGTCCGCGACCTCAACGTGTATTCCGAGATCGTCCCCTGCGACATCTCGGCCGACGAGATTCGCGAGATGAACGCCTCTGCGCTCATCCTTTCCGGCGGCCCGGCTTCCGTGTATGCCGAGGACGCTCCGTCTATCGATCCCGCCATCTTTGACCTGGGCCTTCCCGTCCTGGGCTTTTGCTACGGCCATCAGATCACGGCCGTGACGCTCGGCGGCAAGGTCGGCCACTCCGAGGTGGGCGAGTACGGCCGCGCCACCATCACGCGCACGGCCGGCGCCAAGCTCTTTAACTCCACGCCTATGGAGCAGACCGTGTGGATGAGCCACCGCGACGCCGTTTCCGAGGTGCCCGAGGGCTTTACCGTTACCGCCAGCACCGACGTGTGCCCGGTTGCCGCCATGGAGTGCGTCGAGCGCAAGATTTTCACCACTCAGTTCCACCCCGAGGTCAAGCACTCCGAGTACGGTCAGCAGCTGCTGAGCAATTTCCTGTTTGAGATCTGCGGCCTGGAGCCCAACTGGAGCATGGACAACCTGGTCGAGACCATGACGGCCGAGTTCCGCGAGAAGGTCGGCGACGACCGCGTGATTCTGGCCCTGTCCGGTGGCGTCGACTCCTCCGTCGTGGCTGCGCTGGGCGCTCGCGCCGTGGGCAAGCAGATGACCTGCGTGTTCATCAACCACGGCCTGCTGCGCAAGGGCGAGCCCGAGCAGGTGGAGGAGGTCTTCACCAAGCAGTTTGACGTCGACTTTATCCACGTCCACGCCGAGGACCGTTATGCCGAGCTTCTGGCCGGCGTGACCGAGCCCGAGGAGAAGCGCCGCATCATCGGTACGCAGTTCTGGAAAGAGTTCTTCGCCGTGGCGCAGCAGCTCGAGACCGACGGCAAGCCGGTCAAGTACCTGGCCCAGGGCACCATCTACCCCGACATCATCGAGTCCGGCGCTCGCAAGACGGGCGGCAAGACGGCCACCATCAAGAGCCATCACAACCTAATCCCGTTCCCCGAGGGCGTGCACTTCGACCTCATCGAGCCGCTCGATCACTTCTTTAAGGACGAGGTCCGCGCACTTGGTCTGGCGCTCGGCCTGCCGGGTCATATCGTGTTCCGTCAGCCCTTCCCGGGCCCGGGTCTGGCCATCCGCATTATCGGTGCGGTCGACAAGGAGAAGCTCGAAATCCTCAAGAACGCCGACGCCATCGTGCGCGAGGAGCTCGACGCCTACAACCAGCGTCTGTTTGAGCAGACCGGCGAGCGCAACTCCGAGCACAGCTGCTGGCAGTATTTCGCGGTCCTGCCCGACATTAAGTCTGTCGGCGTTATGGGCGACGAGCGCACCTATCAGCGCCCGATCATCCTGCGTGCCGTCGAGTCCAGCGATGCCATGACCGCCGACTGGGCCAAGCTGCCCTACGACGTGCTGGCCCGCATCTCCGGCCGCATCGTGGCCGAGGTTCCCGGCGCCAACCGCGTGTGCTACGACATCACGTCCAAGCCGCCCGCGACCATCGAGTGGGAATAGTTGATATCTAGCGTTTCCGAGCCCCTGACCTGCACAAACAGGTCAGGGGCTTTTCGTTTGGCAACCGCTGGACAACCTGTATGGTTTCGCGCCCCGTGAACAGGGGACGTAGCACTGTTCACGTCTGGGCCCATGTCGGCACCGATCAATGCCCGCGCTGCTTCTGCTTGCGCTTCAGCTTCCGCTGCTCGAAGCACGTCGCCCGGAGTTCCTCGCCAGAGGAGAGCTGATTGTTCCTTGCGAAACCGCGAGACCAGCTATATCCGCTTGCTGCGGGCTTGCTTGAGCCAGTTCCTCTTGAAAGAGCCTATGCCTCCGAAGAACTTGTTGTACGTCTCACCGTTCTCCTTGGCCTCGTACTTGACCAAGGCAAGTTCGATAGTGCAGAGGTAATCCGCCACTTGCTCGAGGCGGTAGTCGGTCATCGAGGTCTTGCGGCGTCGGACGACCCCTTTTGAGAGGACCTTGCCCACCGAGTCGTCTCGCCCGCGGAACAGAAGGAGCGCATCCTCGCGACCTTCGGCGACCTGTGCTGCGAGATGGAGGGCTGCACCATCGCGCAGGGCCCTTTCCAAAGCGAAGTGTCGAGCCGAAGTGTTGAGCGTCGGCCCTGAATGTTCAATGACCGTTGTTTTCTGCCCCTCAAGTGGTGAACTTCTCCTCGGAGCTGTTGATTCCCCCACGCGCCCCCTTCCGTTCTCTGTTCTCCCCTTATACTCCTTGTATGGATTGGCTACACTGATGTGGACAGTTCCGGGACTGTCTCTTATACACATCTCCGAGCCCACGAGACTACGCTGCATCTCGT
>URNC01000075.1 GCA_900549065.1 uncultured Collinsella sp. | reverse complement strand
TGCGTAGTCTCGTGGGCTCGGAGATGTGTATAAGAGACAGCTGCTTGAGAAGGAGGTCGACACGCTGACCGGCATCTTCGCCGAGCCCGAGCGCCCCTTCGTCGCTATCGTCGGCAGTTCCAAGGTTTCCTCCAAGATCGGCGTTCTCGATCACCTCATCGACTCCGCTGACACCCTGATTATCGGTGGCGGCATGGCCTACACCTTCTTCCTGGCTCAGGGCCTGTCCGTCGGTCAGTCCCTCAAGGAAGAGGACTGGGTCGAGCGCGCCGGCGAGATGCTCAAGAAGGCCGAGGAGAAGGGCGTCAAGATCCTGCTCCCCATCGACAACCGCGTTGCCGATCACTTTGGTGAGGATGCTGTCCCCGAGGTTGTCGCTTCCGACGCTATCCCCGACGATCGTGAGGGCATGGACATCGGCCCCAAGACCGAGGAGCTCTACGCCGAGGCCGTCAAGGGCGCCAAGACCGTGTTCTGGAATGGCCCCATGGGCGTCTTCGAGTTCGACAACTTCGCTCACGGCACCCAGGCTATCGCCGAGGCTGTCGCCGAGGCCGACTGCACCTCGATCATCGGCGGTGGCGACTCCGTCGCGGCTGTCAACAAGTTCAACCTGGCCGACAAGATGAGCTGGATCTCCACCGGTGGTGGCGCTTCCATGGAGCTCGTCGAGGGTAAGGCCCTGCCCGGAGTGGAGGCGCTTCTCGATGCCTAATCGCACCCTTCTTATCGCTGGTAACTGGAAGATGAACAACGACGTCGCCGAGGCCGCCAAGCTCGCCGACGAGCTGGCTCAGGCTCTGCCCGAGGTTCCGGCTGGCGTCGAGGTGCTCGTCTGCCCTCCGACCATCGACATCACCACGGTTCATGACCGCATTCAGGCTGCCCCCATCGCCCTCGGTGCACAGAACGTGTACTGGGAGGCCAAGGGTGCCTTCACCGGTGAGTCCTCTTGCGACATGCTCAAGTCCGCTGGCTGCACCTACTGCATCATCGGTCACTCCGAGCGTCGCGACTACTTCCACGAGACCGACGAGGACCAGAACAAGAAGGCCAAGGCCCTCGTTGCCGCCGGTCTTGTTCCCGTCTTCTGCTGCGGCGAGTCCCTCGAGGTCCGCGAGGCTGGCACCTATGTCGAGCACGTCGTGAACCAGGTCAAGGCTGGTCTCGAGGGTCTCGAGATCACCTGCCCCAAGCAGGTCGTCGTCGCCTACGAGCCCATCTGGGCCATCGGCACCGGCAAGACCGCTACCGCCGAGGACGCTCAGGAGGTCTGCGGCGCTATCCGTGAGACCCTCAAGGAGATGTTCGGCGAGGAGCTCGCCAACGGCATCCGCGTTCTCTATGGTGGCTCTGCCAAGCCCGGCAACATCGCCGAGCTCGTCGCCAAGCCCGACGTTGACGGCGCCCTCGTGGGCGGCGCTTCGCTCAAGGCTGCCGACTTCGCCTCTATGGTCGTCAAGGCAGGCGAGTAGGACATATGGCACAGCGTCATCTTCCTGCACTCCTGATCATCATGGACGGCTGCGGCCTGGCTCCGGCCGATGGCGAGAACGCCGTCGCCGCTGCCAAGACGCCCTTCCTTGATAGCCTGTACGAGAAGTACCCCCACACCACGCTCGGCGCTTCGGGCGAGGACGTGGGTCTTCCCGATGGCCAGATGGGCAACTCCGAGGTAGGCCACCTCAACATCGGTGCCGGCCGCATCGTGTTCCAGGAGCTTTCGCGCATCAACAATGCCATCAAGGACGGCTCCATCGCCAAGAACGAGGTCTTCGTCAAGGCTATGGACGATGTCAAGGCTGACGGCAAGACTCTCCACCTCATGGGCCTTATGAGCCCTGGCGGTGTTCATTCTCACATGAACCACGTCGAGGCTCTGGTCAAGATGGCTGCCGAGCACGGTGTCAAGACCGTTCGCGTCCACGCCTTTATGGATGGCCGCGACGTTGACCCGCAGTCCGGCGCTGGCTATATGAGTGAGTTCTGCGGCTTCCTGGCTAAGATCTCCGAGGAGACCGGTTGCGACGCTCGCGTCGCCACCGTCTCGGGCCGCTATTGGGCCATGGACCGCGACAACCGTTGGGAGCGCATCCAGCGTGCCTACGACGTCATGGTCAACGCGTCCGATGCCGATGTCGACCCTGTTGCCGGTATCAAGGCCTACTACGAGAAGGATCCGCGCGGCGACGAGTTCGTCGAGCCCTTCGCTGCCCACAACGAGGGCATCCACGAGGGCGACGCGGCCATCTTCTTCAACTTCCGTCCCGACCGCGCTCGTCAGATGACCCGCGTGTTCACGGACAAGGAGTTCGACGGCTTTGAGCGCGAGCAGATCAAGCTTTCGCACTTTGTGACGATGACCGAGTACGATCCGACGTTTGACGTCGAGGTCGCCTTCCCCAAGACGTTCCCCGAGAACGTCCTGGCCGACGTTATCGCCGCCAACGGCCTGAAGCAGCTGCACACCGCCGAGACCGAGAAGTACGCCCACGTGACGTTCTTCCTCAACGGCGGCATCGAGGAGCCCAAGGAGGGCGAGGAGCGCGTGCTCGTCGCTTCCCCCAAGGTCGCTACCTATGATCTGCAGCCCGAGATGAGCGCTCCCGAGGTTACCGAGAAGCTTGTCGCCGCCATCAACGAGGATCGCGCTGATTTCTACATCGTGAACTTCGCGAACTGCGACATGGTTGGTCACACCGGTGTCTTCGACGCCGCCGTTAAGGCCGTCGAGGCTGTTGACGATGCCCTGTCCAAGGTTGTCCCGGCGATTCTCGCCAAGGGCGGCTTTGCGCTGATCACCGCCGACCACGGCAACGCCGACCACATGTTTGACGTTGCTTCCGACGGTTCCAAGCATCCGTTCACGGCTCACACCACCAACCGTGTGCCGTTCATCATCGTTGATGAGAAGGCCAAGCTCACCGGTATCGAGGACGGCCGTCTTTCCGATATCGCTCCGACCATGCTCACCATGGCTGGTATTGAGCCTTCCGCCGAGATGACGGGCCGCGTGCTCGCCACCGAGGCCTAATAGAAAACAAATACCGTTTTCTAGTAAGGGGGTTGTCCACAACCGGACAACCCCCTTTTTGGTATTTCTGCCATTTCCACCCCGTCCTTGAGTGGCAGGTAGGGGAGAGCGGGGGATTGTGGTACAGTACTGGAGTTTAAACTGTTCTATTAAGGAGCTTATCTATGGGTCCGTTTCAGATTCTTCTGTTTGTCGTGTGGGCTGTCTCTGCCGTGGCGCTGACGATTCTCGTCCTGATGCATTCCGGTAAGGGCACCGGCGTTTCGGATATGATCGCTAGCTCGCTGTATAACTCCAGCTCTGCCACGGGCGTTATGGAGCAGAACCTTGACCGCCTGACTGTCATCATGGCTGTCGTATTTGCCGTGTGCGTCGTGCTGTGCATGTTCTTCTTCCCGCAGGGCATCGTGGGCTACTAAGCACGAGTCGCATAAATACTTGAAAAGGGTTCCGCGAGTGCGGGACCCTTTTTGTTTACATATTTGTAACAGAGTCAAAATATCCCCACATACTTCGCCCAACTAAAGAAATTCTCGACCGTTAACCGGAATTAGCCCCAAATCGTGCATAAAATGCGCTACTGTATTACAAAACGTTGGCCCGTTGTGCATAACCAGCCATTGCAGCGGGCGGCGTTTTGATGGTTCGGATCGGATTGTCTCGACATGTGTCCGACTGAACGTTTCTTTGTCCTATCTCATAAGGAGGATGGCATGGCTGATTCTATGTTCCACCAGCCCGTTATGGGTCGTCGCGCCTTCGTTGGCGGCACCCTTGCTGCGAGCTCCATGGCTTTTCTTGCCGCATGTGGCAAGAAGGGCGGCGACGCTTCCGGTTCTGAGTCCGGTTCGACGCTGAACTTCTACATCAACAACCCGGTCTGCATCGACCCCTACAATGTCCAGGAGGACCAGGGCA
Organism: uncultured Collinsella sp.; assembly: GCA_900549065.1. Lineage (GTDB taxonomy): Bacteria > Actinomycetota > Coriobacteriia > Coriobacteriales > Coriobacteriaceae > Collinsella. The sequence continues at coordinate 5,758 of URNC01000075.1, read as the reverse complement.
CTCAGGTCGAGTACCAGCTCTTTGACGCTCTGACCTCTTATGACGCCGAGAAGGGCGAGATTGTTCCGCTGGCTTGCGAGTCCTTTGAGTCCAACGACGACGCCACCGAGTTTACCTTCAAGATCAAGAAGGCCAAGTTCCACAACGGTGACGACGTTACCTCCAAGTCCTTCAAGCTCGGTTGGGAGCGTCTGGTCAACACCAAGTCGGCCATCGCTACCGAGTACGGCCCTTCCGAGGTCTCCTATCACCTCTCCATGGTCGAGGGCTATGACGATCTGCTTGCCGGTAACGCTACCGAGCTCAGCGGTGTTACCTGCCCCGACGATGAGACCCTCGTCGTCAAGCTGGCTTCCGCTTACGCCGACTTCCCCTTCGTCGCCTCTCACCCGGCTCTGGCCCCGGTTCCCGAGTGCGCCGAGTCCGATGTCAAGAGCTTCTACCTTGCCCCGGTCGGTAACGGCCCGTTCATGATGGACGGCAAGTGGGAGGATGGCCAGGAGATCAACGTCAAGAAGTTCGACGATTACTATGGCGACAAGGCCAAGATCGATGGCATCCACTTCCAGGTCATCAAGGACATGGAGACCGCTTACAAGGAGTTCCAGGCCGGTAACCTCGATGTCTGCGACGTTCCCGTCGCTCAGATCGATGCCGCCAAGAAGGATCGCGGCGTGTCCAAGGACGGCTACACCATGGGTGACGGCGAGCGCATGCTGCTCGGCGCCGAGCCTTCCACGTACTATCTGACCTGCAACACCACGGCCGAGCCGTTCAACAACGCCGACCTGCGTAGGGGCATCTCCCTGGCCATCAACCGTGAGGCCATCTGCAAGACCATCTTCAAGGGTACCCGTACCCCTGCCGACGGCATTGTTCCTCCGGGCATCGATGGCTACAAGGAGGGCGCATGGGAGTTCTGCGCCTACGATGTCGACAAGGCTAACGAGTACCTCGACAAGGTTGCTCCCGCTGGCGCTAACGGCGATCGTGGCATTAGCGTGACCCTTTCCTACAACCAGGACGGCGGCCACAAGGAGATCATGGAGTCCATTATCGGCGACCTCGCCAAGGTTGGCGTTACCGCTGTCTCCGATACCCCTGAGTGGTCTGCCCTGCTCGAGCAGTATCAGAACTTTAACTATCAGTTCGGTCGTCTGGGTTGGATTGCCGACTACCCGATCATGGACAACTTCCTGTATCCGCTGTTCCACTCCGACTCCCTCGGTGGCGACAACCGCTCCGGTTACAACAACCCCGAGTTCGACGCCAAGGTCGACGAGGCTCGTACTATTGTTGACGACGAGGAGCGTGTCGCTAAGATGCAGGAGGCCGACGCAATGGTCGCTGCCGACTGCCCGGTCATCCCGATTATGTTCTACACGCACACCATCGCCGGCTCCGATCGCATCAAGCACCTCTATGTCGATCCGCAGAAGCACGCCGATCTGGGTACCGCTGAGCTCGCCTAAGAGTTTGCAGCTTCCGTGAGGGTCAAGTATTTACGTAGACCTCATGGGAAACATACAGTTCTCCCTAACCTGGGGTAAACTGGCTGATGGTAATTTTGGGATGCCGGTCTGGCGATCGGCATCCCATTTAGGTTAATCCCTAGATAGGGGAGTGGTATGGGTAAGTACATCGTTAAACGTGTGCTTCAGTTCATCCCGGTGTTTTTGGGCGTTACGCTGATTCTGTTCGCCCTCCAGAATATCGTGCCGGGAGATCCGATCAAGCTGATCGGTGGAGACAAGGCTCTGTCCCCCGAGGTGGAGCTTCAGCTTCGCGTCCGCTATCACCTGGTCCAGACGGACGAGGACGGCAACGCGATCCTTGACGAGAACGGCGACCCCGTTCAAACGTCGCTCGTGGACCGTTACTTGTATTACATGAACGGCCTGCTTCATGGCGATCTGGGCAATTCGTATCAGCGCAAGCTGCCGGTTACGGATATCTTTGCCCAGAAGTATCCGTATACGGTCAAACTTGCCGCGTGCGCCATCGTGCTCGAGGCAATTATGGGTATCGGTGCGGGTATCATTTCGGCGGTAAAGCGTTATTCCTTCTGGGATATTTTGGTAACGCTCACCACGTCGATCCTCGTTGCGGTCCCGGCCTTCTGGCTCGGTATGTTGCTGCAGCTGTTCTTTGGCGTCATTCTCAAGGACGCCACGGGCGGTGCAATCTCCATGCCGATCTCGGGTGCCGGCGGTTCCAGCTCTCAGTATCAGGATTGGATGCACTATGTGCTTCCGACAATTACGCTGGCTTCGGTTTCGACCGCTTATGCTGCGCGCATCATGCGCTCGCAGCTGCTTGACGTCATGAATCAGGATTACATCCGTACGGCAAAGGCCAAGGGTCTCTCCAATCGTGCGATCATCGTCAAGCATGCGCTTAAGAATGCACTCATCCCCGTCGTTACCTATATTGGTGTCGACTTTGGCGGCATGCTTTCGGGCGCCATCCTGACCGAGACGGTCTTCAACTGGCCCGGTATCGGCTATGAGGTCTATCGCGCCATTAGCATGCGTGACTGGCCCATCGTTATGGGCGGCGTTACGCTCATCGTCGTCGTCGTTATGGTGATCAACCTGCTCGTCGACATTAGCTATGCATTCCTCGACCCGCGCATCCGCCTTGGCGGTCCGTCGGATAAGGCCTAAGGGAGGTACGTCTCATGCAGGAAACTGATTCTCAGTCTCAGGAGCAGGCTACCGCCACCAAGGCCGCATCTGCTCCCGCCAAGTCCCGCACGCTGTGGGGCGACGCTTTTAAGCGTCTTCGTAAGAACAAGCTCGCCGTTATCGGTGTCTGCTGGATCATCATCGTCGTTGTGGTTGCCCTGACCGCAGATCTGTGGGCTAAGCCCTGGCTCGGTTCGCCGACGGCTTCCGACTCGACCACTATGGCCGAGACGTCGCTGCTGGCTCCGTGTGCCGAGCACCCGTTTGGCACCGACGCCCTAGGTCGTGACATTCTCGTCCGCGTTATCTACGGTGCACGTGTTTCGCTGTCCGTCGGCATTATGGCCACCGCGATCTCCACGCTGATCGGTCTGGTCATGGGTGCTCTGGCGGGTTTCTACGGCGGCATCTGGGATACGATCATCATGCGCTGTGCGGACATCTTCCTGGCGTTCCCGTACGTGCTGTTCGTTGTCGCCATGATTGCCGTTATCGGCCGTGGTCTTCAGAACGTCTTTATCGCCATCGGTATTCTCGGCTGGCCTTCGATTGCGCGCGTCTTCCGCTCTGCAATCTTGACGGTCAAGGAAAACGACTATGTTGACGCTGCGCGCGCGATGGGTGCATCCGATGCTCGTATCGTCGTGCGTCACATCTTCCCGAACTCCGTCGCCTCTATCGTGGTCTACGCAACCATGAACATTGGTGGCGCCATTCTGACCGAGTCCGCTCTGTCCTTCCTCGGCATGGGCGTTATTCCGCCTACGCCTTCGTGGGGCTCCATGATTCAGGACGGTCAGCAGTATCTTCTGACCGCTCCCTGGATGATGATCATGCCCGGTCTGGCAATTCTCTCGACGGTGCTCGCCTTCACCCTGCTGGGTGACGGTCTGCGCGACGCCCTCGACGTCAAGATGAAGGACGCATAAGGATGAAGAAGAACAAGAACTATGTGGACCTGAAGGACCAGCCGGTTCCCGAGGGCCAGCATCTGCTCGAGGTCGATGACCTTAAGATGTATTTCCACACCGAGGATGGCGTCGTTCGCGCTGTCGACGGTGTCTCCTACACGCTCGATCGCGGCGAGACCCTGGGCGTAGTCGGTGAGTCCGGCTCCGGTAAGTCCGTGACCGCCATGACCATCATGGGCCTCATCTCGATGCCTCCGGGAAAGATTGAGGGCGGCGACGTTCGCTATCGCGGTCGTTCTATCCTCGAGATGACTGAGGAAGAGATGCAGCACATTCGCGGTAACGATATCGCGATGATCTTCCAGGATCCTATGACCTCCTTGAACCCGGTCTATAAGATCGGCAAGCAGGTGGGCGAGGGCCTTCGTCTGCACCGTGGCTACTCCAAGCAGGAGGCGCTCAAGCGCGCTACCGAGCTTTTGGACCTCGTGGGTATCCCCGAGCCCGAGAAGCGCGTCAATGAGTATCCGCACCAGTTCTCCGGCGGTATGCGTCAGCGTGTCATGATCGCTATGGCTCTTGCCTGCGATCCCGATATCCTGATTGCCGACGAGCCCACGACGGCTCTGGACGTTACTATTCAGGCTCAGATTATTGAGCTTATGCAGGAAATGCAGGAGAAGAACGGCAACGCCATCATCATGATCACCCATGACCTGGGCGTTGTCGCTGATATGGCCGACAAGATCATGGTTATGTACGCCGGTCGTCCCGTCGAGTTCGGTACTGCTGAGGAAATCTTCTACGAGAGCCGCCACCCCTACACCTGGGGCCTTATCCGCTCCATCCCGGAGCAGGCCATCGATGAGAAGAAGCCGCTTACGCCTATTCATGGCAACCCGCCTTCGCTCATGAACCTGCCCGAGGGCTGCGTGTTCTCTCCTCGCTGCCCCTATGCGACGGATAAGTGCCGCAAGCAGCGCCCCGAGCGTTTTGTTACCGAGTCTGGTCACTATTCTGCGTGCCACTACGCTGGCGACCCCGAGTTCCTCAAGAACGCTCCTGTGACGTCCCGTACGCGCAAGGATTCCAAGAAGGGAGGCGAGGCGTAATGGCAGATACCAACGAGCGTACTCCGCTGCTGAAGGTCGAGCACCTCTCTAAGGAGTTCCCCGCTGAGTCCGGCATGTTCGCCAAGCGCTTCTCCAAGCGTGTCGTCTCTGCTGTAAATGACATCTCTTTTGAGATTTATCCTGGTGAGACCTTCGGTCTGGTTGGCGAGTCTGGTTGCGGTAAGTCCACCACGGGCCGTACCATCATGCGCCTGACCAAGCCGACCGCCGGTAAGGTGTTCTTCCAGGGTAAAGATGTTGCCGAGATGAGCAAGCATGAGATCAAGGACATGCGTCGCGAGATGCAGTTTATCTTCCAGGATCCTTATGCTTCACTGAATCCCCGCATGACCATCGGCGAGATCGTCTCCGAGCCCATGACCATTCACGGCGTGGGCACCAAGGAGGAGCGCATTGAGCGTGTCCGCGAGCTTCTCGACGTTGTCGGACTGAACCCCGAGCACATCAACCGCTATCCTCATGAGTTCTCCGGCGGTCAGCGTCAGCGTGTCGGCATTGCCCGCGCGTTTGCTCTGAAGCCCAAGCTGATTATCTGCGACGAGCCGGTTTCCGCTCTGGATGTGTCCATTCAGGCCCAGGTTCTGAACCTGCTCAAGGAACTGCAGGACAAGTTCGGTACCGCGTATCTGTTTATCGCTCACGACTTGTCCGTCGTGCAGCACATTTCCGATCGCGTTGCCGTTATGTATCTGGGTAAGATGGTTGAGGTTTCGGACTGGAAGACGCTCTACAGCGAGCCTCACCATCCGTACACGCAGTCGCTGCTGTCTGCCGTGCCGGTTCCCGATCCGGATATCCAGAAGACCCGTAAGCGCATCATCCTCGCCGGCGATCCGCCGTCACCGCTGGATCCGCCGACCGGCTGCCGTTTCCACACGCGCTGCCCGATCGCGCAGGGTATCTGCTCTGAGAAGCTTCCCGAGTTTAAGGAAGTTGCTCCGGGCCACTGCTGTGCCTGCCACTTCGCGGAGCCGTTCCCGATCAAGGAATCGCACATCGACCTGTAGTCGGTTGTTATTGTCCGGGC
>URNC01000074.1 GCA_900549065.1 uncultured Collinsella sp. | reverse complement strand
TCTCGAGCGTGCCTTCGATATCCTCGTGCGTCTCCTCAAATTCGGCAGCGACACCCAGGAATTCCTGGATGTTCTCGGCGCGGCTCTCGGACTCCATGGTGCCCTCGGCGCGGAAAGCCTGCAGCAGGCCCGTCTTATCGACAATCATCTCGACAACGTCCTTGAGCTCGCCGTCCATGCGGCGACCCTCGCGCACCAGCGACACAAAGCTCGACAGGCCATTGCGCACCTTGGCGCTAAACATGCCCGTCTCGGCTGTTGCGATCTCGCAGGCCTGGAAGAACGAGCAACGGTTGTCGCGCGCCAGCTGCTCGATCTTTTGGATCGAGGTGGAGCCGATGCCGCGGCGCGGCGTGTTGATGACGCGCTTGACGCTCATCTCGTCTGCCGGGTTCACGATCATCTTGAGGTAGGCCATGACGTCGCGGATCTCGGCACGGTCGAAGAATCGCGTGCCGCCCACAATCTTGTAGGGCACGCCTGCGCGCAGGAACATATCTTCGAGGATACGCGACTGGGCGTTGGTGCGGTAGAACACGGCGATATCGTCGTAACTCGTGCCCTTGGAGTGCAGCTTTTCGATCTCGCCGGCAATCCAGCGGCCCTCGTCGCGCTCATCGCTTGCCTGGAAGGCCTGGATCTTCTCGCCGTCGCCCTCGGCCGTAAACAGGCGCTTGTCCTTGCGCTGCGAGTTGTGACGCACCACGGCGTTGGCGGCGCTCAGGATATGGCCCGTGGAGCGGTAGTTCTGCTCCAGCTTAACGGTCTTGCAGTTTTTAAAGTCCTTCTCAAAGTCCAGGATGTTGGTGATGTCGGCGCCGCGCCAGCTATAAATGGACTGGTCATCGTCGCCTACGACCATGAGGTTTTGGTACTTGGCGGCCAGCAGGTTGGCGATCTCGTACTGGACGTGGTTGGTGTCCTGATACTCGTCGACGCTAATGTAGCGGAAGCGCTCCTGGTACTTGTCGAGCACCTCGGGGCGGGTGCGCAGCAGCTCGAGCGTGCGCACGAGCAGGTCGTCGAAGTCCATCGCGTTGGCGGCGCGCAGGCGGCGTTCCAGCTCCAGGTAGACCTGCGCGGCCTTTTTGTCATTGGGGCTGTCGGCGGATTTGAGCATGTCCTCGGGGCCGATCATGGCGTTTTTGGCCGAGCTGATCTTGCTGCGGATCATGTTGATGGGGAACTGCTTTTGCTCGATACCGAGCGCCTGCATAATGTCGCGCACCATGCGCTTTGAGTCATCGTCATCGTAGATGGTGAACTGACCGGTGTATCCCAGCAGGTCGGCGTCCTCGCGCAGCATACGCACGCACATGGCATGGAAGGTGCATACCCACATGCCACGGGTGCCGCTGGGAATGAGTGCCGCCAGACGCTCACGCATCTCGGCCGCGGCCTTGTTGGTAAACGTGATGGCAAGGATCTGCCAGGGCTTAACGCCCAGGTCGCCGAGCATATGTGCGATACGGAAGGTCAAGACGCGGGTCTTGCCCGAGCCGGCGCCGGCAAGGACCAGCAGCGGGCCCTCGGTGGTCAGGACCGCCTCGCGCTGAGCGGGATTAAGGCTGTCGATGTCGACGAGCGGCTTGGCGGGCTTGGGCGCCGGCGCGGGAGCGTCGTAGATGTCGAGCGGAACGAGCTCGGGCTCCGGCGCAGCAGGGGCGGTGTATGCATCGAGCGGCACGGGTTCCGGCGCGGGCGGCACAGGTACCGCGACATTCTTTTCCCAGGGCAAGGGCTGGGTCATGGGCGACTCCTCATCTGACGGACGGCGCGCCTGCGGGCAGCGCCATAGTTTGAGCCGTACCAGTATACCGAGCCGCGCGGACACCGACGCAAATCACACCACGACTCCGTGCGTCACCGTCAGGCTCGCCCCAGCGGATTTGGTGCAATGGGGTCAGGTTAGTCTGCACCAATCTATTGGCAATCACGAAACCGCCGATGTCATGGCAGCAGCAGCGAGCGACGGTCAGGGCGAACAAATTGGCATGAAAAGGGGGCGGCATAGACCTTTTGGTCATGCCACCCCCTTTGAATGACAAGTTGTCGCCCTGGCCGCCGCGCAGTGTCGACTAAGTTAGAGGCCGAGCATCGGCTCCAGAACGAAGAAGTATGCGAGCACTACGATGCCCAGGATGATGCGGTAGACACCGAAGCACTTGAAGTCGTGACGGCGGACGAAGCCCATGAGCCACTTGATGGCGATGAGCGAAACCACAAAAGCCACAACGCAGCCCACGCCCAGGATAGCGACCTCGTTGGCACCGAACGTGCCGCCCTTGATGAAGTACTTGACCAGCTTGAGCGCACTCGCGCCAAACATGACCGGGATGGCCAGGAAGAACGTAAACTTGGACGCCACCGAACGCGTGCAGCCCAAAAGCAGGCCGCCGATGATGGTAGAACCGGAGCGAGACGTACCAGGCACCAGCGAAAGCACCTGGAAGCAGCCGATACCCAGCGCAGTCTTCCAGCTCAGGTCCTCGAGCGTGGCGATGGAGCCAAAGTCCAGATTCTCGTCATCGTCCTCATCCTCAGCGGTAGCCGCGGCGGGCGCCGCAAAGTGCGCACCGGCGGGACGTCCACCCGACACCACAGCACGCGAACCAAACGAACCGGCAACAGCCATTTCCTCGCGCTTGCTCGCGCGCCAGTTCTCGATCACGATAAACAGCACACCGTACACAATGAGCGCCAGCGCCACGACGGGAGCATTGTAGAAATGCTCCTCCATCCAGTCGTTGAGCGGCAGGCCGATTGCCGCGGCGGGAATGCAGCCAAGCACAATCTTGCCCCACAGCACCCAGGTGTCGCGGCGGCCCTCCTTGCCCTTGCTGGGCGAGAACGGATTGAGCTCATGGAAGAACAGCACGCAGACGGCCAGAATGGCGCCGAGCTGAATCACGACCAGGAACATGTTCCAGAACGTCTCGCTCACGTTCATCTTGACGAACTCGTCCACCAAGATCATGTGACCGGTCGACGAAACAGGCAGCCATTCGGTGATGCCCTCGACCAGGCCCATGAAGGCAGATTTTAGAAGCTCGATGATATCCAAAGGGACCCCCTCGTTAGACACCCGCCGATATTGTTCTGCGGACGGTGCGGGCGATGTCCCATTATCAACCGTTCGGGCGCGTCTGCGCCTACCCTTACCAAAAAACTCGTCCGTTCACAGAATTGCGAGCGGTCAAACCGAAATCCTTGGGTATAACTGCAACAAGATAAAGTGTTCGGCGGCCAACGCGCCCGCGCCCGCCCGATGCACGAGCCCCGCGCCCGTGCGATAGACCAAGGAGGAAACCATGAACGAGGGCTACACCAAGGTATTTGTTTCACTCGATGGTACTGAGCAGCAGGATTTTGTGCTCGCACGCGCCATCAAGGTCGCCGCGAACAACGGCGCCAAGCTAATCATCGGCCACGTTATCGATTCCACGGCGCTCGAGAGCGCCGGTTCCTATCCGGTCGATCTGGTCAACGGCCTAGAGGAGGCATTTAAGAACTCCATCGCCAAGCAGCTCGAAGAGGCCAAGGCCAATCCCGATATTCCCGAGGTCGAGGTTATGATTCGCGCCGGCCGTATTCGCGAGACGCTCAAGGACGAGATGCTCGACGTGGTTAAGCCCGACCTGGTGCTCTGCGGCGCACGCGGCCTGTCCTCGATCAAGTATGCGCTGCTGGGTTCGATTTCGACGTTCCTGCTGCGCAACACCGACTGCGACATCTTGGTCGTGAAGTAGGTTCCTTCCCGCCGGCGCAGGGCCTGCGGGGTTATCACGCCGACGTCCTCGCCGCTTCGCGGCTGCGGGATGTCGGCTTAGATAACCCCTCCCGGCCTTGCGCCTTCGTCACCGTACTTCAACGAGTTGGCTGATAAAAGATGGCGTGCCGCCCCGTTTGGGGCGGCACGTTTTGTTTGGGCGGCCGTTTGCCGTGTGCGTTACTCAAAGTATTGGAACTTGTTCGTTGAAAAAGCGAATGTTACGACGAAGCCTTCGCCCGGCTCCGATGCCGCGGTGACGTCGATGCCCATCTTGGAGCACAGGCGCGCCACCAGATAGAGGCCGATGCCCGTTGCGCGCTTGGTGGTGCGGCCGTTGTCGCCGGTAAAGCCCTTCTCGAACACGCGCGGCAGGTCTGCCGCACACACGCCGCAGCCGTTGTCCGCGACGGTAAGCTCGATGCGCTCGCTTGCCAGGCCCTCGTCCAGCAACGCGCCCGAAAACACGATCTTCGCGCCGTCCTCACGCGCATATTTAATGCTGTTCTGAATGAGCTGGCCCAGAATAAACTCGAGCCACTTCTCGTCGGTAAAGACCTCAAAGTCGAGGTTCTCGCACACCGGCGCCACGTGTGCCGCGATGAGCTCACGCGCATTGGCTTTAATCGCGCCCGTCACCAAGGTCTTAAGGTCCCAGCGGCGAATCAGGTAGTCGCGCTCCACGACTTCCGAGCGCGCGTAGTACAGCGCTTGATCGATATAGCGCTCCACGCGGGCAAGTTCGCGTGCCAGGTCGTCCACGCGCGACAGGTCGTCTTCGCTGCTGTCCAGGTTTTCCAAAATCAGGTGAGCCGCCGCCAGGGGCAGCTTGGCCTCGTGGACCCAGCTCTCGATATAGTCGCGATAGTCATCGGTCTGACGCCGGCCTTCGGCAACCTCGTCGCAAGCGGCTTTGCCCACCCGGCGCAAGACCTCGTACTCGAGCTCGCCCTCGGCATAGGTCGGGCATTGCACCATCTCCTGCACCCATGCGGGACTCTCGAGCTCCTCTGCCGCACGCTCCAGCTGGCGCAGAAAACGACGACGGCGCGCGTATTCGATCACGATGCCGAGCATACCAAAGATAAAGGACACGCCGACCGCCACGACCACGATAGAAACGGGTGCTCCGGCGACCGTCAGCACAAAGCAGCTCAGCAGCACGCCGCAGGTCCACACGGCGACGGGAAGCAGCGCATCTTTAAAGAACTTGCCAAACGACATAGCCGGCCCCTAGACCGAATAGCCTTGGCCGCGATGCGTGGTCAAATACCCCTTGATGCCGATTTTTTCGAGCGTGGTACGCAGGCGGTTGATGTTGACGGTGAGCGTATTGTCGTCCACGAAGGCGTCGGAGTCCCACAGGTCCTGCATGATAGCCGAGCGCGAAACGATCTTGCCCGCACGGCTCAGAAGCAACGAGAGGATACGCAGCTCGTTTTTGGTGAGCTCGGTGCTAGTGCCGGTTTGCGTGTTGGTGACCATGGAGCGGGCGAGGTCAAGCTCCAGTCCCTTGTGGACGAGCGTGCTGCGCTCGCCCGCCGCCGCGGTGCGACGCAGCAAGGCATTGATGCGCGCCACGAGCACACGGGCGCTATAGGGCTTGGGAACAAAGTCGTCCGCGCCGAGCGTCATGGCCATGACCTCGTCGATCTCGGTCGTGCGCGAGGTGAGGACGATGATGGGAACCTCGGATTCGCGGCGAACCTCGTGGCAGATATGCTGGCCGTCCTTGACGGGAAGCGTGAGGTCGAGCAGCACCAGGTCGGGCGCGGCGGCGAGAATATCGCGCGAGACATGTTCAAACGATTCGCAGGCCTCGATTTCAAACCCGGCGCGGGCAAGGATGTCGATAAGCTCACGACGAATGGGCTCGTCGTCCTCAACGATATAGATTAGCGCCATGGATTCCGCCCCCCTCTTGGTTGTCTTGCCCCATTATGACCGCGGATCCGCAGATACGCGCCTCACGCGGCACCAAAGTGACAGAACTGTTCGCGAGTGGCAGAGGCTTGCCTCTCGCTCGCGACGAGCACGGGAATTAAATGAGTTTTTAATCCCCGTCCCAGAAACATCATTTAGCGGCGGGCACGGAGCTTTTCGTAGCCTTCGGCGAAGAAGGCGACCGTGGCGGCGTCGGCCTCGGCGGCGTCCGTCTCGGTTACGGGGACCACGCCGTGCTCGTCGCTCACCAGGAACAAGGCGCCCTTGAGCTGTGCGGGAATATCTACGCGCGTGACCGGGATGCCCTTGGTCTGGGCGAGCTGCTCGATGAGCGTCGCCGTGCCGCACAGGCACTCGTCCGCCGGCGCCACAAAGGCAAGCTCGCCGTTGTTGACGGCGGCGAGCAACTCGGGCGCCACGCCGGTCTCGTCGGCCTCGGAGCGGGCCTCGGCGGAACGGGCACGCAGCGCCTTGGCCGACGTATCGGCGAGCGGCTCGTACTCCCCCACCGTCATGGCGGCGTTGCCGTTGATGTCGATCACCAGCATGAGTACGCCGTCGTGCGCAGTGTAATCGCCCTCGGCAAGCGACCACTCAACGTGCTGTTTGGCCCAGCTGAGCATGTTATGGGTAAGCGGCTCGCCCTGCACCAGGCGCTCGGACAGTGCGCGAATGTGGCGGTTGAGCATGGGCACCTTTTTATTGGACATGCGCCAACGGCAGACAAGCGCGGGCTTGTCGAGCGTAAACTTCTCGACCGCCTCCTGATTGGCGCAAAAGTCCTCGTACGCACGCTGATCCTCGGCATTGCCAAACAGCTCGGCATCATCAATCTGGGGCATGGTTGTACCTTTCGTGTTAGTCATTCCGTCCTCTTATACCAAAAAGACGGCCCTCCAAACGGAGCAGCCGTCTTTTGCAGAGATTATTTTGTTCCGGGGCGAAACTTAGTGCCTAAAGTGGCGGGCGCCGGTAAAGACCATAGCAATATTGTGCTCGTTGCAGGCCTGAATGCTCTCGTCATCGCGCTTGGAGCCGCCGGGCTGGATGATGCAGGTCACGCCGTGTGCAGCAAGCACGTCGACGTTGTCGCGGAACGGGAAGAACGCGTCGCTTGCACAGGCAAAGCCGCCCTTCTCCACGCCCTCGCGCTCGCAGAAGTCCTCGGCGCGCTCGCAGGCAAGTAGCGCAGAGTCAACGCGGTTAGGCTGACCCGGGCCCATGCCAATGCCGGCCTTACCCTTGGAGACCAGGATGGCGTTGGACTTAACGCCCTTGCAGACCTTCCAGGCAAACTCGAGCTCGGCCATCTCGGCGTCGGTGGGCTTGCGGTCGGTGGGGAACGTAAAGGTCGCGGGATCCTCGGTCACGTGGTCGACCTCCTGCACCAGCATGCCGCCGTCGACGGAGCGCAGCTCCACCTGAGCGCCGTGGTCCACGCCGCCGGTCGCCAACACGCGCAGGTTGGGGCGCTTGGCCATGCGCTCGAGCGCCTCGGCGGTGTAGCTCGGGGCGATGATGACCTCGACGAACTGCTTGTTCTGATCGGCAAAGTGCTCAACCAGATCAAAGGGAACCTCGCGGTTGCAGGCGATGATGCCGCCAAAGGCACTCTTGGGATCGCAGGCAAAAGCACGGTCGTAGGCAGCCGTGATGTCCTCGGCAACGGCGGAACCGCAGGGGTTCTGGTGCTTGAGGATCACGCAGGCCGGCTCGTCGAACTCGCGGACCAGGTTCCAAGCGGCATCGGCATCCAGATAGTTGTTGTAGCTGAGCGGCTTGCCCTGGATCTGCTCGGAGCCAACGAGCGGGAACTGCGAGCTCGCGGTGTTCTCGCAGCCCTCGGCAAAGCGGTAGACCGTAGCCTTCTGCTGAGGATTCTCGCCATAGCGCAGGTCGTCGACCTTCTCCAGCGAAATCTCGAGCTTGGCAGAGGTGTCCGCCACGTCGCTTGCCTGGGCGGCAAGCCAACGGGAGATAGCCGTGTCGTAGGCGGCGGTGGTCTGGTAGACCTTCACCTGCAGGCGACGACGGGTGGAAAGCGTGGTGCAACCGCCGGTCTCGTGCATCTCGGCCAGGACGGCATCATAGTCGGCAGGGTCGGAAATGACGGTAACGCTCGTGGCGTTCTTGGCGGCAGAGCGCAGCATGGAGGGGCCACCGATGTCGATGTGCTCGATGGCGTCCGCGAAGGTGACCTCGGGGTTGGCGACGGTCTTCTCGAACTCGTACAGGTTGACGACGACCAGGTCGATCAGCTTAATGCCGTGCTGAGCCGCCTCCTGCATGTGCTGCTCGGAATCGCGGCGGGCCAGCAGCGCGCCGTGAACCTTGGGGTGCAGGGTCTTAACGCGGCCGTCCATCATCTCGGGATAGCCCGTGAACTCCTCGATGGGGGTTACGGGAACGCCCGCGTCCTCGATGGCACGAGCCGTGCCGCCCGTAGAGATGATCTCGACGCCAAAGTCGTCAACCAGCGTCCGTGCGAAATCGACGACGCCCGTCTTATCGGTAACCGAGATCAACGCGCGTGCGATCTTCACATCAGATCCCATGCAGTCCTCCTGTCTGGTACGCCGCCGTGCTCTGTGAGTCGGTGATACGTCGATCTGCAGCGCTCGCGCAGCGGCATTGAAAATACTGATTTAATGTAGCGCATCGAGCGCATCGATGCACCCCGCAACGGGCGCATGTGCAGAAAAAGTTTGCGAGCGGAGGGGATGGGCATGGCACCGGGCACGGTGAGTTCATGGAACACAGGGGCACCATAATTAGATGCCAATGGCGTGGTAGAACTGTGCTCGATATGCATCCGCAAAAGAAAGAGGCACCATGGTCTCGCGGGTTCTCTACCGACCGTTTGATACCGAAGACTTCGACGCCATCGCGCTGATTCTGCAGCAGCTTTGGCATAACAATTCGGATAACGATGAGTACAACCGCCTTGAGGCCGCGTGCGACCTCGCCTATTGCCTTTCGTCGTCGACGTTTTCACAGGTTGCCGTAATCGACGGTCAGGCGCGTGGCATTTCGCTCGCGCGTGCGGGACAGAGCTCCGGCGCCACTATCAACGAGCATTGGATGGATACCGAACGCGCGCTGCTATCGCAGATGCGTGAGCTAGAGCCCGATGCGTGCGCCGAGTATCTCTCGTTTGTGCGCGCAACCATCCGAACCAACAACCGCCTGCTCGAGAGCAGCCCGTTGCCGCACGACAACGAGGTCACGCTGCTTGCCGTGGATCGCGATGTCCATGGCCTGGGCGTTGGCACGGTTCTGCTCGATGCCGCCGTCTCGCACCTGTCCTCGCTTGGAGCGACGAGGGCGCACCTGTACACCGACTCCAACTGCTCGTGGAAGTTCTACGAGCTGCACGGCTTTAAGCGCACGGCCACGCACCGCGCCAACCGCGAAGAGCGCCGTCACGACATGCCGCGCGAAAGCTTCCTCTACGAACTCGATCTAACAGCCTAAACCCGGCAGTTAGGGACGTTCCTTTTAATATGAGCAGGACATTGTCAAGAGGCAAAATCGGGCCTGGCCCCAACGATATGGGGTCAGGCCCTCTCCCTATATCAACCCGTCCGCGGCGACCTCGGCGTGTCTTACCGACGCTCGTCTTTGCAGTTTAATATCCGCCCGTGGCGATCTCTCGCTGGGCAATCCGTTGCTACGGCTGAGGCTTCTACGTCGAACCGACAGTCTGTGCGCGCGTGTGGCGCCCTGGGCGCCCGCAGAAAAGGGACCTGAGGTTCGCCTCAACGGCTTCGGATCGAACCGCTTCCGGGGTGATTGGCTTATGTGCGGGGGGACCTCCCCCTACGCCTCCTCGGCCATGAGGCCGACGCCCATACCCAGCAGGCGAGCTCGCGCGCCGTGGCCACGTTCGCCTTGTTGCCGTGGACCCCGCGCGCGAGCAGCGCCTCCCGCCTCTCGACCAGTCTCCGCACGCCCTTGGCGGCATGCCTCCGGGCGACCCGGTCCGGGGCCTGGCCCCTGGCGAGGTCCTTCGGCCGCGCCGAGCACGTCAGGTAGTGCCACGCGGCCTCGACCAGCGTCTTCCTCAGGTGCTTGTTGCCGGCCTTGGTGATCGCGCCCCTGCGGTCGCTCTCCCCGCTGGAATGCTCGGAGGGCGTCAGGCCGACCCACGCGGCGAACGAGCGGGCGTTCCTGAACCTAGAGAACTCTGGATTGGCTACACTGATGTGGACAGTTCCGGGAGGGGCGCAGGAGACGGGAGGG
>URNC01000073.1 GCA_900549065.1 uncultured Collinsella sp. | reverse complement strand
GACTCCCTCATCACCCTTCATCAGCGTGAGCCAACTCACATGATGAAAGAGGGTAAAAATGCCAATCGGTATCAATGGAGAATCGCTTTTCTGCGATTACTACTCGCAATGGATTAGCGTCTACAAAGAAGGAGCCATCCGTGAGGTCACCATGGGAAAGTACCGGCTCACGCAGTCTTGGCTTGCCAAGCTGATTCCAGACCTCAAGATAAAAGATCTCGACCGGACCTCGTACCAGCAGCTCATCAATGGTTACGCAGAACACCACGAGCGCCAGACGACCATGGACTTCCACCATCAGCTTAAGGGGGCGATCCTTGATGCAGTTGACGAAGGGCTCATTCCCCGCGATCCTACGCGCAAGGCCATCATCAAAGGGAAACAGCCGCGGGCGAAAAAGATCAAGTATCTCAATCAGTTTGAGCTTCATGCCATGCTCGGCGACCTTGATTTATCAGGCGGGCCGAGTTGGGATTGGCTTATTCTCATAGTCGCTAAAACGGGCCTGCGCTTTTCCGAGGCCCTTGGGCTTACTCCCGAAGACTTCGACTTTGCTCATCAAACGCTCTCGGTGAACAAGACCTGGGATTACAAGAACGGCGGCGGATTCGTTCCCACGAAAAACGCCTCATCAGTGCGGAAGGTTCAACTTGACTGGCAACTCATCATGCAACTTTCTGGACTGCTCAAAGACCTTCCGCCGACCGAGCCCATATTTGTGAAGGGAAAGGTCTATAACTCGACGGCTAACAGCGTTTTGGCGCGCCACTGCAAAAATGTTGGCGTGCCCACCATATCCGTCCATGGACTGCGGCATACGCACGCATCACTTCTACTGTTCGCCGGTGTCTCTATCGCCAGCGTGTCCCGAAGGCTCGGCCATGCAAGCATGACTACTACTCAGGAAACCTATCTGCACGTCATTCAAGAGCTCGAGAACAAGGACATTGACATCGTCATGAGGGCTCTTTCGACTCTAATTTAACCTGTATCAGCAAACCGTGGCTCACGCTGATGAAGGGTGATGAGGGAGTCAACCTTAGACAAGCAGTCGCCGATCGTCTCACACTCCAACTCGCTGCGAGGACAATTGACCGGCGTATTCCTGAGTTCATCTCCATTGATAGAATCAAAAGTCGAACCAGCGGAAACGGTCGACCAATATCCCTCGGCTTCTTTTTTAGATAGGGCCTGAAACAGAAACTCATTACCGGCAATTCCAGCGACATCGCGGCCAAGGACCACGTCATAAGCAGTTTTTCCCATTGCGCCGACAGGAGCACGAACGCTCATGATTAGATCTCCAGCTTTTGCTGTTTTCGTGACTTCTGTTGTCCAGACTCGAGGAGAAACCCAGCCATCTTTCAAATCGGCATTTCCCTGGACGAGAACCGCATCGTTTGGATTGTCCGTATAGCAAGCTCCATTTGGAGATTGCCCCATTGTCACAAGCGCAACCTCTCCCAACTTACGCTGTTCCCAAGGGTCCGTAAAACCGGCAAAACGAATTTCGGGCTCAGTTTCACCCGGCTTGGGGAACATCTTATCAAGCATCGATTTCTTCAGCTGAACGAGCTTGTCATGCTTACGCTGATGAAGGGTGATGAGATGGTCAAGCTGCTTGAACATAGACCCTATTGCAGTCTGCTCATCCTTTGAAGGAAAGGCGAATTCTCCGGCCGCCAGACCTTTCCCAGATATCTCTAGGAAGGTTGATCCGGAAGCTTTCTGTTCAGCGAACTTCTTGATTCGATCGGTCATGGAGTAGACGAAATACACATCAGTATCATCGTTCACGACTAAAGATTGGAAGCCTTGGTTTGTACATGCTGACCTGCGAAGAATCGCTGTATTGCCAATGCCCGCACGACTTGTGAAGAGAATTGTTTTACCAGCTGGAAGCAATGTTGCCGAGCAGCTATCGTAACCAGCCTGGGTTATCCTTCGAACACTTCTGTCGGCGTACACCTGCTCGCCTAATTCGGCGGGCGAATACCAGTCTATATCGCCATCCCAGTACGCATCGTTATTGGTGCTCGGCGTGCCGCCGCCCACAATAGTGGCGACATCTCCCAACTTACGCTGTTCCCAAGTGTCCGTAAAACCGGCAAAACGAATTTCGGGTACATTAGTCTTTTCCGTCACGTTATTCACCTCCCAACAGTTTCCGCAGCTCAGCAATGCCCGCCATATCGTATTCATTGCCCGTGAGCTGCCCCAACATCGCTGCCAACTCGTTTTCTGCCTCATTAATCTGATTGCACACGTCCGAATAGGTTGTCGCGTACTTTGCATTCAACGCCACAATCTTCGCAATGAAGTCGCCTACAACGGCATTGGGCAGTTCGAGTAAATCAGACTGCAGCGGCTCAATCCATTTCGCAGCCAGCAATTCGTCACACTGGACATCAGTCAAGCCCTCAATAACCTTTTTTGTCGTCTCTTCGAGCGCGACAAGCGCCTTTTTGTTTGCCTTTTTGAGGTCTTTCTCCTCATCGAGCAGAGTCTGAGCACGAACAAGCGCCATCTCAAAGTCGCCATTCGGATGCTTGCCGATACTCTTCACGACTTTCTTGAGGGATGCCGCCACAAGCACGCCGTCATCGTCAAAAACATCGCTCGAGCCTTTCTCCTCCTCATCAAGATTCTCAAGAATCTCGTCAAGCTCTTGAGATATTTCATTCAAACGGGATTCGCACGCGGTAATTTCCTTGACATCATCAGCGAGCAGCTGCTCTTGGACAAGCGCAAACGGCAAAATGCGGCCCGTCCAGCCATCCTGCACCTCAACGTCTTTGCCACTCTTCTTCTTAATCACCATATTTGGATCGACTTTACGCACAGCTTCCCTGCCCTCGGCTTGAATAACCTCGAGGTCGCCGGAAATGCCCGTCCATGCATCATCAAGAGCCTGATAGGTATCGTATTCGTCAACAAGCGCGATACCGGAAAGGGCATCGTGAAGTTGCGCCGCAATATGCTCTTCTTCGGCAACGGCGTCGACCTGCGACGCATCGTCCACCAACCTCTTCTGCAGCTCAGCAGGCAGATGTGACAATGCTTCCCGATAGCCGCCTAGAAATGAGACGACGTTGGCGTTGGTCTTTACCGTTGCCGCCACGTCGTCTGCCACGACCGCAAAGCACGATCCGCCGCCATCGCCGTAAAGCTGGCCCTTCAGGCTCGGCCACACCTTCCAGTAGCGGTCGAGAGCGTCGACCTCGGCCTTCGGAACTCCACCGAACATGGTGGCGTACACGTCCCAGCTCTCAGCGGCTTCGGACGAATCCACATAGCGCGGAATATTGAGGTTGTAATCGTTGGCGCGTATCTCGTCGATAGTCACCAGGCGGCTGAACTTTTCAACGGTCGTCCCGGTCGTAACCGCGTCCACGATGCGGCGTATATCGCTCGCGCGCAGCTTGTTGTTCTTGCCTTCCTTCACAAAGTGCTTCGACGCATCCACGACCAGCACGTCGCTGCTCTCGCGCTGCTTGCGAAGCACCATGACGATGGTCGGGATGCCCGTACCGAAGAAGATGTTGGCAGGGAGCCCGATGATGGCCTGGATATGACGTTTCTCCACCAGGTTCTTGCGAATAGCGCCCTCCTCGCCACCGCGGAACAGCACGCCGTGGGGCAGAACGATGCACATGATGCCGTCGGGGCGCAGGTGGTATAGGTCGTGCAGCAAAAAGGCGTAGTCTGCCTTGGACTTGGGCGCCACACCGAACTTGAAGCGCGGGTCGAGCTCCTTGTCTTCCGGGTCCCAGTTCTGGGAGTAAGGCGGATTCGACACCACGGCATCGACGAAGAGCGGATCGTAGGTCTCATCCTTGTTCTCGACGGTGTCGAACCAGGGCCAGTCGTCTTCGAGTGTGTCGCCATTGCGTGCCACGATGTTGTCGGGAAGAATTCCACGCATGACCAGATTCATACGCGTGAGGTTGTAGGTGTTCTCCTTAAGCTCCTGCGCATAATACTTGATGGAGTCCGGGTCGCCGTTGCGTCGTGCCACGGCTTTGCCGATATTGATAAGCAGCGAGCCCGATCCGCTCGTGGGGTCGTAGATAGTGATGTTCTCGCGTCCGGCCAGGTGCTACGAGATTATCTCGCTCATGAGCATGGAGACTTCGTGCGGCGTATAGAACTCGCCTGCTTTCTTACCGGCGTTGGCTGCGAAGTTGCTGATGAGGTACTCGTAGATGAAGCCAAGCACGTCGTAGTCTTGGCGACCGTCCATCGGGATGTCCTTGATGAGGTAGATGAGGTCGCGAGCGGCCTTGGACTGGCTCCGTGCGTCGGTGCCGAGCTTGGAGAGGCCGGTCTGCAGCGTGTCGAAGATGCCATCAAAGACGCGCTTGCGGGCAGGGTCGATGTTGCGACTAAAAGCAGAGAGGGCATCGCGAACGTTCGAAATCTCGAAGTCGCCGCCTTTGGCGACCCAGGTGGAGAAGAGGTTCTCGTAGGCGATGAAGTAGCCGCACTCGCCCTTGACGAACTCGACCGTTTCTTCGTCGTCTTCCACGAGGCTCGGCAAATCCTCCTCGGCGAAATCACGTGCCTTCAGGCGGGTGACTTCGGTCTCGGAGAGGAACTTGTAGAAGATGAAGCCCAGGATGTAATCCTTGTACTCGTTAGCCTCGATCTTGGATCGCATCTTGTTGGCAGACTCCCATATCTTGGAGGCCAGCTGCTGCTTGTTCATCTAGTTTCCCTCACTTCTATAGACTTGGTTGAGTGTTTCTCCGTCGTCGCTTACCCATTCGGTCCAGCCGTTCTGGCTACCGCCGAGCACGAACGCCGCCGCGGCGCTGGGCGTCGAGAACTCGAGGTCCTCGGCGAGTTCTGCGATGCCGCCCGAATCGCCGAAGATTTCCCTGCGCACGGCCGCGACGCTCGCGTTTTTCAGCACGGGCCTCGAGAGGTTAACTTTCGAGCCGGCGAGCACGGTGAAGTGCCCGGTGGCCTTGTCGTAGCGCCCCGCCCCGCGTATGCCATTCTTCTTCGTGTGGAAGATTGCCGGCGCACCCGCGGGACCCCGGTCGACCCTGTCGAGGTCGTACCCCAGAGCCGCCATCCTGAAGAGGATCCTCTCGTGCAGGCGCTCGACGGCCTCTTCCTTATACGGGTCGACGTAGGGCTTGGGCGTCGCCGAGTTGTCGGTCTCGTACGAGCCGTGGGTACGCACGTAGTCGATGGCCTTCGCCTCGAGAACGTCCAGTGCGTCCCTGCTGATGTTCTGGTCGTCATCGAGGAACATAACGGCCTTGTTCCAGAACTCCTTTTTCGCCTTGTGCGCGTCGAGCCGGGCGATGCCCTGGGTCGTCTGCCCCGCGTAGACGCGGCTCACGTTGCCGTGGTCCTCGTCGAGCAGGTAGTAGACGCCGCGCTGCGGGATATTCGGCAGTGACTTCGCCTCGGCGAGGTCTTCCCTCGGCACGACGACGGTCACAAGCGACTCGCCGTCGATGCGGCAGATGCGGATGCGGTTCGGCTGCGCGTCTATGAGCTGGACGGTGAGAGTCTTGACCCGGATCATGCTCACGCCCCCTTCTTCGCGAGCTCTTCGATCATGCACGTGCGCACGAAGGCGGAGAAGCTCATGCCCCGCAGGGCCGCCTCCTCCTTCGCAGCGTCGCGCAGGGTATCGGGAATGCGCAGGGTCACGGAGACCTGGTCGCCGTCCACCAGGAAGCTTCTGATCTCGGTCTCGTCGGGATTGCTCTTGATGAGCTCCTTGTAGCTGTCAGGCATCTGCGCTCCCATCGCTCGAAATGCAATACAAATGCGTTTGAAAGTATTATAGCGTTGCATTGTTGGCGACTGTTGAGGCGAACGGGCGAACGGCAATATGGCCAGGCATGGAATCAAAGAGCCAGGTAGGGACAACCTGACCAACGGCGTTATCGCGGGGTCGCGTGGTAGGTGTGCCCGCCTACGCCCCCGCAATCCCGCGCGCGGCACTCAGCAGCTCGTACTCCCTCTGGCTCCACTGGCACAGCTCGGCAGCCTCGACGGCGTCGCGGCACAGGTCCAGGAACACCTCGGCGCCCTCGCAGAAGCACTCGCGGGCAAAGGCACCCGAGCCGCTTGCGATGCATTCACCGTCGGCAAGCAGCTTCCAGCTGGACGGCTCGCGCGAGTTGTCTCCGAGCAGCTTGATCTGCAGTACGTGCGGGTCGCCGGCGGTGTAGAGCTCTTTCTCGAGCGCCTGCACGGTAAAGCGCATCTGGTGGGGGAGACTGCTCTTGACCATGGCCGAGGCATAGCCGTTCGGCTTGTCCAGAAGATGCATTCGTTTTGGCTTGGCTGCCAGGTTGTGGAAGTTGCGCTCACTGCGCACGGAGAAATTGTCCATACGGACTCCTTTCATCGATATTGGCAGGGCCACCGTGCCTCTTGGCCGGTTGGCGTCGGGATCGTGGAGCCAACTCTCTACCCCGACTCTGGATAAAACGCGCCCGCTCCTTGCGGGCACGATGGGGTCTATCAACGTGTACGGACAGAAATCAAGCGCCATCCGCGAAATGACGCGCGGATGGCGTTGGTTTCCCAAGTGATTATTCGGCTTCCATCCGGAAAAGTGTCGAAATCAGCCGTGTAAAAGTACGGAAAAGTGTCGAGATAGGCACCTTAAAACTTCGGAAAAGTGTGGCTGGATGACAAAACAGCACTTAGAAGTCGGTGCTGGATGCGGGATCCTGTGGTCGCCTTCAGCCCTCGCTACTCGTCGTCCTCGTCGTTGGGGTCGCCCTTGAGGGTGTTGATGTCCAGGTACTGGTTGTCGTCCTCTTTTTGCTGGGTCTCCGACTCCGCTTGGGTGGGGCCGCGGAACAGCTGGAACCCCTCAAACGCAATGACACCGAGCAGGGCAATGATAATGGCGATAAAGGCAACCTTGACTGCCTGCGGAAATTCCGAGAAACGCAGCGCCTTTTCCTCGGCGTAATAATCGGCGAAGCGCTCTTCGCCCGTGCTTTTGGTATACGCCGGCGCGGACGCGGCCTCCGGGTCATATTCCGGTGCAGGCGTGGCGGCGTACGGATCGTTGAGATAATCGCTCGATGCGGTGCCATAATCCTCGGTCTCGATGCGACCGGTGCCAGCATAGCCATCGGAATAACCGGAATATGCCGCACCGCCCTCATAGTCCGCGGCGCTCGTGTTGGCGGCAAAAAGCGGGTTAACTGGAACATCGAGCGCCGGCATGCCGGTAGAGGTCTCATCCAGATCGGTTGCAGCCCAGGAATCGTAGGCAACCTGATGGGCAACGGGCTCATCGAGCCTTGCGACCGGAGGCTTGCGTGCCGCAGGAACAGGCAACTGCTGGGCGCTGTACATAACGGTGCTGTCGGCCGATTTACCCTGCGTCGCTGCTGCGAGAAATGCCGCCGTCTCGGACGGGTCGCTTGCGGGGCGGGGAGCGGGCGTGGGCGCCGAAGTGGGTGCGGGCGTAGGCGCGGGCGTCGAAACAGGCGACTGCGCAGGAGTCGGCGCAGATACGGGCTCAGGCGCAAGTGCGGGATTGGGGCTTGACGGGCGAGCCCCGCCGCCGCCCATGAGTTCGTCGGCGGTCCACGGGCGATCATCCATCACGTCGTCAAGGCTCAGCGAAAACAGGTCGTCTTCACCCTCATCGAACATGCGGTGCACATGTCCACCAATTGCCGGAATCAATCCACGACCGGTGCATGATGCCTTGCTCAACGCCATTCTGTTCCACCCTTTCGAAATATCAATGACATCGATTATATGGAACTTCCCAAGCGGCTCGGTCTTGGATTCGTGCTTTCCAGAACTCGCGCCCAAAAGGGGAGGGGCAATCCGGGCGAGCGCCTACTTGTCGCCGGCCGCCGCCTTGGCCTCATTGAGGTAGCTATAGAAGCTGTACTTGGAGATGCCAAAGAACTCGCAGGCGCGCTCGCTCGACTTGGAAATGAGGAAGGCACCGCGACGGTCGAGGTAGCCAATGGCACGAATGCGCTCGTCTTTGGTCATGAGTGCCGCGGGCTTGCCCACAAACTGCTCGCACTCGTGCAGCAGGTCCTCGAGCAGGTCGCCGATGTTCTTGGTAATGGGCTCGGGCTCGGTATAGCCCGTGCCGCCGGTGCCGGTAAAGGCATCGAGCGAGCGCTCAAAAGCCTTCATGAGCGTAATGTCAAAGTTAATGCCCAAAATGCCGACGGGCTTGCCCTCGTCGTTGCGGATAAAGATCGTCGACGATTTGAGCAGCTTGCCGTCAGCGGTTTTAGTGAGGTCCGGCTCGCGGTCGTGTACGTCGGTGGCGCCTTCGTGCATGGACTCAAACACGATATGGCTGGGGCCGTCACCCAGTTTGCGCCCGCTGACGTGGCCGTTTTCGATCACTACGATGGAGTGGTCCACGTCCTCGGTCTCCAGATCGTGGACGACGACTTCGCAGTTGGGGCCAAATTGGAGCGCCAGACCGTGTGCGAGGCGCTTATAGAACTCAATCTGTGCGGGGGTCATAGGTACCTTCCTAAAAATTAGTTTGGGCACACTTTGCCATAAACCACACCTGTTCGCAAATAGCGAAAGTGTCACTGCGTTATGTGACCGTTCGTCGGCGAAAAGGTACCGATTACGGCAACAAACAATTTGTTAGGTTTGCCAAGCAAAAAGTGTGATAGAACAGTGCTAACAAACTTTTTGTTTGGCATCCACATAAAAGTTCAGTCGCATGAATGGGAATGGGCTGAAACGCGTATGCGGGGGCCGGCAAGAGAGGACTTAAGGAGTTCACCGTATGGCCGATAAGATCCAGTGGGCGGGCAACACGATGCCCAAGAGCGATGACAAGCACTTGGGAATCATGAGTCTCGACCACGTGAAGAAGGCCCGCGCCTTCCACCAGTCGTTCCCTCAATATACCGTCACTCCGCTTGCCCGTCTGGACGGTCAGGCTGCGCGCCTGGGCCTGTCCAACCTGTGCGTTAAGGACGAGAGCTATCGCTTTGGCCTCAACGCCTTTAAGGTCCTGGGCGGCTCGTTTGCCATGGCCAACTACATTGCCGACGAGACCGGCAAGGACGTTGCCGAGTGCACCTTCGATTACCTGACTTCCGATCAGCTTGCCAAGGACTTTGGCCAGGCTACCTTCTTTACCGCCACCGACGGCAACCATGGCCGCGGCGTGGCATGGGCTGCCAACAAGCTGGGCCAGAAGGCTGTCGTGCACATGCCCAAGGGTTCCACCAAGCCCCGCTTCGATAACATCGCCGCCGAGGGCGCCACGGTGACCATCGAAGAGGTCAACTACGACGAGTGCGTGCGCATGGCGGCCGCCGAGGCCGACGCCTGCGAGCGCGGCGTTATCGTTCAGGACACCGCCTGGGAGGGCTACGAGAAGATCCCGTCTTGGATCATGGAGGGCTACGGCACCATGGCTTCCGAGGCTGCCGAGCAGCTGCGCGAGATGGCCATCAACCGCCCGACGCACGTCTTTGTCCAGGCTGGCGTGGGCTCGCTGGCCGGCGCCGTGGTGGGCTATTTCACCAACCTGTATCCCGATAACCCGCCGACCTTTGTTGTGGTCGAGTGCGCGCCTGCCGCTTGCCTGTACAAGGGTGCTGCCGCCGGCGATGGCGATCCGCGTATCGTGGACGGCGACATGCCTTCCATCATGGCCGGCCTGTGCTGCGGCGAGCCCAACATCCTGGGCTGGGATATCCTGCGCAACCACACCACCGCCTTCGTGTCTTGCCCCGACTGGGTCACCGCTCGCGGCATGCGTACCCTGGGCGCCCCCGAGAAGGGCGACCCGCGCGTCATCTCCGGCGAGTCCGGCGCTGTGACCACCGGCCTGGTCGAGACCCTCATGCTCGATCCCGAGTACGCCGAGCTCAAGGAACTCATCGGCCTGGACAAGACGAGCTCCGTGCTCTGCTTCTCCACGGAAGGTGACACGGACCCGGATCAGTACCGTCGCATCGTCTGGGAGGGCGAGTATCCGACCTGCTAGCAGACTGACCTGTCCGGAGGCAGCCGGAGGACTTTACTCCCTGCTCGGACAGTCCTGCTCGCACGGAGAGCACATTAAGTGCTCTCCGGCTCGTGCGGAACTC
>URNC01000072.1 GCA_900549065.1 uncultured Collinsella sp. | reverse complement strand
CGCGGTCGACGTCACCGACCCCGAGCCGCTGCCCGCCACAAGCTCCCTGTGGGATGCGCCCAACATGCTCATCACACCGCACGTCTCCGGCTGGTTCCACCTAGCCGCCACGCTCAACAACGTCGTCGACATCGCCGCAGAGAATCTGCGTCACCTGCAAGCCGCCGAGACCCTGCGTTGCTGGATCGAACATTAGGGTTCCGCCGTTCTAACGAACGGCGGAACAGTCGACGCTGCGAGCCCGCCGTTTGGCCAATCTGTAGGGTCTTAACAATTCTGTCCAGCTGTTGGCATTGCGGCATTTGCCCAGATAAAACCTGCCAAAAATGAACCTGTCCCTTTTTGGTAGGTTTGATGCAATGGGGTCAGGTTGGCTTGCACCATACCGGTAGTTCTGTCTGCGACACTCTCTCCAAAGTGATATCAAACATACATCTAGCGTTTTCGACACTTCGCTTATTAGAGCCAGTCCGTCTCCTCGCCATAGCGGTCCGAATAGGCGTTACACTTGAGTTCTTCAGCACTCGTTGGTCGCGCCTTGGACACGTCGACCCCTGACTCATGGCAAGCGGCAACGAACAGCTGTAAACCCCGATCAATAAGCTGAGCCCCACGCTCGGCCTTCATTTCTTCGGCTCGCATTTAGAGCTCCACGCTTTCGGCGCCGTTGATGGTTAGGTTGCGCTCGTAGAAGGCGGTGAGGGCGCGGATGGCGTACATGACGTCGCGCACGCCGCCGGTCTCGTAGCTCGAGTGCATGGCCAGCTGCGGCAGGCCCACGTCCACGGCATGCATGCTCGCCTGCATATTCGACAGGTTGCCCAGGGTGGAACCGCCGGCCATGTCGCTCTTGTTGGCGAAAGCCTGCGTGGGCACGTCGGCGTCATCGCAGATGGCCTGGAACACCGCGCGGCTAAAGGCATCGGTGCAGTAGTGCTGGTTAGCAGCTTCCTTGACGACGATGCCGCCGTTAAGCACCACCTGGTTGCGGGCATCGCACTTCTCGGCATGATTGGGATGCACGGCATGTGCGTTGTCGCAGCTCACGAGCATCGAGGCGGCAAGTGCGCGGTGATACGATTCGTCGTCAAAGCCCAGCGAGCCGTTAATGCGGCGTAGCGCATCGGCCAAGAACGTCGACATAGCACCCTGCTTGGTCTCGGAGCCAACCTCCTCGTTATCAAAGCAGCAGAAAACCGAGACGTCGTGCGCATTCTCGGCACCCAAAAATGCCTGCAGCGAGGTGTAGGCGCAGGCCAGGTCGTCGAGCTTGGGCGTCGAGATAAACTCGTCGGCCCAGCCCCAAATGCGCGCATCCTGACGATTGACCAGGAACAGATCGCGGCCCAAAATTTGCTCGGGCTCAACGTCCAGCTCATCGGCAATCAGAGCGTCAAAATCTCCCTGCTTGAGTTCACCGGCGCTGATGAGCGGGCACAGGTCGACGGCTCGGTTGGGAGCAAAGCTCTCGTTAACGCCACGGTTCATATGGATGGCAAGGCTCGGAATAATGGCAACCTCGCGCTCGGTGGCAAGCAGGCGGCTCTCAATACGGTCGCCCTCGCGCACCAGCACGCGGCCCGCGAGCGCCAGTGGACGATCGAACCAGGTGTAGTCGATCATGCCGCCGTAGGCCTCGGTGTTCAGACGCAGCGTCTCGCCTGCGCCGTCGAGCTCGGGCACAGCCTTGACCTTAAACGTCGGCGAATCGCTGTGCGACGCCGTGAGCTGAAAATGATAGTCGCCGGCAACGCCGTCCTCGCCCCACGTAGCAGCCAGGTCCTCGCCCACCTTAAAGGCAACGACGCTCGAGGTGTTGCGCTGCGTGTAATAACGCCCGCCCGGCTCGATGTCCCATGCCGCGTTCTCGGGCAGGTAGGTAAAGCCCGCCTCGTCGAGCTCGGCTATAATGGTCGCCGCCGTATGGAACATGCTGGGGCATGCCTCGATAAAGTCGATAAGGTCGTTGGCGGCCTCGATATCGTCGGCCGTCACGTGCGCGCGCTCGGGCGTTTCCTGATCCGTCATGCTCTCCCCTTTCGCTGGGTTGATGGTCCCCTCCAGCATACCCCGCCACGCCAGCGCCGCACTCTTCATTCCGTGCTTAATTCCGCGCCGCTCACCAACTTGAGCCATCATGCCCGCGTTCCTTTTGCGACAATTGCGCTAACAGGACGAGAGGAGCCGCCATGAAGCCACGTAACATTGCCATCGCCTGCGGTGTCGCGGGAGTCGCCGTCGGCCTTGCCGCTGCCACCGGTATCGTTTATCACAAGCAAATCAAGTCCGCCGCGTCGCTCAAACGCTTGACCGGCTACGCGGATGGCTATGACCTGTACGCAATCGACATCGCCTACGACTACGATCTTGATCGCATCATCGCCGCTGGCGTGCGCGACGACCAGGCCTACATCGATGCGGTGGTGGCGCAGGTGCTGCCCGGTGTGCCGGCACATGTCCAGGCGCCCCAGTTTGCCTGCAGCGCTTTTGTCGCCGTAGATGCCGAAGGCCGCGTGCGCACCGGTCGCAATTACGACTTTAAGGACGACACCTCGGCGCTGCTGGTGCGCAATCACCCACGCGGCGGCTATGCCTCCATCGGGTTTGCCGCCCTTAACAACCTGGGCGATAACACTCCGCTTGACTCCGCCGCCGGGCGGGCCGCCGCACTCATGGGCCCGTTTGGCCAGCTCGACGGTGTTAACGAATGCGGCGTGTCCATTGCCGTACTCACCCTGGATTCCAAGCCCTGTGACCAGGACACGCAACGCCCCGCCATCAATACCTCGCTCGCCATCCGCCTGGTGCTCGACCGTGCCGCCACCACGCAAGAAGCTGTCGACCTGCTTTCCGCCTACGACATGCACGCCATGGCAGGACGCGATTACCACTTCTTTATCAACGACGCCGCCGGTGACGCGCGCGTAGTAGAGTGGGATCCGCACGATCCGGACCGCGCTTTCAAAGCGACTCCTGTACGCCAGGTTACGAACTTCTATGCCTGCTATGGCGACGAAGTGCTGCCCAACCAAAAGAATGGCGAGCTGGGCCATGGTAAAGAGCGCGCCGTCGCAATCGCCGATGTCCTTGACGCCCATGTCGGTGCCCAGAACGAGGCAGTCGCTTGGAAGGCCCTACGCGCTGCGGCGCAAGAGCCCAATCCGGAAGACATCACCAGCAACACGCAGTGGTCAGTCGTCTTTGACAACACCGAGCCCGCTGCCGCCATCACGCTGCGCCGCCACTGGGGCGACATCGATGCCTTCGCGCTGTAAGGAGCTGGCACCGTCGTCCTTACGCTGGCCTGACGTTGCTTACATTTCCATACATTTGAGCTAACACGTTTTACCCCCGTATCAACAGTGTGCGGGGGTAAACTTATGCGCATGTTATAACTTGCCCGGAAGGATTCACCATGCTTAGAATCGGTCTTCTTACTAGTGGCGGCGACTGCCAGGCGCTCAACGCCACCATGCGCGGCATCGTCAAAACGCTTATAACCAATAGCGAAGAACCTATCGAGATCTATGGTTTTGAGGACGGCTACCAGGGCCTTATCTACAGCAGGTTCCGCGTCATGACGCCCGCCGATTTTAGCGGCATCCTCACCCGCGGCGGCACCATCCTGGGCACGAGCCGCACACCGTTCAAGCGTCTGGATACCCCCGAGGCCGATGGCGTCGAGAAGGTGCCGGCGATGGTCCACACCTATCATAAGCTGCAGCTCGACTGTCTGTTTATGCTGGGCGGTAACGGCTCCACCAAGACCGCCAACCGCCTGCGCGAAGAGGGCCTCAACGTTATCGCCTTGCCCAAGACCATCGATAACGACACCTGGGGCACCGAGCTGACGTTTGGCTTTACGAGCGCCATCGACGTCGCCACCAAGTGCATCGACGACATCCACACTACCGCCTCGAGCCACGGCCGCGTGTTCGTCATCGAGATCATGGGCCACAAGGTTGGCTGGATCCCGCTGTATGCCGGCGTCGCGGGCGGCGCGGACGTCATCCTGATCCCCGAGATCCCCTACGACATGGACCAGGTCATCAAGACCATCGAGCATCGCATGGAAACCGGCAGCCGCTTTACCATCGTGGCCGTCGCCGAGGGCGCCATCTCCAAGGAGGACGCGGCGCTGTCCAAGAAGGAGTACAAGAAGAAGCTCGCCGAGCGCACGAGCCCGTCGATCGTCTACGACATCGCCAAGGAGATCGAGGCCAAGACCGGTCGCGAGACCCGCGTCGCCATCCCCGGTCACACGCAGCGCGGTGGCCAGCCCGACGCTCAGGACCGCATCTTTGCGACCCAGTGTGGCGTCGAGGCGGCGCTGGGCTGCCTGCGCGGCGAGTTTGGCTACATGATCGCCCTGCGCGACGGCAAGATGTGCCACATGCCGCTCGAGGATGTCGCCGGCAAGCTCAAGTATGTCGATCCCCAGAGCGATCTTGTGCACGAGGCCAAGGCATTGGGCATCAGCTTCGGCGACGAATAGCCTCGGCCGAAATTCATCCCATCGGGCCCTCCGACCCCGCCCGACGTATTTCGATTTGGCTCCTCCCTTGACTCCGTCAAAGGTCGCCAATCGAAATCGTCGGGCGGGGTCGGAGGGCCCTGCGTTTACATACTCGCCGAGGTTATTCGTCTTCTTGCTGCGGGTGCCTGGTCTGAAATTAAGTTGCGGTGAAATAGTTCCTGCTTAGCCCGCAAATGGCTGAATCTAGGAACTATTCCACCGCAACTTACGTATGATCGGAGCGGCTACAGCACAAGCATCGGTGTTCGTTTGATGGTCCGCCACGAAATGGGGCCATCTACTACGTTTAGCCCGAAGGGGCCAACCATGACCGCCTTTTTCGAAAATCGACAGGTCTTCTACCTGCGGTTTTATTTTTCGTTTCCCCGGCATGGTTGAGGACATCCAATTAAACGTAGTAGATAGGCCCGTTTTGTGGCATACGGCCCATTCAAGCCCAATCTCGAAGGCTAAAGAGAGCCTCTCATCCACGCTTGCGAGCGAAAACCAAATAGAATAAAAGGCAAATGGAAAGCCCGTTTGACGAGCGGAGGACATATGCGGGACGTAGCCGAAAGCGACTGGAAGCTGTTTAAGAAAATGCTTCCTCAATGGCAAGAACGTTATATGGAAAAGCTCATCGGCCAGTACGTTGAGATGCTGAACGGCGACAGTGAAGCGTCCAGTAGATTTTGGGCACTAGAAGAGCGCCTCAATAGAGACAAGCTGTCCTCAGGCGTAATTGCAAACGACATTCGCCGCAGCACAATGCACCGCGAGATAGCCAATTTGCTTATCGACAGCGTGATCGCCCTCGACGACCTTGACGGTTTTACCGAGGACATTAAGAGCTATGCGCAACACTGGATTGGCCAGTAAGAGCACCGAACGACAAACATCCCCAGCAAAACGGGGCAAACGCCGGACCACCTAATGGTTGTCCGGCGTTTGCCCCGATAAAACCTGCCAAAATAAACCTGTCCCTTTTTGGCAGGTTACTCGGCGCTCTTGAGGGCGCCGACCATGTCGATCTTGTTGAGGGTACGATTGGTAGCGAGGTTAACGATAAACGTAAAGCCGAAGGAAAGCACCACGGCAAGCACGTAGCTCAGCGGCTCGACTTCGACGTCAAAGTACAGCGACGGCATCTGCAAAATGTACGTAAAACTCTCGGCCAGTGCACCGCCCAGCGGAACACCCAGCGCGGCACCAATCGCCGTGAGGATCAACGTCTCCTTGTTGACGTAGTGGTGCACCTCGCCGCGACGGAAGCCCAGCACCTTAATGGTTGCCAGTTCGCGCTCGCGCTCCGAAATGTTGGTGTTGGACAGCGTAAACACCACCACAAACGACAGGCACGCCGCCATAAAGGTCACGAGCACCACCACGGAATTGATAATCGCAAAGTTCGCCTCGTAGTTCTGCCAATGTTCGGCCGTGCTCGAGATGGTGAGCCAACCGTCGCTCTTAAGCTTCTTGCTAAACGCAATCTGGTCGGCCGACGAACCCTTAAGCAGCACAAAGACGCCGTTGAGTCGAGCACTGCGACCAAAAACTTGCTCATAGGTACTCTGCGTCATGTAAAGCGTGTTGCCCAGATAGTTGAGCGAAATGTCGCTAACCTTGACCTTGGCGACGTTGAGCGACGAATCCTGGACGTGAGCCGTATCGCCCGGCTGAATCCCCAACACCAGCTGTGAACTTTTGCTCAGATACACGTCTCCGTCACGCAAAGACAGAGGTTCTTTGGACTCATCCTCCAGGCGCACGTAATCGCCCAAGTCACCCGCGCGGTCATCGGGAATCACGATGAGCTGCACGGTCTCGCTCTTGCCGCCAAACGTAAAGGTGACGTTGTCGGTCATAATCGGCAGGGTCGAGGTCACCGTCACGTTGGAATCATTGGCCGCGCTTCGCTCGTCGAGCGCCGCGCACGTCTGCGAAAAATCGTCGGGATTGGCAACCGCCAGCAGGTCATAGCGCGTGATATGCCCGTACTGCTTGGGCGAAAGCGCCACCGACGTATCACGAATGGCCATGCCGCAAATCACAAGCGCCGTGCAGCCGGCGATGCCAAAGATGGTCATAAAGGCGCGCTTTTTATAGCGGAATAGGTTACGTGCAGCGACCTTGTTCAAAAAGCCCATGCGGCGCCAGATAAAGCCGATGCGCTCGAGCAAGATGCGCGAGCCAGCGCGCGGGGCCTTGGGACGCATAAGCGAGGCCGGGGTCTCGGCCATCTCGTGGCGGCAGGCGATAATCGTGGCGCCCACCACGCCCACGGCAAACAGCGCCACCGAAACGATCGAGGACACGATGTCGTACGAAAGTAGCATCTGGGGCAGCGAGTACATGTCGTCGAACACCGTAAACAGGAACAGCGGCAGGCCCACAAATCCGATGATGTTACCGAGCACGCCGCCGATCAGGCACGCCCACAGCGAGTAGTCCACGTATTTGGACAGGATGCGTCCGCGCGAATAGCCGAGTGCTTTGTACAGGCCAATAAGCGTGCGCTCCTCCTCGACCATGCGGGTGGCGGTGGTGAGGCTGATAAGCACGGCGACGATAAAGAAGATGAACGGGAACACCGTGGCGATGGCCTCAATTGACGAGCTATCGCTCTCCACGCTCGAGTAGCTTGCGATATTGCCGCGGTCCTGGATGTACCAGGTGCATTCGCCCAGGTCGGAAAGCTCGGCGCGGGCGTCGGCAAACTGTTGGTCGGCAGCGGCACGGCGCTGGTCCAGGTCGGCCTGCGCTTGCACGCGCTCCTCGCTGCCCTCTGCCATGCGGTTGATGTTATCCTGCTCGATCCCAAAGAGCATGGCGGCCTGACGCTCGGCCGCATCCAAGCTTGTCGGCGTGTCGACCGTCAGCTCCTGAGCACGCGCTTTCTCGCGCTCCTCGCGGATCTTCTCTATATTGCCCTTGACCTCATTGATCTTTGCCGCGTAGGCATCCGAATAGGAGTTGAGATCCTTGGCCCCCTCGACGATCACGTGGACAGCGGAGTAGGAAGAAGATGTCGCGGCGTCCTCGCTCACATAGAACTTATAGTCCGCCGCCGAAGCAGCGCGAAAGGCGTTGACTGTCGAGTCGGAGCTCACGTCGGTGGGATCGAGGACCTCGGCCGTAATGGTGTAATCGCCCGCGGCAAACTGGTCCTTGGCGCTTTGATTGGACGAGCTCGCGTCATTGGCGGCAAAACTCACCGTATCGCCGATTTTCTTGCCCGATGCCTTCAGGAACTTCGAAGTCACCGCGACTTCATCAGCGCTCTCGGGCAAATCGCCGTTCACGAGCACCGGCTGATCGATGTTCTCCTTGGAGAGACTCTGCACGACCACGCGCTCGCGCGTTGTGCCCACGGCGGTGTAGGCGGTCTCGGTGTAGATGCCCTCGGCCGTTTCGACGCCATCGACCTCTTGTATGGCGTCGAGATCATCGTCAGTCAGGCCATAGGTCGACTGCACGTTAATGTCATAGACATTTTGCTGGTCGAAGTAGGCATCAACCGAATCACACAGGTCCTCGCAACCCGCCTTAAGGCCGCACATCACGCTCACGCCAAGCGCGGTGATGACCACGATTGACAAAAAGCGCTTAAGACTGCCTCGGATTGTGCGGTAGATGCCACGGCGAAAAACCGTCGGCACCATATCGTTTGAGCTTTGGGCAGTGCGGTAGGTCGTAAAATCCTGCTCGCGCTCCGTGTTCTGCGCGTCGCGGCGTAGGCTGTTTTGGCGGTCTTGGTCCATGGGCGCTACCACTCGATCGTCTCGATAGGCACGGGATTTTGCTGGACCGTCTCGCTCTCCACGCGACCGTTCTTAAAGCGGATCAGGCGATCGGCCATGGGCGCCAGCGCGGAGTTGTGGGTGATGATGATGACCGTAATGCCCTGCTTGCGGCAAGTGTCCTGCAGCAGCTGCAAGATCTGCTTGCCGGTTTTATAGTCAAGTGCGCCCGTGGGCTCGTCGCACAAAAGCAGCTTGGGGTTCTTTGCCAGTGCGCGGGCAATGGACACGCGCTGCTGCTCGCCGCCCGAAAGCTGCGCGGGGAAGTTGGCGAGGCGCTCACCCAAGCCAACCTGGCAAAGCGTTTGCTCGGCATCGAGCGAATCAGGGCAGATTTGCGCCGCAAGCTCAACATTTTCGAGCGCCGTCAGGTTGGGGACCAGATTGTAGAACTGGAAGACAAAGCCGACGTCGGCGCGGCGGTATTCCACGAGCTGCGCCTCGTTAGCGGAGCTCACATCGCGCCCGTCCACCGTCACGGTGCCGGAAGTCGCCGTATCCATGCCGCCCAGAATGTTGAGCGCCGTGGTCTTGCCGGCACCCGAAGCACCCAAAATGATGGCGAGCTCGCCGCGCTCGACCGTAAAGCTCGCGCCGTCGAGTGCGTGAATGCGGGCGTCGCCCTCGCCGTATGCCTTGATGACGTCTTTGAATTCGATATAAGCCATCGATCGGTTCCCATCTGGTCGGATAACTCTTTAGTATTACCCATTTCGCACCGACTAAAAAGGGACGGGTTTATTTTGGCAGGTTCTATATGGGGAAACGGCAGCTATAGATGAGGCGCCGGGGAGGCAGAGAAATCATCGATGGGGTCAGGCCAACCGCCAAACACAACGCACGCATCTCAATCTGTCAGCCAAATCATTCGAACAGCTGTTCGTTTCTATGATATGATTCCGCTATCTAAGCAGGCCAATACGCAGAAAGGCGGCCAACATGGCGTTCGACTTTAAGAAGGAATGCAAGGAGCTCTACAGACCTGCAAGCAAGCCGAGTATCATAACTGTCCCGCCTATGAGCTACGTTGCCGTTCGCGGAAAGGGCGACCCAAATACCGAAGGTGGCGAGTATCAAAATGCCCTGCCGCTGCTTTACGGCATCGCCTATACCGTCAAGATGTCAAAGAAAGGCTCAAGGAGTATCGAGGGCTATTTCGACTTTGTGGTACCGCCGCTCGAGGGCTTCTGGTGGCAAGACTCCCCGAGCGGCGACATCGATTATGTACGCAAGGACGATTTCAACTTTATCTCGTGCATCCGCCTGCCCGATTTCGTCACTCAGGATGACTTTGACTGGGCGGTCGCGGAAGCCACGGCCAAAAAGAAACTGGACTTTTCTGCCGTCGAGCTGCTTAAAGTTGACGAGGGTCTCTGCGTTCAATGCATGCATACCGGACCCTACGACAGCGAGCCGGCAACCGTAGACGCCATGCATGAATATGCGACCGAGCAGGGCTATGTCCCCGACTTCTCAGATACCCGTTTACATCACGAAATCTATCTCTCCGATCCACGCAAGTGTGCGCCGGAGAAACTTAAGACCGTGGTTCGTCATCCTATCAAGCGCGCTGAATAGCGTGGAGCGTCATTTCACGCGCTAGGTTTTAAGCCAGCCAACCAGCCGCCTCCTAGGCTGTCAAGCAATTATCTTGACGCGGCCCGTCGCATCTTATAAGTTTGTTTTGCTAAAGCTGGAAAGCCTCTCAACGATGCGCAACTCCAGCTCTTTTTCTATCAAGAGAGCAAGTGTCGGAAAGCAAAATGTCGGAAAGCAACGCATCGAGCAGAATCAGAACCACCCTTAAAAAGGGTGGTTTGCTCTTAGGGTATAACCCACGGGCC
>URNC01000071.1 GCA_900549065.1 uncultured Collinsella sp. | reverse complement strand
GAACGGCAAACAGACGCTCGTATGCCCCGCCGATTTGAGCCGAAGCATCGATGCGTTTACGGACAAAGGGGCCGAGCGAGCCACCGCCGGTTCCTTCAAAGTACACGAGCTCGGTTGTTTCAACGGTCGAGCGCTTAAGTACACGCTCCACGCGATAGCTGTCGTCGCAATCGAGCGACGCCAGGTGCTCGGCAAGCGCTGCGGTCAGCTCGTCATCGGAATATGTTGGGGTCTGAGTATCCATAGCCTCCATCATAGCGCAGGGCGCAGACACCCCATGGCATCCGCGCCCCGTTCGTTTGCATCGTTGTTCGGCAGCTCCGCCGGCTCAGATATCAGCCGCTAACTCACCGTCTCCTCGCCAAAGCGATACAGCTCCTCGTTGACCTTTTGGAGGCTGCACCCGCGATCGATGCAAAAGATGATAATCGCATCGCGGCGGTCCTTGCAGTTAAGGACGCTTACCCCGGCAGCCGTCAGCGCACGGTTAGTCTCTTTGAGCGTCAGCGCCATCGCAAAGGCAATCTGCAGCACCTTATTGCGGCTCGGATGCCGCGCACCGGTAAAAATCTGATAGCCAAAGGTCTCATTGAGATCGGCCATACGAACCACGCGCGAGCGCTCCAAGCCCTTTTCCTGCAGTAGCTGCTTCAGGTAGTTCGAAAGCGACGGGGCGGCAAAGTCGTGTTCTTTGATATAGCCATCGATGTTTGGCGCGTCGAGAAGCTCATTGAGTAACTCGTCAGTCAGCTTTTTATCGGGCATACGACTTCACCTCCCATACGGCGCAACGGTAGCGACATGCTAGGCCAACACCCAGCTTGCAGTGGCAGACTTATCAAACATGTTGGCAAAATACAGTGCCTTCTTGATATCGCCATCAAAGTAGATATTGCCCGCCACAGAGCCACCAGCGGCAAGGGTACCAGACTGTAGCTCATCGGAGCCCTCGCTGTAGTAACCCTGATTCTGCTGAGCGCCGTTGGCGTCCTCGCCCTTCCAGTCGTAGATGTTGTAATCTGCGCCCTCATCGCCATTGTTGACGTACGTGACGTGAATGCCCGTCATGGTCGAACCGTCATAATTTGTGAGGCCGGGCTGGACGGAATCGACAACGACGGAAAGACCGGCAGTCGTGGTCACCGTCGCACCAACCGCCAGGTCAGTCGTAGACTGCTCTTCCTTCTTCGCCTCTTCCTTCTTGTCGCCATCGCCAGCGTCCTCGGTGACGGTCGCCTTATCGCTACCACAACCGGCAAGAAGACCGGCAGTCCCCAAGGCGACGGTGGCGAATGCGCCCAGTGCAGCGCGACGGCTCAGCAGCACTTCGTTTTCGAGCTTTTTCATCATGCATCCTTCCTACGATCCGGCTACCGTGCCGGCACACAGCACATCGTAGGAAGGATTGAACTTGAATTCATTAGCTGAGAGCTAAGGTTGCCATATAGAAGAGCATGAAGCGCGCGTCCATCGCCGATGACACCTCGAGGCTTGCCAACATCGATTTGAACTACTGGTTCTACGGCTGCAGCGCCTTGCCTCAATTTCCGACATGGCGAACCTGCGCGGCGTGGTCCATGCGGACGGCGACGCTCTCGAGCATGCCCTGCACGCTCGATGCTCGCACGAGCTCGACAGAATCCTGGTAGATGCGGGCTGAGAATCGCCCAAGGACCACATGGGCCCGACCACATTCAACAACCACAAGGCCATCGTTGGCGGCAATGACACGGCCTGCGACTCAAAGCAGACGAGTACGCGATACGCCGCGACGACGGCGAGGGGCAGGCGGGCTAGCTGACGGCTGGATGAGGCTTGGAACTGCACCAAATAGCACCCCTGACGGCTGCGCAGGCGTCTTTCATGCGCTGCTGCCAAGAATGAGTGCGCCGCCCCAGCGGTGCAGGCTAGGCGTTAGAGCGTAATGGCGCGTAGTAAGAACCGACCTACCCCTCATTGAGATATTGCCTTCGGTCGGCCATGTGCTTTCCGGCGAGGGAACTTCCATGACGCAGTCCGTCCGAAATCGTCTCTCGGAAATAGTCGTCTTTCTCATCGCAGAGATTCTCGAGCTCCACCACTCGCGATGCCAAACGGTCTGAAACCTCGCGCTCTATTACGAGATCGCCTGACAGCTGAGCGTTTTCTTCCGTCAGCCGAGCATTCTTTTCCAGCAGCTGATCTTTCTCATGCGAGTTGTTGGCAACGTAGGCGACAGCCCCAATGACAGCGACCGTCCAAGCGGCAATCTCCTTCTTATGTTCTTTGACGAATTGGACGGCTTTCGCTGCGCCCTCCTTAACGACATCGGGAATGGCTTCCACCTTTTCTCGGGTGGCCTGCATGAGAGGCTTCTTTTCCGTATTGTCAAGCTCAAGGTCGGTTTCCGTCAGCGCTGTCTTCACGCTCTCTTCCTGCTGCTCGTCCTTAAGCTCGAACTCTTCCATTTCGGCCTCCATTCCTTCCTCTTTAGCGTATTTTACCCCGTGCTTTAGGCCGATTACTCAGTTGCCAGCTGATTTGTGACCGCAGCGGATAATGCACTCGCAAGTTGACCTATGTCCTGCCAGGAGGTCCAGTGGAGTCTATTGCGGTGACGCTCATCGGCGTCACTGTGACACCAATCGGAGTGATCGAGTCCAACTCGCGCAGCCGCGCAGTTATGGAGCTCAAAATCGACGAGCTCACATCGAGCGAGCCTACAAACTCGAACAGGAAATGGCCGTGGTCAGGCGCGACGTTGACGCGCTTTTGCGATGAGCTGGAACGGGAGCTGGCGATCGCGACCTGTATCCCTGCGTTGCTGGCGGCGGTGCTCTCACGCCAAACGCTTGCACATCCAGATTGCTACACAACGAATGAAACTTGTTGATGTGGGGCGCAGTTCATTCAGAGTCCGCCCCCTTGCTTCATCCTCAAGAAGCTCGTCGAAGCCTACCCCACCGTGACGGATTCCCCGGTAAAGGTGCTCACAAGCAACAGAATAAAGAAGGCCAAATAGCTGATGCTCAGCAGGTAGGCGATGACCAAAAAGGCAATCCATCCTACATTGGTCTTACCGTCGGCGCGGCGCTGCTCACGACTGCGATAAAGCCAAATCGTCACGCCGATAGCAGTGATAAACAGTACGAGTGCCGCCGTAGCCAGCCCAGCAAGCACAAACATCACGCCAATGCCCACAGCGATGACCGGAAGCAGCAGCAAACCGCACCCGCATCCACCCGGACTATATACGGCAGACTGTCGGCGTCGCCTCATCGCCGCGCCACCCCCATCATCCTTGAGCACTACAGTGCGATAGCCTGCTGAACAGGAACGATCTTGTCGAGTTCCGGTTCGATCCGTCTTTTCTCGGCCTCAAGGTCAAACGCCACCTGAGCGCGCAGCCAATAACCATCCGCCAGGCCAAAATAACGGCAAAGACGGAGGTCGGTGTCGGCCGTCACGCGACGTTTTCCCAAGACAATCTGCCCGATACGCTGAGCCGGAATCCCAGTCTCTTTCGCAAGGCGATATTGAGAAATGCCCATGGGAACAAGAAACTCCTCTTTGAGAAGCTCACCAGGAGTCACCGGCGACAGCAAATCGGCCGAAGTCTCATCACTTGTGATAATCGACGATTTCGACATTCCAAGCCATCTCCTGTCTCCACTCAAAACAGACCCGATAGCGCTCGTTAACACGGATGCTATATTGACCGGCACGATCGCCCTTCAAAGCTTCCAGGCGGTTGCCCGGTGGAACGCGAAGATCATCAAGCGAAGCACAAACCTGCAGTTGGCGAATCTTCCTCAACGCAACACGCTCAAAGGGCACGAACCTCCTGACCCGCACACCCATGGCAAAGCGCTCGGTATCCTCATCTTTATACGATGCAATCATAGTATCGCCTTACGTTAGTAACGTCAAACGTTTCTATAGACTTACATCTCTATTATATCGTACGTTTGTTCGTGTTTTCTAGAACAAATAGTCCTTTGCGCCTTAGTCAAGCAAAAGCAATCGTTTGTAGACATCGAGGCCTTTGAGAAGGATTTCCTCGTCGAAGAGCATGCTATCGGTATGCAGAGCGCTTGTGGCATAGGCGGGACAGCCATCCGAATCACTCGGGTTGTCTTGGTCCTCTGGCATACCCGTGCCCAGCAGGAAAAACACGCCCGGCAGATGGCGTTGATAGAACGCGAAATCCTCGGCGATCAGCAGCGGCTCGTCCACAAGTTGCAGCTCGGACAAGGCAAGCGCAATGCAGGCAAACAGCTCGGGGTCGTTATCGACTGGCGGATAGCCCTCGGCAAAGTCGAGATCGTACGTACAGCCTGTTGCGGCACAGGCATCGTCCAGCACGCGGCGCACGCCTTCGCGCGCCCGGTCGAACATGTCGTCCGTAAACACACGCAGGCTGCCGGCAACATGGGCCTCCCCCGCCACCGCATTGCAGACGGTACCGGCCTGCAGCAGACCAAACTTGCCGATACAGGGCTCGTCGGTGCCCAGCTCGTCCATCAGTTCGCGCTCGGCAACCAAGAACTTGGCAGCCGCCAGCGCCGCATCGTGCGACTCCTCGACCGGAACGCCATAGGTCTTAGCGATATGGATGCTCGTCCCGTGAATATGAATGTGTGTCTCGCTCGAACGCGCCAGCAGCGGACCGGAACAGCTCGCCAACGTGCCGGCAGGCAGATCGGGCCACACATGGAAGCCAAAAATGCGGTCGGCCCCATAGCGCTCGAACACACCACTCTCGCATACCGTCTTGGCACCACCGGTCGTTTCCTCGGCCGGCTGGAACACAAAGAGAACGTTGCGCCTTATGGCGCCCGGCTGTTCGCGAATCGTACGGTCGACATACGTCGCGGCGGCAAGCGCCATGGCCATGTGTCCGTCATGTCCGCAAGCGTGCATCTTACCGGGATGGGTCGAGGCAAAGGCCGCTCCCGTCGCCTCCGCGATGGGCAGCGCATCCATATCGGCGCGAATAGCCGTGGCATGCGCGGCATCAACGCCGGCGTCGAAGAAAGCACAGACGCAGCTGGGGCACGGATGGGTCACTTCGCAGGTGAGCGGTGCCAGCACGCCCTCGATATAGGCAATGGTTTGCGGAAGATCGAAATCGAGCTCCGGAATGCGATGGAGATCGCGGCGATAGCGACGGAGTTCTTGGAGCTCGGTCATAGAGGATCCCTTCGTGAGGCACATCTGTTGCAACTTATTGTGATACAGGATTGTGGCGCACATGTTTCCAGCATATCCCTGCATTTTTTAAACGTTATATACGAATACTCTTGTTTGGTAAAGTGCAACGTGATAGGGTCTTTACCACTTGATAGAGGCGCGGGCACGAAGAGCCGCGGGCGAGCCGGCAGGCTTTGACCCCGTGGGGAGGCGAAACCCGCCGAACTGGGTTTTACGGGCACGAACAACCTGGTGGGCCTGTGGGAAACACCCACAGGACTGTCTGCAGCAATGCGGGAGCGCTATCCGGACATTGGGTCCACGCTATGCGGATTCGATGCGCAGATGGCGCCGTCTGGATAGCGAGGTTTACGGGACATGGCATTGACCCCCAACGAGGCATATGCGGCCAAGCAGCCGTTTGTGGACAAGGAGACACTCGAGCATATCGTCGAGCAGTTCCCCACGCCGTTTCATCTATACGACGAGGCAGGCATCCGCCGCAACATGCAAGAAGTGCGCGACGCCTTTGCATGGAACCCGGGCTTTAAGGAATACTTTGCCGTCAAGGCCAACCCCAACCCGGCGCTCATCTCCATTCTCAACGAATACGACTGCGGCTGCGATTGCTCGAGCTATACCGAGCTCATGATCGCCCGCTCGCTGGGTATCACGGGACACGACATCATGTTCTCGTCCAACGATACGCCGGCTGCCGACTTTGAGCTCGCCGACAAGCTGGGTGCCATCGTCAACTTTGACGACATCAGCCACATCGAGTTCTTTGAGCGTGTTGCGGGGCCCATCCCCAAAACGGTCAGCTGCCGCTTTAATCCAGGCGGCCTGTTCCAGCTCTCCAACGGCATCATGGACAACCCGGGCGACTCCAAATATGGCATGACCACCGAGCAGCTCTTCGAGGCCTTCCGCATGCTCAAAGCCAAGGGCGCCGAGGACTTTGGCATCCACGCATTCCTTGCCAGCAACACCGTCACCAACGACTACTACCCCAAGCTCGCGCGTATCCTCTTTGAGCTTGCCGTACGCCTGGAGCGCGAGACCGGCGCACACGTCGCCTTCATCAATCTGTCCGGCGGCGTCGGCATCCCCTACCTGCCCGAGCAGCAGGCCAACGACATTCGCGCCATCGGCGAGGGAGTACACGCGGCATACGACGAGATCCTGGTTCCCGCCGGCATGAGCGATGTGGCCATCTGCACTGAGATGGGCCGCTTTATGATGGGCCCCTACGGCTGCCTGGTCACCAAGGCT
Source organism: uncultured Collinsella sp. (assembly GCA_900549065.1). Classification (GTDB taxonomy): domain Bacteria; phylum Actinomycetota; class Coriobacteriia; order Coriobacteriales; family Coriobacteriaceae; genus Collinsella. The sequence continues at coordinate 3,745 of URNC01000071.1, read as the reverse complement.
ATCCACGAGAAGCAGATCTACAAGGACTATATCGGCGTGGACGCCAGTGCCGTCGATTTGATTCGCCCTGCCATGTATGGCGCCTACCACCACATTACGGTGATGGGTCAGCCGGGCGGCGCCGACAAGACCACGGCGCCCGTCACGAACACCTATGACATCACGGGCAACCTATGCGAGAACAACGACAAGTTCGCTATCGATCGCGAGCTGCCGCATATCGACATGGGTGACCTGCTTGTAATCCACGATACCGGCGCGCATGGCTACTCCATGGGCTACAACTACAACGGACGGCTGCGCTCGGCCGAGGTCCTGCTGCGCCCCGATGGCGCGGCCGACCTCATCCGCCGCGCCGAGCGCCCGGGCGATTATTTTGCCACGCTCGACGTGCTGCCGTGCGGCCGAGAGCTGCTGGCCAAGTCGCGCGCCGAAAGCGCCCGCCGTCGCGCCCAAGACGAGCGCCTGGCAGTCGCAGCTCAATGGAACAAACGCATCCAGATCGCGGAGGCGAAGGAGAAGAACATGGATATTCGCAACCTCGAGGGCTCGATCGTCGCCCTCGTCACGCCGTTTAAAAAGGACGGCAGCGTCGACTTTGACGCGCTCGAGCGCCTTATCGATTTCCACCTGCAAAACGGCACCGACGCCATCCTCACTCTGGGCACCACCGGCGAGAGCGCCACGATGACCGATGACGAGGACAACTCCGTCGTCGTCGCCGTGGTCAAGCATGTTGCAGGACGCGTCCCCGTCATCGCCGGCTCGGGCTCCAACTCCACGCAGACCATGCTCACCAAGTCGCTTACTTACCAGGGCTTGGGAGCCGACGGCCTGCTGCTCATTACCCCCTACTACAACAAGTCCAACGAAGAGGGTATCTATCAGCACTTTAAGGCCGTCGCCGATGCCGTTGACATCCCCTGCATCCTGTACAACATCCCCGGCCGCTGCGGCTGCGGTATCAGCGAGCGCAACGTAGAGCGCTTGGCCGCGCACCCCAACATCATGGGCATCAAGGAGGCCTCGGGCAACGTCGCCTACGCGGCCAAGATCGCCCACCTGCTGTCAGACGACTTCCGCATGTACTCGGGCGAGGACGCGCTTACCGTGCCGCTCATGAGCCTGGGCGCCTCGGGCACCATCAGCGTGTGGGCAGACGTTCAGCCGCAGCTCGTGCATGACATGTGCCGCGCCTATTTGGACGGTGACGTGGCACGTGCCCGCGATATCCAAATTGCCGGCCAGCCGCTCATCAATGCCCTCTTTAGTGAGGTCAACCCCATCCCCGTCAAAGAGGCGCTCGCTCAGATGGGTATGATCGAGGCAAACTACCGCATGCCGCTGTGCCCCATGGCAGACGACACGCGAGCCGCACTTACCGATGCTCTGAAGGGAGCTGGTCTGCTTGATTAAGACCGTCATTATGGGAACGGGCCGCATGGGCTCGCTCATCCGCACTACCGCCGAAGGCATTGTCGACGCCGGCGGGCAGCCCGTTTTTGATATCGTCGCCCAGATCGGTTTTGATCTGTCCGAGCTCGAGAGCGCCCCGGCAGCCGATGTGATTATCGACTTCTCGAACGTCGTGACCTTCGATGCCGTCGTCGCCTATGTCGAGCGCACGGGCGCGGCGTTGGTCTCAGGCACCACAGGCTACACCCCCGAGCAGATGGACCGTCTGCACAAGCTGGGTCAGAATGCCCGCGTCATACACTCGGGCAACTACTCCATCGGTATCGCAGCTCTGCGTCATCTAGTGGCACAGGCCACACGCGAGCTGCCCGGCTTTGACTGCGAAATCGTCGAGACGCACCATAACCAAAAGGTCGACGCCCCCAGCGGCACCGCCAAGTTGTTGCTCGACGCCGTCGTCGAAGCCGAGCCCGAGGCAGGCTACCACCCCGTCTATGGCCGCGAGGGCATGTGCGGCGCGCGCGACCCCAAGGAAATCGGTATGCACTCGCTGCGCGGCGGCACCGTAGCCGGCGTGCACGAGGTGGGTTTCTTTGGCCAGGACGAGGAAGTCACGCTCACCCACCGCGCCACGAGCCGTCAGATCTTTGTCAACGGCGCCCTGGCAGCCGCGCAGAAGCTCGTCGCCCGCGAACCCGGCTTCTATACGTTCGACCAGGTCATGTTTGCCTAACCAGGTATCAACCGAATCCACCCAAAGGAGAGATAGCAAATGAGCAACGCAGTCGAGATGGATGCACAGGAGATTATCAACTACATCGCCACCGCGCCCAAAAAGACGCCCGTCAAGCTGTACGTGCGCGAGAAGCCGGGCATGAAAGTTGCCTGGGGCGACGCACATGTCTACGGCGGTCGTCGTGGCAAGACCGTCTTTGGCGACTGGGATGAGCTCAAGGCCATCCTGGACGCCAACGCCGATTCCATCGACTACTACGATGTGGAGAACGACTGCCGCAACTCCGCCGTGCCCATGCTCGACCTTAAGGGCATCAACGCCCGCATTGAGCCGGGCGCGATCATCCGCGACCGCGTCGAGATTGGCGACCGTGCCGTCATCATGATGGGCGCCATCATCAACATCGGCTCCGTTATCGGCGAGGGCTCCATGATCGATATGGGCGCCGTGCTGGGCGGTCGTGCCACCGTGGGCAAGAACTGCCACATCGGCGCCGGCACCGTGTTGGCGGGCGTCGTGGAGCCCGCAAGCGCCACGCCCGTCATCATCGAGGACGATGTCATGATCGGCGCCAATGCTGTGGTCCTGGAGGGCGTGCATGTGGGCAAGGGTGCTGTAGTTGCCGCCGGTGCCGTGTGCGTCGAGGACGTCCCCGCCGGTGCCGTCGTGGCCGGTGTCCCCGCCCGCGTCATCAAGATGCGCGACGAGAAGACCAACAGCAAGACCGGTCTCGAGGAAGGTCTGCGCCAGCTGTAGAAGTTATGCGGTTTTACCAAACCGCATAACGGCTCGACGCTGCAAACGCCCCTAAGCGACAATCTGACGTTCAATCGTCGGTCGCGTACCGAAGTACGCTTCCCTCCTCTTTCACGTCACCTTGCTCGCCTAGGGGCATTTTCGCTGACGTGAGCTCAACCTGCGGCGCAATGTCAGCAACCAAGCCGAAAACAAAAAAAGGCCGAAGTCCCAAAAGGCTTCGGCCTTTGTTTTTTGCAACGTCCAAGAGCAGTTTATCGATTCTCAATACTTCCGATGTTCTTGAGCTCGATGGAGATGAGGCCGTTGGGCTCGTTGACAAACTCGATGTACTCAGAGTTCGAACCCATCTCGGCCGGGAAGCTGATCTCGATGCCCGTGTCGGTACGGATCTTGTGGTTGCGCACCGCCGCGCGTTCGACCTGCTTGCGCTCCACGGGCACACGCTCAGGCACCTTCTCCTCAGTCAGTGCCGCGCGCACGCTCTCCTTGATAACCGGCTCGTCCTCAAAGACCTCATCGACGATATCCCAAGGGGGCAGTTCCTCGTCATCCTCAACTTTCTCGGCAACAGCAGCCTTAACCTTGGCGAGTGCTACAGCCGTGTTGGCACCGTGCTCCTCGGCGACTTCCTCGACCACACGCGTCACGGTGTCGATGACCTCCTTGCCCGATACCCCCGTGTCGCACTGCAGCAGGCCATCGGGAATGAGCATGCGATCCTCGCCGGCAATCTTGCGCTTCTTATCCACATAGCCGATCTCCATGGTGCTTGCACGCACGATTGCATCTGTCTCTTATACACATCTCCGAGCCCACGAGACTACGCTGCATCTC
>URNC01000070.1 GCA_900549065.1 uncultured Collinsella sp. | reverse complement strand
ATCTACACCTAAGCCTTCGTCGGCAGCGTCAGATGTGTATAAGAGACAGAACCTACGCTACGACAACTACGAGATCCTGGAGAACGACTACGGCATCTCGCTGCGTGAGCTTGTCGCCTTTGCCGATGCCACCTACACCGCCGGTGAGTCCATCACCCCGCTGATCAAGGCCATCAACGTGCTGCTCTTTAAGCTCGAGGGCCAGATTATCCAGCGCCACCCCGAGTTCGATATGACCGACCGCCTGTTACTCGACAAGATCGACCACGACACCGGCACGGTCACGCTCGCCGACGGCAGCGTGTGGCCGCTCACGACCAACGACTTCCCCACCGTCGACCCGGCGGACCCTTACACGCTCACGTCTCAGGAGCAGCACATCATCGACAAGCTCGTGTCCGAGTTTGTCACCGCCGATCACCTGCATCGCCATATCGATTTCCTCTACACCCACGGCTCGATGTACAAGGTCGCCAACGGCAACCTGCTCTTCCACGGCTGCGTTCCGCTCAACGAAGACGGCACCTTTAGCAGCATGAACTGCCTGGGCACCTGGCACGCTGGCCGCGATTATCTCGATTTTTGCGACCACATCGCCCGCCGCGCGTGGCGCGTGGGCGACCGCGATGCCCTCGACTGGATGTGGTACCTGTGGATTGGCTTCAATTCACCCGCCAGCGGACGCCTGGTGCGTACCTTTGAGCGCGCCTATATCGCCGATAAGAGCACCTGGGTCGAGCCGATGGACCCGTACTTTACGCTTACCAAGTCGCCCTCGGTCTGCGACGACATCATGCGCGAGTTTGGCGTCGCGCCCATGGCATGCTCGCCGACCGGCCACATCATCAACGGCCACACGCCCGTTAAAACCACCAAGGGCGAGCAGCCCATCCGCGCCGAGGGCAAGCTGCTGGTCATCGATGGCGGCTTCTGCCGCGCTTACCATCCCAAGACGGGCATCGCCGGCTATACGCTCATCTCGAGCTCGCGCGGCTGCCGCCTCAAGTCGCACCGGGCCTTTACGACGGTTGCCGAGGCACTCACGCGCAACGTGGACATCGAAAGCGAGACCAACCGTTTTGACCAAGCGGACCGTCGCCGCATGGTGAGCGACACCGATACTGGCGCCAAGATCCGCAGCCAAATCCAAGACCTGCGCCAGCTGCTCGATGCATATAGAAACGGTGCTATCGAGGAGCGCGCCTAGCACCACCCGCGGGGATTGGCTAAACTTGCTGAGTTTGTCATCCCCGCGGCGCTTCGGCGCCAGCTTAAGGCAGGTACCATGCAAAAGCTCCTTGCGCAGATCATGAAATTTGGCGTCGTCGGTGTCATTGCCACGGTTATCGACTTTGGCATTATGAATCTGCTCCACTACGGTCTGGGCCTCAACATCCTAATCGCCAACACCAGCGGCTTTATCGTCTCGCTCATCTTTAACTACCTCGCCAGCATGAAATACGTGTTTGCGCACAAGGAAGGCATGAGCCGCCGCCGCGAGTTCATCATCTTTGTCGTGCTGTCCGTGATCGGTTTGGTGCTCAACGACGGCATCGTGCTGGCGCTCAACGCCGGCCTGGGACTCGAGGCCAATATCGCCAAGATCTGCGCCACCGCGCTTGTCATGGTCTACAACTTTGTGACCCGAAAAATCTTCCTGGAGGGCGACGAGACAAAATAGCTCGAAACCCCTGCAGCATTACGGCGCCCACGGACGACGTGCGCTCAGCGCAGTATCGTCCGTGGGTGCCGCTCGTTTACGGGCAAATTTTCAACGTTTGCGGATTAGCTCTTGAAAATTTGGCGAGTTCATATAGTTCTTGGCAAAGACCTTACGTTTCCCTTGTAAAAGCTCTAAAGTATCCTCTGCTCGATTCATCAACGCATTGGATGTGATTACGTGCGCAAGGCGCTGGCACAACCTCATACCAAGCAGTTCCTCAAGTTTGCTGTCGTGGGTCTTATCTCCTTTGGCATCGACTGGGGCATGCTCATTGCGCTCGTCGAGCTGTTCCACCTCGACTTTTTGATGAGCACCACGGTTTCGTTTATCACGTCTGTCGTGGTCAACTACTGGCTCAGCATGAAGTACGTGTTCGACCACCGCGAAGGCATGAGCCGCAAGCGCGAGTTCACGATCTTCACCATCCTGTCGGTGATCGGCCTGGGCCTCAACGACCTGTACATGTTTGTGGGCGTCACGTTTTTGAGCATCGGCTACCAAGCCATGAAGGCCATCGCCACGTTCCTCGTCACCTGGTACAACTACTTCAGCCGCCGCTTCTTCCTCGAGGGCGCACGGTCGTAGTCGATTCACTATTTGCTTGAATGTATAACCGGTTGGAATTCCCGTTCCAACCGGTTTTTTGTTTGCCGAGAGACCCGGCGACCCAGTCCCATTCGCATGAAAAACGGGCGGTCCGGATGTTGGTCCGAACCGCCCGTCTGGCGCGCTATGTCGAGGCCTCTAGCCCGTTACGTAATACCAAACGACGTTGTCGCCATTGGAGAGAACGTAGTTACTGCAGGCCGTCATGGGCGTTGTGCCGTTGACGGAGTACATCCAGCCGCTCGTGCCGCCGTACTGTTTCTCGGCCAAACCACCAATCGCAGAAACATACGTGCCGTACGATGAGCCGTGTGCGTTGACAGAAAGGCCCAGCGCGCACAGGGCATCGTAAACGGTGGCGCCTTCGTTAAAGGTAAAGGTGCCGCCAGAGGACACGGGATTGCCCACAGCGCTCGATGTGACCGAAACCGTCACCGTAACGTAGTTGGACTCCTGTGAGCCGCTTTGGCTGCCCGAGGAGGCGTTTCCACCATTAGAGGATGAGGCTCCATCAGACGACTGGCCACCGCCCGAAGAAGCACCGCCAGACGCATTGGAAGTATCACCGGCTCCCGTATTTTGGGCAGCGGATTTATCGCCAGACTTCTTGCCGCCCCGGTCCTCGGACTTCTTGCTATCCGAGTTTTTGTCCGATTCCTTGTTTGAAGACTCGGAATCGTCCTTGGCGTCGTTCGAACCCTTGGGCTCGTCTTTTGCATCATTCGAAGATTTGGAATCCTTGGAACTGGCCTCGCCCGAAGCGGTAGACGAGCCAGACCCCTTGGTGTCCTTGGCGACGACGCTCTCCCCCGTCACGGTCTGAACGATCCAGTCAATGGACCAGGCGCCGCTCTCGGAAGGATGGACGAAGCCCAGCGAGACGACGATCAGAATGGTGCACGCGGCAGCAAGAACGCCAAGGAGCGCCTTGCGACGAGAGGCGGACGCCGCCGAAGCGGCGCCCTTTTGCTTTGGATCATCGAGCTGGATAAACGAGGAGTCGGGCTGTTGCCCGCTGGTCTCCTTGGGCTTATCGGGCATTACCGTCACCCTTGCCGCGCTTGGTCAGCACGAAGACGGCGATGAGCGCGAGGCCAATCACGCCGGCGGCGATGCCAACGATGGCGAGCGGATTGGTGCCAGTCTCCTGCTCGGAAGCACTAGAGGACTTCTTAGCAGTGGTCGTGGAAACAGCACCCGTATCGGACTTGGAATCGGACTTCTTGTCGGACTTGCCGTCCTTCCTGTCAGACTTCCTGTCAGACTTCTTGTCAGACTTCTTCTCGTCCTTCTTATCGGACTTATCGGAGTCCTTCTTGTCGGACTTGTTGTCCCTGGTCTCGGTCTTGGTCGACACCGTCGTCTTGGTCACCGGCTTCTGGCCCGGGGCAATAGCGCCGCCCTTCGAGCCGGAGCCAGAACCAGCGCCAGCGCCAGTGCCGGAACCAGTACCGGTACTAGAACCGCCGCCGCCATTCGAACCAACGCCGCCATTGCCGCCATTGGAGCCTGAACCGCCATTACCGCCAGGGTTAACGGCATTCTTGGTCCACTTGGCATACAGCGTCAGATCGGCCGTCACCGGCGTACTGAAGTCATACGCCTGCGTGCAAGCCTCATCGGTATACCAACCGCCGAAAGTGTAGCCATCGCGCGTCGGATCGGCCGGCTTGACCAGCTTGCCATCGGCCGTAGCAACAAACTTAGTGTCGCAAGCAGACCCGCCGTTGGAGTTAAAGGCAACCGTCCAAGACTCGACAGCTCCAAGTTTAAACAGCGTGCCCGAATCATTAATGTAGTAGAGATTGCCAGAAGCATCGGCAATGACCGGAGAGTCACAGTACTGGTAATGGCCAGCCGCATCATAAATCTGCGTCGCCTCTGCATCGCCGAGCGTATAGCGATACACGCCACCACCAGCAGAGTAGTTGACGTAATCCTTGCTATCCGCGCTGTTAACGGTGAAGTACACATAGGTCTTGCCGCCCTGAACACTCACCAGCGGAGTAGCAGCAATACCGTTGAGGCCAGCCGGCAGCGCCTTGCCGTCGGCAGCAGCGACCATCGTGGTCTTACCCGTCTTCAGGTTATAGAGAACCAGAGCAGAGCCAGTAGCCGTCTGTCCGCCGACAATCAGATTGTCACCAGACACCGCAGGGGCGCTCAGATTATTCGTAAGGCCCAGATCAACCGTCTTCTGTTCACTCAGCACGCCCTTCGCCGAAAGCGAAATCACATGGAGCTTTCCGTCGTGCGTCATCTGATAGAAGGTCGAGCCATTGGACGGATCGGCAATGCAATCGGCATTTGCGACAGCGCCGAGCTTCATGGTCGAAACGACATCGCCCGTCGTCTTATCAATGCACTTAAGCGTACCCGCGCTCGTAGGAACGATGGCATACTTATCCGTCAAAGCCGCACCAGTCCAGTAATAGCCCTCGGCAGGGTCGATGTTCTGCCAAGAAACTTCGCCCGTGGCAATCTTAATGCGCGCAAAGGAGCCGTTGCCGTAGGCCGCATTGTAATTCTCGTCATACGAAATATCGACCGAGCCTACATAGACGTACTCGCCGTCCGAAACGACGGTGCAGGAGCTCTGCGTCAAGTCCGTCAAACCAGGCGTCAGCCACTTGCAGATCAGCTTGTCTGCAGTAATCGCCTGGACCGCACCGCCGTTGAGCGGAACGATGATAAGGCCATTGGTATAGATCGGACGAGAGGTATAGCTCACCTTGGAGGCAAGCGGCGCAGAGGCAACCTTTTTGCCCGTGGACGAATCGATCTTAATGAGCTCGTTCTCGGTCGCGATGTACACAAAGCCGTTAGCAATGACAGGCTCGCTGCAGTTGGCATACTGCTGACCAGACTCGGCCTTCCAATCGAAGGCCCACTTAAGACCGGCGGCCTGCGCAGGCGTCTTGGCATCCGTTACGGTCGAACCGTTGCCACTGTTGCCGTAGCCGGCCCACTCGGCATCCCAATCAGGAGTCGTCGCACCCGGGTCCACGACAATCTTGTCGGGATCGGGCATGGCCGAATCGTCGGTGGTATAGGCAAGTGTGACCTTATCGCCGCTCTTGAGCGTAATCTGATTAGCGCAGAGTAAGGAGGGCTCTCCATTGATATACAGGTGCCAATATTTGTTGGTCGCACCATCATAGCCGTACGTCTCGTCTTCGAATGGCGAGTTGATGGAATTGAGGAACCAGTACTCACCACTCTGGGAGCCGTTGTACGTAACGCCCTTGGCCTTCAGAACCGTCTCAATAAGGTTCTGGGCAGTAGAGCCTTCGGGCAGAGAAACGTTGCTTGCCGAGCCCCAGCGAGCATTGTTGCCGTTGACATCGGGACCGATAACATCGACAGACCCAAGAACCTGGCCAGGAAGGGCATCGGCGTCAGCACCATACATAAAGGTGACGGCATCGCCCTCATGGAGCTCGTAGGCACCGGCGCCAACGTCGGCGAACTTGCCATTTACGTAGAAGCGCCAATAGCTATTGGTCGCAGCATCCCAGCCATAGGACTTACCATCGAACGGCGAATAAATGCCGTTGAGGAACCAGCCCCAAGACGATTCGCTAGCATCGAGCTTAAGGCCGGTCTGCTCAAGGAGATCCTTGGCAGTGGAGCCTGCCTTGAGACTCGTCTGGCCCGTCGAAGCCCAAACCTGCTGCTTGCCGTCCTTGTCCTTGCCAAGCACCTGAACGGAAGCATGGACAGAATCGGACGGCAACTGATCTCCCCAGCCACCGTAGAACCACGTGACGGTATCGCCAGCATGGATGGTGACATTGTCCGCCGTATAGTCACTCGACTTGCCGTTGATAAACAGCTGCCAATAGGTCGAATAATCTTGGGGCGTACCCAGCTCAACACCGTTGTACTTAAGGCTCAGAATGAAGGAGCCCGCAGCAACGGCGTCAATATCATTCGCCTCAAGCGCGACCTTCGTAAGATCAAGCGCGCTCGAACCGGACGTCACCACATACTGCGCGTTGTCGGCCCAGGTCTGAGTCTTGCCCTGGGCATCGCGACCAATGACGGTCACATTCGCAGCAAGCTGGTCCTTAACGACAGGGGACGCGCTACCAGCCGTATAGGCAAACTCAATCTTCTGCCCCTGGGTGAGTTTGACGCTGCTCGCGCCAACCGAGGAAGACGCGCCGTCGACGAACAGCTGCCAGTAGGCATGAGTCGTCGGATCGTAGGCAAGCGTGCGGCCATCGCTCGGGGAGGTGATGCTTTCGAGGTAGAAACCGTATGCCGTGTTCGGATCGTACTTCGCCTTGAAGCCCGTCTTCTCCTGCAGCTTAATGAAGGCATCCGCAGCCGTCGCGCCCTCGTCGAGCTTGAGCTGCGTAGGCGCCACCCAGGTCTGAGCCTTGCCGTCGGCATCGGTGCCGATAATCGAGAACGAGACCTCGATTTGCTTCTTGACGACATCGCCAGTTTCTGTCGGGTTCTCTGTCTGGACGGCAGCCGCGGCGGCAGATCCTGCTTGGCCAGCGGATGCCGTCGAAGACTGCTCGCTCGTGGCAGGGCTCTCCCCCGTCGCCGAGCCTTCGTCGCCAGTTGCTGCCTCTGTAGTGGCGGCACTAGCTGCAGGCGCGCTCCCGGAATCCGAAACCTCGGCGCCGCTCTGCTCAGCGGTACCGCCCGCAAGCGCTGCGTCCTCGCCTGGCGTCGTAGCCTGAGCCACAGCGTCGGTAATGCCCTCGGCACCCTCGGCCCACAGCTGAGCCGGCGTGGTGCCAAAGGCCATCGCGAAGGCCAGGAATGCCACCAGGCAGCGCTTTGCCACGCCGCGCGCGATTACGCCACGGCGACGAAGCGAGGCACGCTGGCACTCGTCCTCAAACATATCCATTTGTCTCCTACTGTCTGTACTTGGAGCGTTGCCTTGAAGCTGCCCCACGTCATCGCGCATGTTGCGCTCGAGTTCCCCCATCGGGGTCCCCCTTCCCTCCAGAGCCCTATGCACACCGGCGGCATACGCCGCAGCCGCATGCAAGATGGGAGGCGATCCGACTTAACCTTAACGACTCGGGCGCGCCGTCCGATCTGCGACGCGAACATCCCGAGCCAAGAGGAATTACGGTTACTGGTACAGCCGGGGACTTGCACCCCGATTCTCCCAAACGCGCAGGAAAACCGCGCATTCGTGCGTCTCCGCACCACCATCTAGGCCATCGATTAAACCCGTCAATATGCTATCACGCAAAAGGGCCTCGCACGCAGGCGAAGCCCAAGGTAAAAGCTATTGTTTGCGATAGGAGAATGTGGTGACGGTCACAGCCTCTAGTGCTTGCCGCCGTGGCTGTTGAGCCAGATATTGCGACCCAGCATAAGCGCCAGCACCAGCGCGCTCACGTAGCCCATAAAGCCAATGACTGGGATACCAAACACAACCGGCTCGATGCGTGCATAGTACACCACCGACGAACCGATAAACAGACCGGCGATCACAATCGCCATCGACATGCGGTCGATGATTCCGCCCAGCTGTCGCAGCGCCTTATCGCTGCTCATGATCTGCGTGTTCACCTTAAGCTGGCCGCGCGTGAGCATACGCGAAGCCAAGCCCAGATACTCGGCCGCCTCGAGCGAGCCTTTTGCCGCGCGATAGCTGCTCGCGGCAAAGTCGCGGCTCATCTCGCGCATGCGGGCATAGATGCTCTTCTCGTTTTTGATATGAGCCTGAATGATCTGGATCATGTTGACGTTGGGCATGTACTCGGTCAGCAGACCCTCGAGCGTCACCATGCCGCGGGCGAACATCGTCACCACGCTCGGCAGCTCAACGTCGTTTTTGCGCGCCAGGTTTAGCAACGAGGTCAAAAACTCGCCGATATCCAGGTCCTTAAGATCGAGTCCTGCAAAGTCGGCTACGATAAAGTCCAAATCGGACAAAAAGGCCGAATGGTCAAGCTCGGCCGAATCGCCGCGCGTCACGGCGAAGCGCATGAGCGAGTCCTTGAGCTTGGGCACGTCGCCCTCGGCCACGGCGAAAATCATATCCTTGACGATACCGCGGTCGTGGCTCGACATGCGCCCGACCATGCCCAGGTCGATAAAGTAGACAATGCCGTCTTTGAGGATGATGTTTCCGGCATGCGGATCGGCATGGAAAAAGCCGTCGTCGAGCACCTGCGTCGAGTAGTCCTCGACGATCGCGGCGCCAATCTTCTCCAAGTCGTAGCCCTCGGCCACTAGGCGTTTGGGGTCGGCGATGGAGATGCCGTCGACGTAATCCATGACCACGACATGCTCGGTGCACAAATCCAGATAGGACTTGGGGCACGAAACGCCGTGAACACTCTTGTGGAACTCATAGAAATCGTTGAGGTTTTTGGCCTCGGCTAAAAAGTTGGTCTCCTCGCGAAACGAGGTCCACAGCTCTTCGACCACGCCGTGCAGGTCAACAAACTGATCGGTGTTGACGAACTTTGAGGCGATGCGTACCACCGAGCGAATGATGTCGATGTCCTGCGCCATGACCTGCTGCGCGCCGGGGCGCTGCACCTTAACGGCCACGTCCTCGCCAGTCACCAGGCGGGCACGGTGTACCTGCGCGAGCGACGCGCTTCCGAGCGGATTGGGGTCGATCGCGTCGAACATCTGCCCCAAGCGCTGGCCGTACTCCTCTTCCAGACAGCGGAGCACTACCTCATACGGCACCGGCTCTACGTCGGAGCGCAGGCGACGCAGCTCGTCGCAAAACCGCTGCGGCAAGATCTCGGAGCGGTTAGCCAGAATCTGCCCCATTTTAACGAACATGGGGCCAAGCTCTTCGAGCAGGCGGCGCAGGCGAACCGGCGTAAGGTTATCCCACACGCGGTACTTTTTGATCAGGCGAACGATCTGCCCGATGCGCTCGCGGCGACCTGCCGGCGTGAGCTGGTATTCCTCGTCCGGCGCCATCGCGTCGGGCTCTTCGGGCACCATATCGACAGCGCGCGGCTTCTTGCGAGCGCCCGAGACGGCGGCCTCAACCTCGTCGACAACCGCCGCCTCGTCACCCAAGGGATCTAGATTGTTGTAATCGGTGGTGGAATCTGCCATCTGCGCTGCTACTCGGCCTCTTCGGTGTCCTCTGCATCGTCGGGCTCAACAGACTCGACGGGCACCGAGGTCACGTTGTCCTCGACCGAATCGACGATGTCGCGCACATGGGCCAAAAAGGCCGTGCGCTCGGGGGCGGTCATAACGCGGACGCGAGCCAGGATGAGCTCGTCGAGCACGCGCTGAGCCGCGGTCTCGCCCTGCATGCCCAGGCGCTCGGTGAGGTCGGAGATGGTGCCGCCGGCCTGCTCGAACATGTCAGACACACTGCGGGCGATATCGGGGGTGCCGGCGTCCTTGCGAACCTGCTCGCCCTTGGTATTGAGGTCGTCGAGGACCTTCTTGCCGCCCTCGACGGCAACGGCGGCGGCGCCGAAGCCCACGTTGATGGCACCGTTAACAAGCTGATCGAATTTCATAACCATGGTTGGCTCCAATCGTGAACAACTGCATTGGCCTTCTTGTACCCAAGATTGAGTGAACGACACAAAATCGTGTTAACGCCAAGATAGAAATCGAGCGGGGCAAAGCCTTTGACGGCGTTTGTCCCGCCCGCTCGTTGCAAGGTTATCTTTACCTTACGTTATCGTTCATCGCGAAGGAGTTCTTCATGGCGCAGCTCGTGGTGTAGAGCACCTTGCCCAACAGAGCATCGGTCTCCACGCGCACGAGCTCGGCAAAGGCCTCGTTGGCGCGGGCGAGCTCGGCGGGCACCTCGGCCTCGGGCAGGGCGGCAACGGCAGCGTCTGTCTCTTATACACATCTCCGAGCCCACGAGACTACGCTGCATCTCGT
>URNC01000069.1 GCA_900549065.1 uncultured Collinsella sp. | reverse complement strand
AGCCGCCACTCTTCCGCCACTCGCCTGCTTACGCCCCGCCCCTCCAATAAACGCGTTATCATCTTGACCCATGAACATACGTTAGGAGCAATCATGCCAAACGAGAACAGCTACGAAGTCGCGTTGCAAAAGAGCAACGCCATTCGCGAGGGCCTGGCAAAGACGCCCGAGAAGTTCACCATGCTTACCGGTGACCGCCCCACCGGCCGTCTGCACCTGGGCCACTACTTTGGCACCCTCAAGGGCCGCGTTGAATTGCAGAACATGGGCGCCAAGACCAACGTGCTCATCGCCGACTACCAGGTCATCACCGACCGCGACACCACCGAGCACATCCAGGACAACGTGTACAACATGGTCATGGACTACCTTGCCTGCGGTATCGACCCCGACAAGACCATGATCTATGCGCACTCCGCCGTGCCCGCCGCCAACCAGCTCATGCTGCCGTTCCTGTCGCTGGTGTCCGAGGCCGAGCTGGCACGCAACCCCACCGTCAAGGCCGAGATGGAGGCCTCGGGCCATGAGCTTACCGGCCTTCTGCTCACCTACCCGGTGCACCAGGCCTGCGACATCCTGTTCTGCAAGGGCAACGTGGTGCCGGTCGGTCGCGACCAGCTGCCGCACATCGAGCTCACCCGCACCATCGCCCGCCGCTTTAACAACCGCTACGGCAAGGTGTTCCCCGAAGTCGACGCGCTGCTGTCAGAGACCCCGCTGCTGCCCGGCCTAGACGGTCGCAAGATGAGCAAGAGCTACGGCAACGCCATCAATATCTCGATGACCGCCGAGGAGACGGCCAAGCGCATCAAGAAGAGCCAGACCGACTCCGAGCGCATGATCACGTTCGACCCCGAGAACCGCCCCGGCGTGTCCGGCCTGCTTTCCACGGCAGCCATCTGCACCGGCCGATCCGAGGTCGAGATTGCCGAGGAGATTGGCATGGGCGGCTCCGGCCAGCTCAAGAAGTACGTGACCGAAGCCGTCAACGAATACTTCGCACCGATCCGCGAGCGTCGCCAGCGCTATGAGAACGATCTGGACTACGTGAGGGACGTGCTGCACGAGGGCAACCGTCGTGCCAACGAGATCGCCGAGCAGACCCTGGCCGAGGTTCGGGACGCCATGGGCATGGTGTACTAGACCGATCTGCTGGCTTGAGCTTTCGATTGCTATAGGGCGGGCGCTACGGCGTCCGCCTTTTTTGGTGCCCGACCGGCTCGGATCTACCCATTGCACTCCCCCGATAAACGGGAACGGGCCCGCCGGCAGAAAGTTGCCAGCGGGCCCGTTCCCGAAGTACACCGTTGAATCGCACAGAGGGGAGGAATGCGAATCAAACTCAACAGGGCAGGCTTTTTCATCGCCTATTGCCTGCTCCGTTGCTGAAACCAATATAGTTCGCCGTGGTTTACTTTCTGGCGTCAATATGCACCGCCATACCTTCTCCATAAGTTAGCTCGGGTAAACCTGCAACGGAAAACCACCACAAAGGGGACAGGCACCTTTGTGGTGGTTTTGGCCACGGTAGAGCCGCTAGAGCCCTACTGGCCAGCGACAGGCGGCCAAGTCGACGTGCATGGGATCGGTAAACGTCACGCCCTCCCCCATTAAGAGCTCACGCTGGGCATCGGGGCCGCCAAACGCAAAGCCCTCGCAAATACGGCCATCGGCAAACACCACACGATGACAGGGAATCTGACCAGGGCGCGGATTGCTGTGCAGCGCATAGCCCACATAGCGTGCGCTCCGCGGACGACCGGCAAGCAGCGCCACCTGACCGTAGGTGGCAACCATCCCCTCGGGAATCTGCTCGACCACCTCGTACACCCGCCCAAAAAAGCCCTCAGACGCCATCGCATGCTCCTTTCAACCGAAACCAGCATAAACCACCACAAAGGTGCCTGTCCCCTTTGTGGTGGTATATGGCAGGTCGTTTAGTTGGCGGGGCGGAAGAAGGCTACGGCTACGGCACCGGGGCCCACGTGAGTGCCGATGGTGGCGCCAATGGTGTGGATGGGCAGCTCGCGCTCGGTGTGTCCAGCCCACAGCGCGGCGCTGTCCTCGATGTACTTCTTGAGCACCGCATCCGAAAGGCCCGTATAGCCGAGCGCCAGCGGCATGGAAAAGTCGATACCGCCCGCCTTTTCGACCTTCTGGTTGAGCAGGTTGCGGCCGTTCTTGGAACCGCGCGCCTTGCCCAGCTGCACGATCAGGCCGTCCTCGGCGGCCACAACGGGCTTTACGTTGAGCAGCGTGCCCACAGCGCCGGCCGCAGCAGACAGGCGACCGCCGCGCACCAAGTACTCCAGCGTCTCGAGCAGACCGATGACGACCACACGGTCGCGCACGGCCTCGACAGCCGCCGCGATCTGGGCAGCTCCACACCCCTCGTCCACCAGGCGCAGGGCATACTCGACCAGGACACGCTCGCCCAGGGTTACGTTATTGCTGTCTACCACGAACACGTCGCCGCCCGGCGCTTCGGCAAGTGCAGTACGGGCACTCTGATTGGTGCCCGAAAGCTTGGCGCCCACGGTAATAATCACAGCCTCGTCGCCGGCCTCACGCGCCTCGGCAATAGCCTGCGAAAACGCGTACGGGTTGACCTGGCCGGTCTTGGGCAGCTCATCGC
Source organism: uncultured Collinsella sp. (assembly GCA_900549065.1). Classification (GTDB taxonomy): domain Bacteria; phylum Actinomycetota; class Coriobacteriia; order Coriobacteriales; family Coriobacteriaceae; genus Collinsella. The sequence continues at coordinate 7,680 of URNC01000069.1, read as the reverse complement.
GCTCCACGAGCATCTCGTAAAAGCGCTGGTGATCGATGTCGACGCCATCCATATACACTTCGGTGCCAAAGGTAACGGACAGCGGCAGAACACGCAGGGCGGGGTGCTCCGCCGGCGACATATCGCTTGCGGAATCGGTAATAATGCGAACGGACATAACAAATCCTTTCTTGCGCAGGTCTCGCGCGGGGAATTTAGACAGCATTGCCCCGGCACGGTATACGCGCTCAAACGGGACTATGCAGTTGTTAATGGGAAGCAAATGCCTTGGCGGCCTTAGATCTCGCGCAGGGTGTTGAGAATCGTACGCAGCGACGCATACATCTGCTCGCGCTGCTCCACGCCCATGGCCTTACCGGTGGTGTCGAGCACGTCGTGGATGATACGGTCGGCCTCGTTCATGCTCTCGCCACCCAGCGTGGTCAGGCGAACCGGTGCGCGGTACTTGACGGCAGCATCGCCCGAGTCATCAACCTCGACAAAGCCGCCCTCCTCCAGGTGCGCCAGCGTGCGCGAAACGGCAGCACGCGTCACGCCGGCCACGCGAGCCAGGTCGGCGCCGGTCATGCCGTCCTTGCTGCGCTCCAGGTAGTACAGGCACATGACGTCGGAGCCCTTAAGGCCCAGCCTTGCGCCCTCGGACGTCTTGATACGCTGAATCTCCTTGTAGAGCCCGCTAATCAGTCCGACAAAATCCTCGAAACGTGTCTCGTCGTTCTGCTGCATGGGAGACGACCGCCTTTCGCTTGCATGATGCTAACGGGTAAACATCTTAGCCGCATGTCCGAACCCCCGTACCCAAATATCCCAATTGTTAACCCATCAACATAAAAACCACCACAAAGGGGACAGGCACCTTTGTGGTGGTTTGGGGCATCAATAGGTTCTAGGCGCCGCTACAGCTCCACGCAGGGATTGTCGCGGGTCACAATCGTCTTAACGACAACCGTCGCTCCCAAATACCGCTCGAGCAGCTCGGCTAAGCGATCGATCGCGGCCTGGCAGTCCCCCATCCGCTCGGGCTCTACACACTCAATCGCCAGGAACGCATCGGCCGAATCGTCGGACAGGGCCGTTCGAACGCCGTCGCGCCAGTTCCAGCAGCGGCACACGGCGCCTGCATCGTCGATATAGGCAAGCTCACCAGGCAGCGTCGGATCGTCCGCCTCCTCGCCAAGCGGCAAGAACGCATCGCCACCGTCGGTCACCTTCAAGCGAAGGTCTCCCTCAATCGCATGTAAATCCTCGCCTCCCACGGGCAGCGCGTAGGTCAGCGACACCGTGTTGTAGATGTCCACCGCGGGCGTAATGTGGCCCACCGGCTTGCCCTTGAGCACGCGCTTGAGCAAGTTCTCGATCGAGCAGCGGGCGCCCTTTTTAGTCTTGAACAGCCGGTACGCGTCACGCCAAGCCTTGACCGGCGCGTTCTCGCTGATGGTATCGCTTGTCAGGTGGCGCTCCGCATCGATATTGGCACGGTCGAGCAGCGCGGCGATCGCATCCACGTCCTCCTGGGGAATCTGAGCCGCGGGCTTCATGCCCTTTACGACCACGACGCCGACCGCCGCCTGCGGAAACAGCTCCCAAAATGACTCCTCGGCAACAAAGCCCTTCATACGCTCTCCCTTCATCGTGCACGCCCGAGCGAGGGCGTCTAAACAAAAAGCGCCCCCACGGCGGCCACCTTCAAAGTCCTACGGTGCCGCCACAAGAGCGCTTGCGCTGTCCCCATCCGGAGAAGGGGACGATATGTCAGGCGTATTGTAACCTGAGTCATCCGCGCGAGCAAAACCACCACAAAGGTGCCTGTCCCCTTTGTGGTGGTTTTGGGTCTGAGGCGACGCTAGTGGCGGAGTCCCAGCAGGCCACGGCCGCGATGACGGGCCTCGGCGGGCGCTTGGGCGTGCGGGCCGGCTGCTTTGACGGACTCGGGCAGGTGCGAGTACTTCTTCTCGAAGTTCTCCTCGAACATCACCGCCAGGTTGTGCGCTGCCTCGTCGTAGCGCGCGGTGCTCTGCCAGTACTGGCGCGGCACCAGGATGCCGTCGGGCACACCGTGGCACGTAGTGGGAATGTCGACATTAAAGATATCGTCGTGCAAGAACTCGCTGTCCTCGATGGTGCCGTCGAGGGCGCGGGCCACCAGGGCGCGCGTGTAGGCAAGCTCGATGCGATGGCCCACGCCATAACCGCCGCCGATCCAGCCGGTGTTGACCAGATAGACGCGCGTGCGGCCGTCGGCGATACGCTCGCCGAGCATCTTGACGTAGACCATAGGGTCGAGCGGCATAAACGGCTCTCCGAACAGCGAGGAGAACGTGGGCGTGGGCTCGGTGACGCCGACCTCGGTGCCGGGGATCTTGGCCGTAAAGCCCGTCACAAAGTGATACATGGCGGCGTCGGCCGTCAGGCGCGAGATGGGCGGCAGCACACCAAAGGCATCGCAGGTCAAAAAAAGCACGACGCTCGGAGTGGTGCCCATGCCCTTGGTCCACGCGTTGGGGATATGCTCGACGGGATAGGCCACGCGCGTGTTGTGCGTGATCGAAATATCATCGTAATTGGGCTTGCGGCACTCGTCGAGCACCACGTTTTCGCAGATGGCGCCAAAGCGAACGGCATTGAAGATCTCGGGCTCGTGGAACGCATCCAAGCCCTCGCACTTGGCGTAGCAGCCGCCCTCGATGTTGAAGATGCCCATGTCGGACCAGCCATGCTCGTCATCGCCGATCAGCAGGCGCGTGGGGTTGGCCGAAAGCGTGGTCTTGCCGGTGCCCGACAGGCCAAAGAACACCGCGGTCTCGTGCGTGACGGGATCCATGCTGGCCGAGCAATGCATGGGCAGTACGTCGTCCTCGACGGGCAGCAGGTAATTCATGACGCTGAAGATGGACTTTTTGATCTCGCCGGAGTAGCCGGTACCCGCGACCAAAATCACGCGCTCCTGGAAGTTGATGACCACGGCGGCGCTGGAGTTGAGGCCCTTGATGGCGGGATCGCACTGGTAGCCCGGCGCGGCGAGCACGCAGAAGTCCGGCTCGCCGGTGCGCGCGATTTCGCGGGCGAGCGGGCGGGCGAGCATCTGCTTAATGAAGAGCGCCTGGCTGGCACGCTCGCAGGCGACGAGCAGACGGCGCGTGTGATTGCGGTCGGCGCCGGCCATGCCGCGGGTGACGAACACATCGCGCTCGTTGAGATAGTCGACGATGCCGGCCTTGATGGCCTCGTAGCTCTCAATCGAAAGCGGGCGGTTGACGGCGCCCCAGGCGATCTTGTCGTGCACGTCGGGCGTGTCGGCGATAAAGCGGTCGTTGGGCGAACGTCCGGTACGCTCCCCCGTCTCGATCACCAGTGCGCCGTTGGAGGCCATGCGGCCTTCGTTACGGCGGATGGCATGCTCGACGAGCTCGGCTGCCGGCAGGTCAACCAGCAGGCGGGGCTGGTTCTCGGCGGGGTCTTCGACCAGCGTAATGCCAAAGTTGGACAGAACTTCTGCAGGGGTAACGCCAGGCATGGGGCCTCCTTTAAAAACGCGGCACGTAGACGCGGCGCGCACTTTACTCACGTAAAGCCCGTTGTACCCGATATGCAAAAACGTTTTTGCGGCAACGGCGAAGCGCCCGCCCAACGGTCAAAAATCGCACGCAAGCGGCCTAGTCATTGGGGACGTTCTTAAACGACTAGTCGTTGGGGACACTCATGAACAGGCAACAACCAAGGAGTGTCCCAGGATGCCGGCACTTGGGGACGTTCCCAAAGTGCCGGCACATAAGGAACGTCCCTAAGTGCCGACTACTGATTGGCGCCGCCGAAATTATTGAACAACCTGCTCAAAAACACGAATGGACACCACCGTGACTATACTAGAGCGCAGCAAGAGAAAGGAACCGCCTTGAGTATCACGCCCCTCGATAGCATCCGCCGTGCCATCGCCCGCCGCAATGGCGTCGCCGACCCCGCCGTAGCGGGCAGCGGCACCGCAAAGGCCCAGGGCGGACGCATCGAGAACGGCCTGTTCCCCGCCTCCCACACGGCCGAAGAGCTCGCGCGCATCCAGGAGCTGAGCCAGCGCAACGCCGGCGGCCCCGACAGCAGCCAGGCCACGCGCCGTCGCCGTGAGCGCGATCGCGAGCCCGGCCCCATCCACCGCATGGTCAACGCCTGGTGGAACCGCCTGCTCGGCGCTGTCTACGGCGGCGGCTTCTCCACGCAGGAAGCCGAATACGAGGAGCACGCCACCCGCCGCGACTATCTCTGGAATACCCTGGGCACCGCCGTGTGGGGCTTCGCGTTTCCCCTGCTCACCATTGTGTCCACGCAGCTTGTGGGCGCCGAGGAAGCCGGTAAGTTCTCCATCGCCTTTGTCACCGGCACGCTCATCATGATCGCGTGCAACTACGGCGTGCGCAATTTCCAAGTCTCGGATATCGACGAAACGACGTCCTTTGCCTCCTACCAGCTCAACCGCTGTCTTTGCGGAGCGCTCGCCCTAGGCTGCGGCCTCATGTACAGCAGTGCCCGCGGTTATGACGCGCAGATGGCGACGATCGGCCTGGGTGTCTACCTGTACAAGGTGATCGACGGCGTAGCGGACGTGTACGAGGGCCGCCTGCAGCAGGCCGATAAACTCTACCTGGCCGGCATGAGCCAAACGCTACGCTCCGTCGGCGTCATCGTGGTCTTTAGCGTGGCGCTGTTCCTTACGCGCAGCATGCCCATCGCGGCCATGGCCATGGGTGTCACCGCCATCGCCTCGCTCGTGCTGGTCACCGCGCCGCTCGCCCTGCTCGAGACCGAAAAATCGCGCCGCGTGAGCCTGCGCGAGGTCGGCCACCTGTTTGTCCAGTGTGCTCCGCTCTTTGGTGCACTGTTCCTGTTCAACCTCATCGAGAGCATGCCCAAGTTTGTTATGGAAGGCACGCTGGCCTACAAATACCAGCTGTACTTTAATGCCCTGTTCTTTCCGGCGCAGGCTATTTTGCTGAGCATCGGATTTGTCTACAAACCGCAGCTTTTGCGTCTGTCGAGCATTTGGGCGAACCCGCGCAAACGCCGCCGTTTTGACTTGATTATTGTTGCCGTTATGGCGCTGATCGTGGCCATCACCGGCGTGTGCGCCGCATTTATGGCAGGCCCCGGCATTCCCCTCATGAGCTTTATGTACGGCCTCAACTTTGAGCGCTACCGCACATTGGCGCTGCTGATGGTCGTCGCCGGCGGCGTAACCGCGGCCATCGATTTTATCTACGCCATTATCACGGTGCTGCGCCACGCCGGAGACGTCACCAAGATCTACCTGATCTGCTTTGCCATGAGCGTGGTGCTCCCGGTGATCCTGATCAACCTGCTGGGCCTGATGGGCGCCGTGGTGAGCTACCTGGCGGTCATGGCCCTACTGCTGGTGTTGCTGATAATCGAGTACGCCCACATCCGCCAGCGCATCGAGCGCGACCGGAACCCGTACGGCGCCTAATTAGCTGCCCCCGGTACCGGAATTTGCGATGGAATCACCCCGGCTGCGGTCTCGTTGCGGACAATATGCGTCACGCAAAACTAAGTGAGTAGACTTTTACCGAATCCCCGACCACACCGACAAAGCACAAGTCTGTGACCTGCTGTTTTATAGAGGCAAATATGTTGGGTGCTCGGCATTTCCAAAAAAGTCTACTCACTTAGCCAGCGGGCAGCCAAATGATTATGTAATCCCCGTCCCAGAAAAATCATTTGACAGACAGAGGGGCAAAAGTAGTCAAAAAAGCCCCGTCCCAAACTAGCTACTCTTTGCACCGATTATTCGCCGGGCAGAATGTTCGCATAGAACTCCGCACCGTCGTCCAGGCGCAGGATGCCCACGCGGCCGAACTCGGAGCCGGTGGCGGCGGCGCAGTCGATGTCGATGCGATCGGGAACGCCGGCGGTATCCTCGCCGCCCAGGCGCACGATCTGTCCGCGCCCCGACTCCTCGTCGAGTCCCGCCAGGCCGCCCACCTCGCAATAACGCCCGAGCGAAACCGTTGGCGTGTGGCCGCTCACCACGACCGGGCCCTTGCCCTCGGCAGAAAGCAGCCCCGTCGGCGCATCCCAATAGCCATGGCGAATCCACAGCAGGTCATCGGACGACTGCACGGCAAGCATCTGCTTCAGCAGTTCGCGATCGGCACCAACCGCTCCGGCACCATCGGCACAATCCACGTCGTGTTCAAGCAAAAACGCCCGGGCCACCTCAGTCTCAATGCCGGCATGTACCAGCAGGTACGGGCGCTCATCGGTCTCGGCCACCGCATACAGCGGCAACCCGGCCATCCAGCGCACAAGCTCCTCGTACGCCTCAAATTCCATGTCGTTAAGCTGCTCGCGCGTCGTCCAGCCACCGTTGATATCCCACGTCTCGGCATCGAGCGGGTCCTGGCCAATAATGGCATCGAGCATGATCTGCTCATGGTTACCCTTGAGCACGCGCGCGTTGGGCAGCGATCGCACCAGTTTAATAACACCGACCGGATCGGGCCCGCGATCGATCATGTCGCCTAGCACGTACAGCGTATCTTCGGACGCCAGCGAAATCTTGGACAGGGCCTCGTCAAGCGCACGTACGTGTCCGTGAGCATCGGATGTCACATAGATCGCCATGGAACGCCTTTCCCTACCTTGCGGCCGAAGCCCGGAGCAGCAACTAAAACTTCAAGTTGAACTTAAACGTTACCCATTGTACTCCGTTGCAATAAAGCTGAGAAGGGCTGCGTGTCGCCAACGCCCGCGCGCGCCGTTCACGGTGCACCGCCGGCAGCTGCTCCCCGATCAGCGTCGCACACGCCGCAGCCTCGTGTCGAAAATGCGCATGCCCGCAATCCACCACCGTAAACCCACCACCTTTGGGTACAAATAACCGCAGACAACTGACCGTGCCACGCCAGCCACCCAGGAGCGGACACTATCCATGAACCAGATACTTCTCTTTATCGGCCTCGTCATCATTTTGTGCCTGACCATCAAGCCCGTCGGCAAAAAGCTCCCCTTCCCCACCCTGCTCATCTTTATCGCGCTCGGCATGCTGTTGGGCGTCAACGGGCCGGCACACATCGACTTTAGCGACTACGCGCTCACCGAAACCGTCTGCAGTACGGCGCTGCTGTTCATCATGTTCTACGGCGGCTTTAACACCAACATCGACCGCGCCAAACCTGTCGCCGTACCCGCAGTGCTGCTGAGCACCCTCGGCGTTATCGCCACTGCCGGCATCACGGGCGCCTTTGCGCACTTCGCACTGGGCTTCGACTGGATCGGCGGCCTGCTGCTGGGCTCGGTCGTGGCATCGACCGATGCGGCCAGCGTCTTTAGCGTGCTGCGCGAGCACAACCTGTCGCTGAGGGGCGGAACTGACTCGCTGCTCGAGGTGGAATCGGGCTCCAACGACCCCGTCGCCTACATGCTCACCGCGGTACTCGCTACCCTCGCGGCCGGCGGCGACATCGACATTCCCGTACTGCTGGCCAAGCAGGTCGTCCTGGGCGTGGGCCTGGGCCTTGCCATCGGCTGGGCGGCGGGCCGCCTGATTGAACGCGCGCACGCAACGGCCAAGGACGCGCAGACCATCTTTTTGTTCGCCGTGGCCATCGTCACCTACGCGCTGCCAAGCTACCTGGGCGGCAACGGCTTTTTGGCTGTATACCTGGCCGGCAT
>URNC01000068.1 GCA_900549065.1 uncultured Collinsella sp. | reverse complement strand
CCCTGCAGCTGCCCGATTCCGACATGCCGGTCAACGTACTTTCCGGCGGCGAGCGCCGTCGCGTGGCCCTGTGCAAGCTGCTGCTCGAGGCTCCCGACCTGCTGCTGCTCGACGAGCCCACGAACCACCTGGACGCCGAATCGATCCTGTGGCTCGAGCACTTCCTGCACAACTACCAGGGCGCGGTGCTTGCCGTCACGCACGATCGCTACTTCCTGGATAACGTTGCCGAGTGGATCTGCGAGGTCGACCGCGGCCACCTTTATCCCTACAAGGGCAACTACTCCACGTATCTGGAGACCAAGGCCGCCCGTATCGAGGCGCAGGGCAACCGCGACGCCAAGCTCGCCAAGCGCATGGAGGCCGAGCTCGAGTGGGTACGCAGCTCGCCCAAGGCTCGCCAGGCCAAGAACAAGGCCCGTCTGGCTCGTTACGAGGAGATGGAGGCCGAGGCCCGCGCAAGCCAGAAGCTCGACTGGACCGACATTCGCATCCCCGTGGGCCCGCGTCTGGGCAACAAGGTGCTCGAGGCCCATCACCTGCACAAGGAGTTCGATGGCCGTGTGCTCATCGACGACCTATCGTTCACCCTGCCGCGCAACGGTATCGTGGGTGTCATCGGCCCCAACGGTGTGGGCAAGACCACGCTGTTCAAGACCATCGTGGGCCTGGAGCCGCTGACTTCGGGCGAGCTCGAGGTGGGCGAGACCGTCAAGATCTCCTATGTCGATCAGAACCGTTCCGGCATCGACCCCGATAAGAACCTGTGGGAGGTCGTCTCGGATGGCCTGGACCACATGATGGTCGGCGAGACCGAGGTTCCGAGCCGCGCGTACGTGGCGAGCTTTGGCTTTAAAGGCCAGGACCAGCAGAAGCGCGCCGGCGTACTCTCCGGTGGCGAGCGCAACCGTCTGAACTTGGCGCTTACGCTCAAGCAGGGCGGCAACCTGCTGCTGCTCGACGAGCCCACGAACGACCTCGACGTCGAGACGCTGTCCTCGCTCGAGGCGGCGCTGCTCGAGTTCCCGGGCTGTTCGGTGGTCATTAGCCACGACCGTATGTTCCTGGACCGCGTCGCCACGCACATCCTGGCGTGGGAAGGCACCGACGAGAACCCGGGCAACTGGTATTGGTTTGAGGGCAACTTTGAGGCCTATCAGGCCAACCGTATCGAGCGCCTTGGCGAGGACGCAGCCCAGCCGCATCGTATTCACCGTAAGCTGACGCGTGACTAGATCGTTACGCGGTTTTCCAAACCGCGTAACTGCTCGACGCTGCGCGGGTCGCAAGTACCCCATCTTGCCGTTCAAGCCGTCGCTCGCGTACCGAAGTACGCGTCGCTCCTCTTTCACGGCAACCTGGGGCACTTGCGGCCCGCTCGCTGTTGGTTACGCAACATCAACAAATAAAAACGGCTCAAATCCTGATTTGGATTTGAGCCGTTTGTCGTTACTGCTCGGGTTCTTCGACTTTATCGATGGCCCAGGTGGATCCGAGGCCACCGGTGGTGTTGCGGCGAATGCGCACGGTGACTTCGTGGCGCTCGCCGGCCTGCGTGTAGCGCAGGGGGAAGATTGCGCGGTTTCGCGCGGCCTCGATGGTACCGCGCTCGCGGGCGATCCAGTAGTACTCGCCGACAATGCCGAGGGTGTCGGCTCCGTAGGGGAGATAGGTCGACAACTGGTGCAGAAGCGGGCCGGGGCAGAAGACTTCAGTTGCGAAATCGATGGGGAAGTCCTCGGGGATGGTCGGTGCTGCGGGTGCGGGGGTCGGTACCATCGCCGGTGCGAAGGCCTGCTCATTGACGGGCGTCACCTCGACGACGGGCACGGGTTCGGTGCCGAGCACTGATTCGGTGCCCACCTTTGGCATCGCCGCGGAATCTGCAGACTCGACGATAGCGGGTGCGTTTGCGGTCGCGGTGTCGAGCTCAACCTGCGTCGCGTTCTCGTTCTCGACGCTCGACTTTGCCTCGATGGGCGTGGATGCCATGGTGGTGATGCCGGCATTGGCATTCTCGGGGTCATAGACGACCGTGAGCGAGATGGCGGGCTGCGGCGTCTCGGGCTCCGGCGCCGACTCGGTAGCGTCTTGATCTGCGGGCTCGTCGGACTGATCGTCCTCGGCCTCGTCGCCAAAGACATCGCTGTTTTGGAACGCAGACGGCTCGGGTTGGTCAGCGGCTTCTTCGGTTGTCGACTTGGGCGCTTCGTTGAGCTCCACAGTGGCTTCCTGCTCGGATATGACTTCGGAATCGGTCGTGGCGGCGATTTCGGTTTCGGCTTCTGCTGTTACCTCAATAGCGACTTCGATCTCTGCCTCGGGCTCGGGCTCCGGCGCGGCTTCAACCATGGCTTCGGGCTCGGGACGCTTAACGTGCTTGGGGCGCACGGCCTTGAGGTCCTTCTCACCGCGCTTTTTCTTTTTGTAGGACTGCTTGGCGCCCTTGGCGGTCTTGGGCTTGTCCTCGCCCTTGGCAAGCGCAGCATCCCAGGCCTCGTTGGCGATGACCGTGGCATACAGGCGGCCGCCTTTAAAGACGGTCAGCTTAATGCAGTCGTCGAGCTCCTCGAGCAGCTCACGCGTGGACTCAAAGCCCAGGTCATAAGCGGTCATGTCGCCGGCGGCGAGCACCTCCTCGACCTGTGTCATAAACGTTTGCTTGCCGCACCCAATCGCATCGCGCAGCAGGCGATACAGATAGATGTGGTTGCCCAGCGATAGCGTGGGCCTAACTATTGTCTTGCTCATGGCAAATCTCCTCTTTACACATGTAAAGCATCTTACCATCGCATAGCGTTCGCCATGGCGGCGCCCAAGGCAAACGGGCGCGAACCGTTGTCGATTCGCGCCCGTTGTACAGGTCGGTTATCTATGAGAGGCAAATGTGCTTAGTTGCCCGATGCCGTGCCTTGGCTCGAGTTGTCAGATGCCGTGCCGGACGCGGTTCCGCTCGAGCTGTTGGTGTTGCTACTGTCTGCTGAGCCCGTTCCCGACGTGGTGTCACTCGTCTGGCCGCCCGTGCTCGGCTGCGAACCGTCAGTTGTTTGGCTTGAGTCGGTCGTGCTGGACGGCGTGCCACTGTTGGCCGTAGAGGAATCGGTGCCCTGCGATTGGTTTTGGGTGTTCGAGGACGAATTGGCAGAGGTAGGACTGTCTTGCGTGTCGTCCGTCTGTGCCTGCTGATCCTGCGGCTGAGTGTTGCCATTTGCATCGCTCTCGGTCGTGCGCGACGACAGGATTGGCTCGGGACGCTCGCCCAGACCCTCACCGGCAGTGGTGATAAGGATGGCGCCGGCGCAGGCGATGACCGCGACGATGGCGATGGCGATCGAGAAGACGATGACCTTCTTTTGTGTCTGGCTGCGCTCTGCCGCCGCCTTGGCGCGCAGGCTGTTGGGGGCGACGCGCGCCGTGGTCGCGCGTCCCGCAACCCGGCGCATCTCCTGCGTGGTCGCGGCGCCACCTAGGTGCTCCTCGACATTGGGCTCAACGGGCTCATAGGCGCCGGCGGGGTAGTCGACGTCGGCGTGCGTGCCCTTGATTGCTTCGGCGCTGGCGGAGATAAAGTGGCGATAGACCTGCGAGGACACAACAGTGATGACTGAGCTCACAGCGGCACCAATCACCGAGCCGGCAATGCCGATCTTTGAAGCAAGCGCCACGCTCGTGGCGGCAGCTGCGGCGCCGGCGATGATCTGGGGAATGGAAATGTCATCGAACAGGCCCTTTTTGGGCGCGATGGCCATGGTCTGTCCAATGGAATGGTTCTCGTGTACGCCGTTGTTGAGCGATGCCGGCGTCATGACGCGCGTGCGCGGCGCGTCGGTGTACTTGGTTGTCATACGGGGTCCTCCCGGTGTAAATCTGCTTCGTTTCGTGTAGCCATCAGGGTACCCACCAGATGTGAATCGTACGTGACATTTAACAGATACCATCAACTCATCAATTGCTCACCAAGTTGGTGGGATGCGGTTCCACCCGGCGGTTGAACTACAATAGAGCTTGCTAATTGTGTTGAATAGCGTTTACGCACGGGAGCATTCTTATGAATCTTCACCTTTCTCAGTCTGATGGCTTTTTGCGTGTGGCGGCGGCGTCGCCGCAGATTCGCGTGGCCGATGTCGAGGGCAATGCCGAGGTTGCGCTGGCGGCTGTTCGCGATGCTGCCGGGCGTGGCGTTCGCGCGTTGGTGTTGCCCGAGCTTAATCTGACTGGCTATACCGCGGCCGATCTGTTCCATAATCGCACACTGCTGCATGCCTGCGAGGCTGCTCTGGTGCATATCCTCGATGAAACCCGTGAGCTGCCGATCGTCTTTACCATCGGTCTTCCCGTTGCGGTTGCCGAGAATATCTACAACTGTGTCGCCGTGTGCTGCGCGGGCGAGCTTTTGGGCCTCACGGCCAAGAAGTATCTGCCCAACTATGGCGAGTTCTATGAGCGTCGCTGGTTTGCTCCGTCGCCTGCGGATTCCGTGTGGGTTGAATTTGCCGGTCAGGGTCCGGTTCCGCTGGGTTCGGGGCTTGTCTACCGCTGCTGTGATGAGGGTGCCGAGGATATGGTGCTGGGCGTTGAAGTCTGCGAGGACCTGTGGGTGCCGGCGCCCCCTTCGACCGAGATGGCGCTTGCCGGTGCGACGGTGATCCTCAATCCGTCGGCTTCGGACGAGATTATCGGTAAGGCGGATTACCGCCGCAGCCTTATCTCTAACCAAAGCGCGCGCCTGTACTGCGCCTATGCCTACGCGGACGCGAGCGAGGGCGAGTCCACGACCGACATGGTCTTTGCGGGTGAGAACCTCGTCTACGAAAACGGCTCCAAGCTCGCCGCGACCAAACTGCTTACCTGCGATATGGCCATTGCCGACGTTGACCTTGACCGCCTAGTTGCCGAGCGCCGTCGCTCGACGACGTGGACGCGCACCGACGATGCGCCGGAGTCCGCGACCGTTGAGTTTTCGTTTGAGGGCGTACTGGCCGAAGAACCTGTCCTGCGCGATGCGCTCGACATCGACCGAGTCTTCCCCCGCGCTCCCTTTGTGCCGGCCGACTACGGTGATCTGGCTGAGCGTTGCGAGACTATCCTCGACCTGCAGACCGCCGGCCTCAAGACCCGCCTTGCCCATACGGGCACCAAGGCGGCCGTCATCGGCCTTTCGGGCGGCCTCGATTCCACGCTGGCGCTCCTCGTGACCGTGCGTGCGTTCGACGCCTTGGGCCTGCCGCGCACCGGTATCACGGCCGTGTCCATGCCCGGCTTTGGCACGACGCACCGCACCAAGTCCAATGCCGAGTCGCTCGCTCGCGACCTAGGCGTGAGCTTTCGCGAAGTCTCGATCCATGCAGCCGTGGAGCAGCACTTTAAGGACATCGAGCATGATCCGGCCGTGCAGGACGTGACCTACGAGAACAGCCAGGCACGCGAGCGCACGCAGATTCTCATGGATTTGGCCAACCAAGCCGGCGGCTTTGTCATCGGCACGGGCGACCTCAGTGAGCTGGCGCTCGGTTGGGCCACGTACAACGGTGACCACATGAGCATGTATGCCGTCAATGCGAGCGTGCCTAAGACGCTCGTGCGCCATCTGGTGCGCTATGCGGCTGATGTCTTTGGCGGGCGCATTGCCGAGGTCTTGCTCGATATCCTCGATACGCCGGTGTCCCCCGAGCTTCTGCCGCCCACGGGCGACGGCGAGATTGCGCAGAAGACCGAGGATTTGGTGGGCCCGTACGAGTTGCACGACTACTTCCTCTACTACCTGCTGCGTTTTGGCTTTGAGCCGGGCAAGATCTACCGCATGGCGCTCAAGAGCTTCGAGGGCGTCTACGACGCCAAGACCGTCCACACGTGGCTACGTACGTTCTACCGTCGCTTCTTTGCCCAGCAGTTTAAGCGCAGCTGCCTGCCCGATGGTCCCAAGGTGGGCTCGGTGACGCTCAGCCCGCGCGGCGATTGGCGTATGCCGAGTGACGCTAGCTCGCGTCTGTGGCTTGCGCAGATCGACGCGCTCAATCCAGTTGACTAAGGTTGGCTAAATTGAACCAATACGGGGGTTGCAAGCGTTACACTTTTGCAATCTGATGGCCCGTATCGCGCGGCGCTCTTGTCGGAGCGCCGCGTTTTTCATATCGAAAGGTGGCACCATGCAGGCATCGCAGCGTCTCGACCGCTTTGGCGCGGAGGTCTTCGCCTCGCTCAACAACAAGCTTCTCGCGCTGAAGGCTCAGGGCAAGACCATTTACAACATGAGCGTGGGCACGCCCGACTTTAAGCCGTACGACCACGTGGTCGAGGCGCTCACGCAGGCAGCCCAAGATCCCGAGATGTGGAAGTATGCCCTGCGCGACCTGCCCGAACTCAAGCAAGCCGTGTGCGATTACTATGAGCGTCGCTTTGGCGTTTCGGGCATTACGCCGTCTATGGTGCAGTCGTGCAACGGCACGCAGGAGGGCGTGGGCCATTTGGGCCTGGCCCTGCTCGATCCGGGTGACACCATTCTGGTTCCCGATCCGTGCTACCCGGTCTTTGAGGCGGGTGCCAAGATCGCCGATGCCAAGCTCGAATACTATCCGCTGGTTGCCGAGCATAATTACCTGCCCTATGTGGCGGGTATCGATCCCGAGGTGGCCGATCGTGCCAAGTATATGATCGTGTCGCTGCCCGCCAACCCGGTCGGCTCGGTGGGCACGCCCGAGGTCTACGAGGAGATCATCACTTTCGCCCGCGAGCACGACCTGCTCATCGTTCATGACAACGCGTACTCCGACATCGTGTTCGACGGCGAGCCCGGCGGCAGCTTCTTGCAGTATCCCGGTGCGCTTGAGGTGGGCGTGGAGTTCTTCTCGCTTTCCAAGTCGTTTAACGTCACCGGTGCCCGCATCGGCTTTTTGGTCGGCCGCGAGGACGTGGTCTCTGCCTTTGCCAAGCTGCGCGGCCAGATCGACTTCGGTATGTTCTTCCCGATCCAGAAGGCTGCCATCGCCTGCCTGAACGGTCCGCGCGATGAGGTCGAGGCGCAGCGTCTGAAGTACCAGGAGCGCCGCGATACCCTGTGCGACGGTCTTGAGGGCCTGGGCTGGGAACGTCCCAATGCGCATGGCTCTATGTTTGTGTGGGCCAAGCTTCCCGGTGGTCGCACCGATTCTATGGCGTTTTGCGAGGAGCTTATGGAGAAGGCCGGCGTTGTGGTGACGCCGGGCGCGAGCTTTGGCCCTTCGGGCGAGGGGCACGTGCGTATGGCACTGGTCTTACCGCCCGACCAGATCGCTTTGGCTGTCGAGGCCATTCGCGAGGCGGGCCTGTATTAGAAACCTATTTCGACTCGTCAATAGATCGAAACCGATTTCGTGCAGTTATTTTACGAATTCTGCAAACAATTTCGGTAAACGGTCGATTTTTGGCTGCGAATAGGAGCATAATCAAAGTCCCGATTGGATGTATTGGGATTACGACAAGCCGCTCGGGTCGTTCCCGGGCGGCTTGTTTGTGGAGAGAGATGGGAGTTTCTAATGGTTAACGAGAAGAAGGTCGCTATTGTCGGCTGCGGTTTCGTCGGTTCGTCTTCGGCGTTCGCACTGATGCAGAGTGGTCTGTTCTCCGAGATGGTCCTCATCGACGTGGACAAGAACCGTGCCGAGGGTGAGGCCCTGGATATCGCGCATGGCATGACGTTTGCCGAGCCGATGAAGATCTACGCCGGCGATTATTCCGATGTCGCCGACGCCGCTATGATCGTCGTCACCGCTGGCGCTGCCCAGAAGCCCGGTGAGACCCGCCTGGACCTGGTCAACAAGAACGTCAGCATCTTCAAGTCCATTATTCCTGAGATTAAGAAGTCCGGCTTCGACGGCATTCTGCTAATCGTCTCCAACCCGGTCGATGTTCTGACCTACGCCGCCATCAAGATGTCCGGCCTGCCCGAGGGCCACGTCATCGGTTCCGGCACCGTGCTCGACACCGGCCGCCTGCAGCAGATGCTTGGTGCCCACGTCGAGGTTGACCCGCGCGATGTCCAGGCCTATGTCATGGGCGAGCACGGTGACTCCGAGTTTGTCGCTTGGTCCAGCGCTCAGGTTGCCGGCGTTCCGCTGAACACCTTCTGTGAGCTTCACGGCCACCTGGAGCATGAGGCTGCCGAGAAGCGCATCGCTGAGGACGTCAAGAACTCCGCCTACACCATCATCGAGAAGAAGCACGCCACCTACTATGGCGTCGCCATGGCCGTCAAGCGCATCTGCACCGCCGTTATGCGCGATGAGCAGACCGTTCTGCCTGTCTCCTCGCTCATGGTGGGCGAGTATGGCCTGTCCGATCTTGCCATCTCCATGCCGACCGTCGTTGGCCGCGACGGCGTTGTCTGCCGCGTCCCCGTGCCGCTGAACGATGACGAGCAGCATGAGCTCACCGTCTCCGCCAAGGCCCTCAAGGACATCATCGACAGCGTCGATTTCTCCTGCTAAATCAAGCTCGCTAGAGCGAAAAGCTACAATGAAAGGCGTCCGGGCCACACGGTCCGGGCGCCTTTTTGGTGCGAGGGGGTCAGGTTACTTTGCACCACCCCAATGCACCATAGTTGATGGGAGGGCCATGTCGGATTCGCCTAATTTTTTGACCTATGCCCAGACGGCGTTTGATCCGTTTGAGGAACGGCCGTTCTGCGCGGTGGATAGCCTGGTCTTTGCGTGGTTGTCCTATTTGCGTTTGCCGGGTGATATGGCGGAGCTGACGAACTGGCAGGGCCTAGACGTACGCGAGCTGCTGCGCGCCGAGTGCTACCAAGACATGATTGGCGACCTGTGGGATCCGGAGGGGAGTCGTGCCCTGTTGGAGGCTGTGGCAGCAAGCCCTCGCTACCGTGGCGTTCGTGTTTGCGGCTATCGTAGCGTGAGTGATGCCGAGACAACGGAGCAGTTTGCGGCCATGACGTTCCAATTTCCGGCGGGGTTTAGCTATCTTGCCTTCCGGGGGACCGACAGCACGATTGTGGGCTGGAAAGAGGACTTTAACATGGCGTTCCGGTGTCCTGTGCCGGCCCAGGAATCCGCGGCGCGTTATGTAGACGAGGCGGCGGATGCGATTGACGGGCCGTTTTTGTGCGGAGGTCATTCCAAGGGTGGAAACCTTGCGGTGTACGGTGCGGCGATGTGCCCCGATGTCGCCCGTGAGCGAATCGAACGGGCGTATTCCCATGATGGTCCGGGCTTCGTCGAGGAGTTTCTGAGCGGCAACGCCTTCGCCGATCTATCCGGTCGAATCGACAAGACGCTACCTCGGTCGTCGATCTTTGGCATGATGTTCGAGACACAGGAGGACTATGCCATCGTTGAGAGCACCGAGTTCAGCCTGCTTCAGCATAATCCCTTTAGCTGGGTGGTTGATGGTCGCGACTTCGTGTACTGTGAGCGCCTGTCCGCCGGTGCTCGATACGTTGATGGCTCCATTCGCGAGATGCTGCTTGCGGTGTCGCCTAGCGAGCGCGAGCGTTTTGTAGATGCGTTGTTCTCCGTGCTTGAGGCTACGGGTGCTGAGCGGTTTGCGGATATCGCTGGGAATCTACGCGAGAGCCTGCCCGTGATGCTCCAGGCTGCGCAAGGCTTTGACAAGGATACGCGACGCTTTGTCTCGCAGACTATAGTTGCGATTCTTAAGTGTGCGCTTCTGCCCAAACGTCCCCAGATCGACATGCCCGCTGCCGGCAAGAGCTTGGCAGAACAGCTCGAGGCTTGGCAGTCCGAGCTCCTGCGCTAGCCATTGGTGCAAAGCAACCTGTCCCCGATGCACCAATCTTCGATGCGCCTGGGGCAGGATCGACCGCTATACTGGTTCGTGCCGAAATCGATCTAGAACGGAATGCCGTATATGAAAATCAATCACGCGATTCTGCATATCCTGGACTTTGACTCTGCCGTCAACGTTATGAGCCAGCGCGAGCTCGATATCGAGAGCCGCACCGTGCGTAATTTCGTAACCACGCACCTGCGGCGCGCTCGTACCTCGGCTGATAACAAGCGTGCCACGTTTGCCGAGAACTCCGCATTCGGCGGCGAGCTCAAGGGCTATTTCTTTGGTGAGCGTGAGTTCGTGGATTTGTCTCAGCAGATTGCGGAGTTCATCTCTTCCGAACTTACCAAGGCCGAGAAAGCCGAGTCCACTGACGTGCTTGTGGCGGACTTTGATGACGATGAGGATGCCCGCTGGTTTGCCGTGATGCTGCTGGGCTCCAAGCAGGCTTTTATGCACGAGGTGGGTCGCGAAGAGGGCGAGGTGCGCAACGACATTGCGCGCCACTACGCCATTCTGCCGAATCCCTCGCAAAAGGTGCCGAGCTATGCAATCGTGCGTGCAAGCACCATGGAGACTGTCTCTTATACACATCTCCGAGCCCACGAG
>URNC01000067.1 GCA_900549065.1 uncultured Collinsella sp. | reverse complement strand
CAGCGTAGTCTCGTGGGCTCGGAGATGTGTATAAGAGACAGTACCAAAGTAGATGGATCATCCAAGCTTGCCACCATGGCCGATGCCGTGCTCGGCGTTGCTGCGAGTGAACCCTTGGTCCGCAGCGGTGCCATGGCTTCGCGTATGGCCCAGCTTATGGTTGTCGATGCCCTGTACGCTGCTTACGTTGCCAGCGACTACGAACGGGCGACGCATGTCATTAAGCAAAACTACATCGAGAAACAGGAAAGATGAGGTGAATGAAATGCTCGATTTAACAAAATTCACGACCGAACAGCGTAATCAAAGGTCAATGGACCTCGATACGATGACATCGCTGCAAATCGTCACGACGATGAACGATGAGGATCTTCGTGCCGTCCAGTCGGTCACGAAAGTGTTGCCCCAGGTTGCCACAGCAATCGACTGGGCTACTGAGGCACTCGAGCGCGGCGGGCGCGTCTTTTACATGGGCGCAGGCACCAGCGGTCGTCTGGGCGTACTCGACGCTTCGGAGTGTCCGCCCACGTTTGGCGTGTCACCCGATCTGATTGTCGGGCTCATTGCCGGAGGCGAGACGGCGTTTATCAAGGCTGTCGAAGGTGCCGAAGACAGCGATGAGCTTGGCGCGAACGACCTGCGAGAGCGTGGACTCTCGGACAAGGATCTTGTCGTTGGCCTGGCGGCAAGCGGTCGTACTCCCTATGTGGTGGGCGGCCTTGTGTACGCCAAGGCAACTGGGTGCAAGACCATTGCAATTGCCTGTAACCAAGGGTCGAAGATCGGGGAGAGCGCAGATCTTGCCATTGAGCCCGTGCCCGGTCCCGAGGTGCTGACCGGCTCAACGAGACTCAAGGCGGGAACGGTTCAAAAGCTCATTCTCAACATGATTTCGACCGGTGCCATGGTCAAGATCGGCAAGGTATACCAAAACCTGATGGTCGATGTGCAGCAGACGAACGAGAAGTTGGTGGTGCGCGGCCAGAACATCGTGATGGAGGCGACCGGCTGCACGCGCGAGCGCGCCGTTCAGGCGCTTGCAGATGCCGGCGGCCACGTAAAAACCGCTATTGTCTCGGTACTGCTGGACTGCGATGCCGAGCAGGCTACGGTAGCTCTTGAGCGGGCGCGAGGCCATGTCCGTGCTGCGGTGAGTGGCCATGAGAAGAGCAATGCCGACGCCCAATAGGTGTGCGGCGTGAGCTGATATGACATCCAGACGAGATACCCAATAC
This sequence comes from uncultured Collinsella sp., assembly GCA_900549065.1. GTDB lineage: Bacteria > Actinomycetota > Coriobacteriia > Coriobacteriales > Coriobacteriaceae > Collinsella. The sequence continues at coordinate 9,168 of URNC01000067.1, read as the reverse complement.
AAGGAGGAGTTATGACGAACAAAGAGCTGGCTCAAAAGCTGCTGGACCTTTTGGGCGGTAAAGACAACGTGCTCGCAAACGCGGCGTGCATGACGCGCCTGCGCGTGACCGTCAAAGACGCGGGCAACGTCGACACGGAGGGCATTAAGGCACTCGACGGCGTGATGGGCCTGGTCGAGGACGACACGATGCAGATCGTGCTGGGTCCGGGCAAGGTGAATAAGGTGCTCGAGGAGTTCTCCAAGCTCACCGGCCTTGCGAAAGGCGTTGCTGACGAGAGCGTGGTTGACGCTGCGGCCACAAACAAGGCCGCGCAGAAGGCCAAGTACGAGTCCAAGCCGGTTCAGGCCTTCCTCAAGAAGATTTCCAATGTCTTTGTCGCCCTGCTTCCCGGCATCATTGCGGCTGGCCTCATCAACGGTATCTGCAACGTCATTAACGTCTCGACGGCAGGCGCGCTTGCAGGCGAGTGGTGGTACCAGGGCATTCGTTCCATGGGCTGGGCCCTGTTTGCCTATCTGCCCATCTTGGTGGGCTATAACGCGGCACGTGAGTTTGGTGGCTCCGCTGCGCTGGGCGGCATCGCCGGCATGATGTGTATCGCCAACAGTGCCATGCCCCTGCTTGCGCCTGGCGCTGCTGATCCTGCCGCTGCCATTCTGCTGCCGCTCACCAGTGCGCAGTACAACCCCGCAGCGGGCGGCATGATCGCGGCTCTCATCGCTGGCGCATTTTTTGCCTGGATGGAGCGTCAGATTCGCAAGGTTATGCCCAACGCACTCGACACGTTTTTGTCCCCGCTGCTGGTGCTCATCATCGGCGCCTTTGCTCTGATGCTCGTCATCCAGCCGGTTGGCGCATGGCTGACGACTGCCATCTTTAGCGTTTTGACCTTTATCTTCGAGAAGCTGGGCGTCCTGGGCGGCTATATCCTGTCGGCAGGCTTCTTGCCGCTGGTTTCCGTCGGCCTGCATCAGGCGCTCACGCCGATCCACGCTATGCTCAACGATCCCGACGGCGCTACCAAGGGTATCAATTACCTGCTTCCCATCCTTATGATGGCTGGCGGCGGCCAGGTCGGTGCCGGTTTGGCGCTGTACTTTAAGACCAAGAACGCCAAGCTCAAGAAGTACGTCGCAGAGTCCATTCCCGTTGGAATCCTGGGTGTGGGAGAGCCTCTGATGTATGCTGTTACGCTGCCGCTCGTTCGTCCGTTTGTGACGGCCTGCCTGGGTGCCGGATTTGGCGGCGCGCTCGCGGCGCTGCTTCACATCGGCACGGTTTCTCAGGGCGTTTCCGGTCTGTTTGGCCTGCTGATCGTCGTTCCTGGCCAGCAGCTCGGCTACGTTGCCGCTATGCTGCTTGCCTATGCCGCCGGCTTTGTCCTGACGTGGTTCTTCGGTGTCGACGAGCAGAAGATCAACGAGTTCTTTGGCGAGTAGTTTGATATCGCGAGCCGTGTTGCTCGGGGTTCGCGGCGCGCGGCAGATTTCTTGATGTTATGGTTGTGCCGGCGGGGCTAGCTGCTCCGCCGGCCTTTTTTAAAGGAGCGTTGAAGCGTGAAAACGGGTATTTCGATTTATCTTTCCAGCCCTCTGCAGGATACTGAGCGGACGATTGAACATGGTGCCGCGGCGGGTGCGCGCTATGCGTTCACCTCGCTGCATATTCCCGAGGATGGGGGAGCGGCGTATGCCGATAAGGTCCGTCATGTGCTGTCGCTGCTTTCCGCCCGCGGCATTGCGCTCATTGCCGATGTGGGGCCTCGCACGTGCGATTTGCTCGGGCTTGAGCGCATCGAGGACTTGCGCGATCTGGGGTTGGAATACCTTCGTTTGGACTATGGCTTTAGTGCCCAGCGGGTCGCGGAGCTGTCCGGTGTATTTCGCATTGTGGTCAATGCGTCGACAGTGAGTTCTGATGAAATCGCATCGTGGCGTGAGGCCGGTGCCGATGTGACTCGTTTTGCCGCCTGCCACAATTTTTACCCCAAGCCTTATACCGGTTTAGCTCTGGAGGACATTGCTCGGGTGAATCTTCGTCTTGCGGCGCTTGGATTCGAAATCATGGCTTTTGTGCCGGGTGATGCTAACGTTCGCGGGCCGGTATTCGAGGGACTGCCGACGGTCGAGGCGCAGCGCGGTCGCGCGTCAAAGGTTGCCCTCAATATGCTTGAGCTTGCACATGGCGCCGATTGCGACATTGTGTTGGTCGGCGACCCCGATCTTTCCGATGCGGGCTGGGCGCAGTTTGCTCAAGTTTCCGCCGGATACGTGGACCTGCAATGCGAGCTTGAGCCCGGTTATGCCTATGTGCGCGGGCAGATTCATCACGACCGGCCCGACTCGAGCGTCCTCATCTTTAGGTCTCAGGAGTCACGTACGACGCTTAAGCCGGATTCCGTGCCGACGGATGCCGGAGCCGGCCTGCCGCGAAAGGCGGGGTCGATCGCTGTGAGCAATAGCGGATATGGGCGCTACGAAGGCGAGCTTGAGATTGCGCGGGTCAATCTTCCCGGTGACGAGCGCATGAACGTTGCGGGCCATATCACGCCCGAGGCAATGGAGCTGCTGCCGTTCATCAAACGCGGATTCGGGGTACGGTTCGTTTAGCGTGTGACCCGTGGGCTACAATTGGCCCATCATACGAAGGCGCCTCGTGTGGCGTGTGCCTGCGTTGGCCGATCTATATTCGGAGGATTCCCATGACCGTACTGTTTGTTGAATATCCCAAGTGCTCGACCTGTAAGAAGGCCAAGGCATGGCTGGACGAACATGGGGTAGAGTATATCGACCGCGATATCGTTTTGGACAACCCCACGGCCGATGAGCTTGCGACCTGGATTGCTCGTTCGGGGCTGCCGGTGCGGCGCTTCTTTAATTCGTCGGGCATGAAATATCGAGAGCTGGGCCTGAAGGCGCGTCTGGATGCGGGCATGACGGATCGGGAGTGCTACGAGCTGCTGGCGACCGACGGCATGCTGGTCAAGCGTCCGCTGCTGGTGGGCGACGACTTTGCGATTCCCGGCTTTAGGGAAGCGGCTTGGGCCGAGGCGTTGCTGTAGCGGCTGCGGAAAGTGCGACCCGGAATTCGCTTCCAGAATGGGATGTACTTTCCCAAAGTGGCCGGTTGCGGAAAGCACGTCCCATTCTGAGCTTCGATTGTGGGACACGGTTTCCGGTTGAGGGCTCGACGGGAAAGTGGGGACCAGTTTGAGCTTGAAATCTGGGACGCACTTTCCGCCGGCGGGCCTGCCCCAGTCAGTCCGCCAGCTGTGCCCATTCGTGCGGATCGTAGACCTTTACGTGTTTGTTGGGCTTGCCGCTCCAGTACTCCTCGTCCATAAAGGGCAGATATGCCTGAACGCCGGGGCAGATAAAGGGAATCCGCTGCTGTTGCAATCGCTCGCGCTGGCGCTGCTCCAGGTGCGCCTCGGATATGACGGTCGGCATACCGGACAACTCGACGAGGCTTGCCTGGATTCGCTTAAGGTCGGGGAGTCCCGCGTGCCATGACATCCGCATGATCAAAAAGGATGCACGGCGGTATTTTGCCTGCACCACAGTAATGGCGGGGCGTAACGTGGGGTGAATTTTGTCCCGTTCGGGCCAAAGGTCGGCAGTGATCTCGAGGCCCAGGGTCTCCCATAGGTAATCAAGCTCTTCGTCCATGGTACCTCGATATCTACGCGATCATTGATACTTCGATTGTGTTGCCTGGTGCTATCGTTTTCGCGGTAGAATCTGCCAACGGTTGACGGCTACCGCTCGCGGTGTTTTGCCCTTCGTGTACAGCGGTCGGCTTCACAGGTCCTTCACGGGTTGGACTAAATTAGGCCAATTTGACTGAATTTCAAAAAAGTCAAAATTGGGGCTTGCGTCACGGCGAGACTTCCCGTATATTTCTTTCTTGCGCAAAGGCACAGCCGAGCGCAGCGATGCAGTCATTGGGATGTCGTCTAATGGCAGGACAGCGGATTCTGGTTCCGTCAATGGGGGTTCGACTCCCTCCATCCCAGCCATTGCATTTGCTACATATGGCCCGTTCGTCTAGCGGTTTAGGACGCCGCCCTCTCAAGGCGGAGATCACCAGTTCGAATCTGGTACGGGCTACCAAAATTGAACGCCCGGGCCTCGTAAGAGACCCGGGTTTTGTGTATTGACCGTATATACGGCGCCTGCCGTGTTTCGCTCAGATCGAGGAGTAGCCATGGATCTGCCCATCAGCTTGCAAGACATCACGTATGCCGAGAACTATCTGGCGCAGGGCGACTTGGCTACGGCGACGCCGCTGCTGGAGCGTCTGGTGGAGCTCGCCGAGGAGTATATTGATGCTGAGTGCAAGACGGAGGAGAAGCGTCAATACTTTAGCTTCGATAGCAAGTTTGAGCGCTTGGCCTATCGCCGCGTGGAGAAGGATCCGCGCGAGCTCGTGCAGGTCGAGGTGCCGTTTGACCGACTGTACTCTGACATGGCGTTTGCCTACATTCGCCAGCAGGATTATGTGAGCGCTCGTAATGCCCTGATGCAGGCTGTGCGTTGGGACCCCATGAACTGCAACTATCGCTTGGATTTGGCCGAGCTGTTCCGCGCACTCGAGGACAAGCAGGAATGGGCATCGCTCTCGTTCTCGGTGCTGGAGCGTGCAAGCGATGGCAAGTGCGCCGCCCGCGCTTACGCCAATCTAGGTCAGTACTTCTTGGAGCCCGAGACCGAGAACGTTTCGGCTGCCGTGGGCTGCGCGCGTCTGGCGCTGCGCCTGGCGCCCAACGATGCGCATACGACGCGCCTGCTCAACAAGATCCATACCACCTATCCGGATGCCGCTGATGAGAGCGACGACCACGTGATGGGTGAACTGGCCCTGCAAGGCGTGCCGACCTCGCCTTCGGCCGAGATTGCCATCTGCCTGATTATGTGCGCGACCGATGCTGCAAGCGACGGCGACAAGCAGGAGGCGACGCGCCTGACGGTGCGTGCTCGCGACTTGGTGGGCGAGGAGGCCTGCGCGGCGATTATCAAACTGGTGCGCGAGAGCGATGCCGAGCTCAATGCCGAGCGCAAGGCAAAGCGTGAGGCTGCGGGCTCAAACGCCGATGGAGCCAAGGAGGCCGGCGATGCCCAGTAAGCGCGAGCGCAAACTCATTTCCAAGAATCGCTCGGCACATCACGAGTACTTTATCGATGAGACGTTTGAGTGCGGTATTGAGCTGAGCGGCACCGAGGTCAAGTCGATTCGCGAGCGCGCCTGTCAGATCACTGACACTTTTGCGCTGATTCGTGGCGGCGAGTGCTGGCTCGTCGGACTGCATATCCACCCTTATAGCCATGGTGGCGTGTGGAATCGCGATCCCGATCGTCGGCGTCGTCTGCTGCTGCACCGCAAGGAGATCGACTTTCTTGACGGCAAACTTCGCAACCGTGGTTATGCGCTGGTTCCGTTGGAACTCTACTTTAATACCGACGGCCGCGTAAAGCTGCTGCTGGGTCTGGGTCGCGGCAAGAAGCTCTACGACAAGCGCGAGGACTTGGCCAAGCGTGATGTCCAACGCGAGATCGACCGCGCCCTCAAAGAGCGCAATCGCTGACCACCCTTCATAAGTTGCGGTGGAATACGGACTGTTTTGCCTGATTGAGGGACTATTCAGTCCCTATTTCACCGCAACTGCGGGCGTCTCATCTTTCTTACTGTTCTGACACATATGTCTCAAAGGCGGCGTCCGTTATGGGTGCCGCCTTTTTTGTGGGTACATACATTCATGAGGTTCCAACCCGAGCTAGGGGAGTGATCGTTATGGACAAAACTGCGTTCTTTACCATGCCGAGCGGTCTGTACGTGGTGAGCGCTGCGGCAGATGGGCTGCGCGCCGGCTGCGTCATCAACACTGCGGTGCAGGTGACGTCCATGCCGCCGCGTATTTCGGTTGCCGTGAACAAGGACAATGTCACCTCGGGCGTCATCGCATCGGCCAAAGCGTTCGCGCTGACCGTGATCGATCAGACCGCCGACATGCTCTACATCGGTAACTTTGGGTTCCGCACCAGCAGCGATTATGACAAGTTTGCCAAATACGATACCCGCGAGACGGCTCTGGGCATGCCCTATGTGCCCGAGCACGCGGCGGCCCTGTTTAGCTGCCGTTTGATCGACACTGTGGATGTGGGAACGCATCTGCTGTTTATTGGCGAGGTCGAGGATGCCGAGCGCCTGAGCGACGAGACGCCGCTGACGTACGACTACTATCACAAGGTGCTAAAGGGCAAGACGCCGCCCAAAGCCTCGTCGTATCAAGGCTAGAAATGTTCTAAAAATACTTGCATTATACTATTGAGAATATATACTAATAAGTAAGTACACCAGCAGTCACGTTCGAGAGGAGAACATCATGGCTGAGGAGAAGAAGACGTATAAGTTTGTGTGCACCGTTTGCGGTTACGAGGTTGAGGTCGACACGCCCGAGCTGCCCGAGGATTACGTGTGCCCGGTGTGCGGCGTCGGCCCCGATGAGTTTGAGCTCGTCGAGGAGTAACTCGTAGACACACGACTTGCAGCAACACATAGCTCTGTCCAAGGGTCTCGGTCGGATATCCCGGCCGGGACCCTTTTGATTTATCTGACGGTTTAAAACGGCCTTACGTGTTACAGATTGAGACGTTATATCTGGACAGCCACGCTATCCCAATTACATCCCCGTTAGCAGCACGATGTCGAGAATCGTCACGATGACGCCGATCCCTACGAGCAGCGCGTTGAGCGGGCGCGAGTTGGCGTATTTGCCCATGACGCGGCGTGAGCTGGTGAGCCGTATGAGCACAAAGACCGTAATCGGCAGCTGAAGAGACAGCAGCGCCTGACTCCAAATGAGACCCTCAAAAGGATTCGGGACGACCAAGCACGCCGCCACTGCGCCGGCGAAACAGGCCGCCACCCCGATCGAGGAATGTCGGTCGTGGATGTCGTATTCCTCGTCGAACATGCCCGCGGTGATGGTGCCTGCCGCCATGCCTGCCGTCACACTACTCGATATGCCCGCAAACAGCAGTGCCACCGCAAAGATGGTCGAGCTTGCCGGGCCCAGAATGGGGGAGAGCGTGTCCGCTGCGACGGCGAGGTCGTCTACGACAATGCCATGCGCAAAGAAGGTCGTTGCGGCCAGGATGACCATGGCCGAGTTGATCGCCCAGCCCACGCCCATCGAAAAGAGCGTGTCGAAGAGCTCGTAGCGCAGACGTTCCTCGATAATCTGCTCGCCTTGGCCTTCGAAGTGCATGGATTGGATGACCTCGGAGTGCAGGAAGAGGTTGTGAGGCATAACGACCGCGCCTAGGACACTTACGATAATCGCGGCCGAGCCGGTGGGCATACTGGGTGTGATCCAGCTTGCGGCGGCCTGCGGCCAGTCGACCTTGACCAGCGTAAGCTCAGCCAAAAACGAGAGTCCTACCACGCCTACGAAGGCGATGATCCATCGCTCGGCGCGCTTGTAGGAGCTCGTCATGAGCATTGCCATCGATGCCGCGGCCACGATGACGCAGCCGGCGCGCACGGGCAGTCCAAAGAGCATCTGGAGCGCGATCGCGCCGCCCAGGACCTCGGCCATAGCGGTGGCGATGGTCGCGAGGTAGGCACTGGCGAGCACCGTGCGCCCAACGAAACGGGGGAGGTAGCGCGTCGTGGCTTCGGCAAGACAGGCGCCCGTTGCGATACCCAGGTGTGCAGCGTTGTGCTGCAACACGATGAGCATAACCGTGGACAGCGTGACCACCCACAGCAGCGCGTAGCCAAATTGCGAGCCCGCGGCCATATTTGAGGCCCAGTTGCCCGGATCGATAAAGCCGACGGTCACGAGTAGCCCGGGGCCGATGCGCCGCGCAATGTCTAGGCCTCCGTGACCGCCGGTGCGCCGGGAGCCAAAATGATGTTTGAGATGGTTGGGCATGGTGAGCTCCTGCGTGCCGTTTGTTTGACGCCGCAAAGGATACTCGTTTTAGGCTAAAAGTTAACCAAGACTAACAAAATTGTTGTATTTGAATAGGATGGTGAAAGGGGGTTTACCGAAATGTCTTGATCTGTAACAACCAGGGATGGAAATTGGGTCTAGGTGTTACAGATCAAGACAGGAAGAAATGGTCCTATGGAAAATCTCGATTTGTAACAGCTGACCGCCAAAACCGGCCCTTCGTGTTACAGATCGAGACATTCGGAACCGTCTCTCGAAAACATCTTGATCTGTAACAGTTAGTCGTCGAAATTGGGTCTTCCTGTTACAGATTGAGATGTTTGAAGCGGTGAGCATACAGGCCGAACTTGGGGCCTATGTTGTCGCCCTTGAGGTTGGCGGTGTCCACTCGTAGGGTGTGCGTTACGCGATTGTTTCGAAACGGGCGGGAAACACAACGGGCCGGCGATGCTCCTAGTATGCCTATTCAACTGACTGTCTAATATCTAGGGGAGGATCGCGATGCAGGCAGATTCCGCTCAGCAGCAGGGCCTTTATCGCCCCGAATTCGACCACGATGCATGTGGCATCGGCGCGCTTGCCGATATCAACGGTGAGCGCCATCACCAGATCCTGGACGACGCACTGTCCATTCTGGTCAACTTGGAGCACCGCGGCGGCACCGGACTCGAGAAGAACACCGGCGACGGCGCCGGAATCCTGTTCCAGGTTCCGCATCACTTTTTCCGTAAAGAGGCTCAAAAGTGCGGCCAGATTCTGCCGGCAGAGGGCGACTATGGCGTGGCCATGCTGTTCTTCCCGCAGGACGACAAGGGCGTAGAGGATGCCCGTCGCGTGTTTGAGGAGGGCTGCGCCGAGGCCGGCGTGCCGCTGCTCTTTTGGCGCGAGGTGCCCGTCGACCCGCACGACCTGGGCGAGACGGCCCGCGCCTGCATGCCCACAATCTTGCAGGCCTTCCTGGGCCGCCCCGACGACACGCCCGCCGGCGACGCCTTCGAGCGCCGCCTGTATGTGTGCCGCCGCACCATCGAAAAGAAGGCCGACGCCGAGTTCGCCTTGCGCGACAAGATCTTCTACGTCTGCTCCATGAGCTCGCGCACCATCGTGTACAAGGGCATGCTGGTCGCCACGCAGATGCGCCGCTTCTTCATCGATCTCAACGCTGTCTCTTATACACATCTCCGAGCCCACGAGACTACGCTGCATCT
>URNC01000066.1 GCA_900549065.1 uncultured Collinsella sp. | reverse complement strand
ACGAGATGCAGCGTAGTCTCGTGGGCTCGGAGATGTGTATAAGAGACAGGGTCGAGGAAGGCCTGCAGCTTCTCCTGGTCCACGGCGATGCCCGCCGGGATGCCATCGAGCGAGCAGCCGATAGCGGGAGAGTGCGACTGGCCGAAGATGCTTAAGTGCAAGACGTTGCCAAAGGTCGAGGACATGCTATTCCTCCTCGAGCGTGACCTTGCCGCCCAGTAGGCGGTAGTGGTCGAAGAAATCGGGATAGGACTTGTTGACGGCCTCGGCGCCGTGGATCACGACCTCGCCGGTGGCGCGGCTCGCGGCGATGGCGGCCATCATGGCGATGCGGTGGTCGTTGTGCGAATCGACCTCGCCGCCAGTAAAGGCGTCGACACCCTTGATGATGAGGTCGTCACCGGCAATGCGTATCTGTGCGCCCAGTGCGGTGAGCTCGCGGGTGGTAGTGGCCAGACGGTCGGATTCCTTGATGCGCAGGCGGGCGCAATCGCGGATGAACGTGCGGCCTTGCGCCAGCGATGCCACGGCCGAGATAACGGGCACCAGGTCGGGGATGTCGTGGGCACTCATCTCAAAGCCGGCGAGCTTGTCGGACTGCACGGTGGCGGCGTTGGTGGAGCGCACGATGCGGGCGCCAAAGCGCGAAAGCGCGGCAAGCACGTTGCGGTCGCCCTGGGCCGAGCTCAGGGACACACCCTCGACGGTGATGGGATCGGAGCCGATGGCGCCGGCGCACAGCCAAAAGGCAGCGTTGGACCAGTCACCCTCGACGGCCACGTTACCGGGCGTGCGGTACGAGCCGCTGCTTACGCGGAAGTTCGTGACCTCGGGCTGGCCGTCTTTGGACGGAATACGTTCGACGTTGACCTCGACGCCAAAGGCCTTCATGGCCTGGATGGTCAGGTTGATATAGGGGCGGCTCTCGATGAGGCCGGTCACTTGCACACAGGAGGGCTGGGCCAGTAGCGGGGCCGCCAGCAGCAGGCCGGAGATATACTGCGAGCTCACGTTGCCCGGAAGCACAAAGGTGCCCGGGCGCATGCGGCCGCTCGTCTTGAGCGGAAAACCGCCCAGACCCTGTAGGTCGCAGCCGGCGGCGATAATCTCGTCCGAGAGTGGGGACAGCGGGCGGGCGCCCAAGCGTCCCTGACCCACAAAAGTTGCTTCTGCGCCCAGCGCGCAGGCGACGGGCAACATAAAGCGGAGCGTGGAGCCGCTTTCGCCGCAGTCAAGCGTGCCGCCGGCAAGGGCCTTGAGCAGGCCAAACTCAATACTCTTCATGGTGGGGTGGACCTGGAAGCCGTCCTCGACGGTCTCGATGCGAGCACCCAGGGCCGTAAGGCAACGCACCGTAGCCTCGATGTCGGCGCAGGTGGTGTTGCAGGTGACGTGTGTCTCGCCGTTGGCAAGCGCAGCGCAGATGATCAGGCGATGCGCCATCGACTTGGACGCGATAGCGGGAACGGTGCCCTTGAGTGGGGACGGGGTGATGCGGGCTAGCATGCGGATGCGTCTCCCTTCTGGCCGAGGCCCTCGGCAATGAGTTCGTGGAAAGTGGAAAGCGGCGTGCGGTCGATGCTGCAGCGGCCAATGCCGTGCGGAATCACCAGGTCGATGGTGTCGCCCGCGCGCTTCTTGTCGTGGAGCGCCTCGGTAAAAACGGCATCGGCATCTAGGTCGCAGCGGGTCTTGAGGCCATGGCGGGCGCAGAGTTCCTCAATACGACCGGGCAGTGCAGCATCGCAGACGCCGTGCAGAGCCGCGGCGCGCGTGATGATGCCCATGCCGATCGACACGCAGCTGCCGTGTCCGAGCTCAAAGTGCTCGCAGGCCTCGACGGCGTGTCCGGCGCTGTGTCCAAAGTTGAGGAGCTTGCGCTGGTTGGTCTCGCGCTCGTCGGCGACGACCACGGCGCGCTTGATGTCGATATTGCGGGCGATGATGAGCGCTACGCGGGCCACATCGCGGTTGAGCAGCTCCAGCGTGAGCGGGGTCTTCTCCAACTCGGCGAAAAGCTCCGGGTCGGCGATCACGGCATGCTTGACGACCTCGCCGCAGCCGTCGGCGAACTGCTCGGGCGTGAGGGTGGCCAGGCATCCCACGTCGGCGATAACCACGCTCGGCTGCCAAAAGGCGCCGGCCAAGTTCTTGCCGGCAGCCAGGTCGATGGCGGTCTTGCCGCCCACAGACGAATCCACCATGGCGAGCAGGCTCGTCGGGATCTGCGCAAACTTGCAGCCGCGCATGTAGGTGGCGGCCACAAAGCCCGCCACGTCGCCCACGACGCCGCCACCGAGTGCCACGATCACGTCGGAGCGCGAAAGCTCGTGCTCGGCCACAAACTCCAAAATGGCAACATAGGTTTCGGCGCGCTTATGGGCTTCGCCGGCCTCGAAGGTGCAGATGCTCACCTCGTAGCCTGATGCCTCCAGGCTCTGCTTAACGGGCATCTGGTAGAGCGGGCCCACGTTGGTGTCCGTCACGATGACGGCCTTGGTGCCGCCGGCAGTGGCGCGCACGAGCGGTCCCGCCTGCTCCAGCAAAAACGTGCCAACATGCACCTGGTAGGGGCGTGCAGTGTCGATATCGATGGTAATCGCCATAAGCTTCGGTCCTTTCGACCTGGCGTGATAGGTGGTCTAGTGGGAGGCCTCGTCGTCGAGTGCGCGCTTAATGCGGTCGCCCTCGGCAAGGAGATTCTCCAGATAGCGCTGGTCGCGGTCCTTAAGGGCGCGGCTGTAGGCGCCGAGCGATTCGATCAGATGGTCGATCTCGAAGGCGAGCGCATCGGCGTCGTCGATCATGAGCTCGGACCACATCTGCGGGTTGAGGTGCGCCACGCGGGTGAGATCGCGGTAGCTACCGGCCGAAAAGCCGTGGTGGACCTGGGCAGTGGGGCTCTTGACGTAGGCGTTGGATACCACGTGCGCAAGCTGGCTCGTGAAGGCGATGACGCGGTCGTGCTCGGCGGCGCTGGTCACGCTGAACTTGCCAAAGCCCAAGGGGCGCACCATCTCGCGCACCTGGCCCAAAAGCTCCAGCTTAAGTGCGTCGTCCACCGCGGGCGGCACGAGCACGAGCGGGGCGCCCTGGAACAGGTCGGCGCGAGAGTGTGCGTAGCCCGAGTACTGCGTGCCCGCCATGGGGTGCGCGCCCACAAAGTAAAAGCCGTGCTCGCGGGCAAGCTCAAAGGCACGTTCGCACACGATGCCCTTGACGCCCACGGTGTCGATCACCACGGGACCCATGATGGCCTCGGTGTCGGTGGCGTCGGCGAGCGCCTGGGCGTGCGCCTCGAGCCACTCGATGCAGGCCTCGGGGTAGCAGGCCAGGACGATGATGTCGCATTCGCCGAGTGTCTTGTCGTTGAGCTCTCCGGCGACAGTGCCCATGCTGGCGGCCGTCATGACATCGTCATCGGGGTCCCAGGCCAGCACGCGAACGCCCGCCTGCGCATAGCCGCGGGCAAAGCTGCCGCCGATGAGGCCCAGGCCCACGATGCCCGCGCATTTGGGACCGCCCTGGTTAACGCGCGCGTTTCTCACCGTACCCATGGGCTACTCCATGGTCTCTTGGCAGACGACCTCGCGGATGGCTCGGATGCGGCGCATGGTGTCGTCGAACTGATCGGGGGTGAGGGCCTGAGCGCCGTCGGACCAGGCGCGGCTCGGCTCGTCGTGGACCTCGATCTCCAGGCCGTTGGCACCGCAGGCGGTCGCGGCGAGCGCCATGGGCTCAACGTAGCGGGTGTAGCCGGTGGCGTGGCTGGGGTCGGCGACGACGGGCAGGTGCGACAGGTGGTGCAGCACCGGCACGGCGTTGAGGTCGAAGGTATTGCGGGTGCGGGTCTCGAAGGTGCGGATGCCGCGCTCGCACAGGATGACGTTGTCGTTGCCCTCGCTCATGATGTACTCGGCGGCCATAAGCAGCTCATCGATCGTGCCGGACATGCCGCGCTTGAGCAGGATCGGGGTCTGGGTCTTGCCGACCTCCTTGAGCAGGGGGAAGTTCTGGGCGTTGCGGGCGCCGATCTGCATGACGTCAATCTTCTTGTCCAAGAAGACCTGCACGTCGCGCGGGTCCATGATCTCGGTGACGATCGGCATGTCGAGCTCGGCAGACGCCTCGCACAGCAGGTCGAGGCCGGCTGGGCCCATGCCCTGGTAGGCGTAGGGGGAGGTGCGGGGCTTGTAGGCGCCACCGCGCAGCATCGTGGCGCCGGCGGCCTTCACGCGGCGTGCGATGCGGATGAGGTTCTCGCCCTCGACGGAGCAGGGACCGGCGATGACCTGGAACTGGTCGCCGCCGATCTTGACGCCGTGGCCGCAGTCGATGACGGAGTCCTCGGGGTGGAACTTGCGGTTGGCGCGCTTGAACGGCTCGGACACGCGCTGGACGCGCTCAACGACGTCCATGGACTCGAGGAGGAACGGGTCAATCTTGGTGGTGTCTCCCACGAGACCGATAATGGTCTCGTTCTCACCGCGTGAGACATCGGTCTTGAGACCCTTCTTCTCAATCCAGCTGACGATATGGCTGACGGCCTCGTCACTGGCGCTCTGCTTTAAAATTGCAATCATGGTGTGCCTCTCACCTCGATGGATAACTTTTGCAAAAACGGCCCGCATCGCGAGCCGTGTATATATGGTGCATGTGAGTTTATACTAAATGTTTCACTTTTGCGTTCTAAAGTGAGCCTTTGCGCCGTGTCTCCCACGTAATTGCAAAGCTTTTTCTATTCTTTTGTTAGCCCGTGGCGCACTTGGGTATAATGCCAACCGTTCGCCCTATTAGCTCAGGGGATTAGAGCGTCTGCCTCCGGAGCAGAAGGCCGTTGGTTCGAATCCAACATGGGGCACCATCGAACGTAAGACCGTCCGAACCTCGCATGGTCCGGGCGGTTTTCTTATACCGACGCGACGTGATGGGACGTGGTATGGCAGCAACGGATATCGAGCGCGGGCTTTCGACCGCCGAGGTCGAGGAGCGCATCGCCGCCGGTAAGATCAACCGCAACATGGAGCTCAAGACCAAATCGGTCAAAGAGCTCATCATCGAGAACCTCTGCACGCTGTTTAACTTGATTAACGCTGTCTTGGCGATTCTGGTCATTATGACCGGATCGTTCAAGAACCTGACGTTCCTGTTCGTGGTGTTCCTCAATACCGCCATCGGCGTCATCCAGTCCATGCGCTCCAAGAAGATGGTCGATAAGCTCACGCTGCTGACCTCTAAGAAGGCCATCGCGGTGCGTGATGGTGCCGAGGTGGAGCTCGACCTGGACCAGATCGTGCTCGACGACATTATTCGCCTGGGGCGCGGTGACCAGATTCCGGCCGACGCCGTGGTGGTGTCGGGTGAGGCGCTCGTTAACGAGAGCTTGCTGACGGGCGAGAGCGATCTCATCAAAAAGCAGCCCGGCTCCGAGCTCATGAGCGGCAGCTTTATCGACTCGGGCCTGCTGCGCGCCCGCGTGATCCATGTTGGCGCCGACAACTACGTGGCAAAGATCAACAACGAGGCCAAGTACGTCAAAAAGGTCAATTCCGAGATCATGAACGCGCTCAACGCCATTGTGCGCTTCGCGAGCCTCATTATGATTCCGCTCGGCCTGGCACTCTTTACCTCGAGTGTGAGCGAGCTGTGGGATGCCGCCGGTACGCCGGGCGATAGCGCGCTTTCGTGGTGCTTTTCCGAGCTGCTTGCCGGTCGCGTGCCTTCGTCGGCGCTGCTGTCCACGGTGGGTGCCCTGCTGGGTATGATCCCGCAGGGCTTGGTGTTGCTGACTTCGTCGGTGCTGGCCATCGCCACGGTACGCCTGGCACGTCGCAAGGTGCTGGCACAGCAGCTCTACTGCATCGAGACGCTCGCGCGCGTTGACGTGCTGTGCCTGGATAAGACCGGCACCATCACGTCGGGTCGCATGGAGGTCGAGGGTACCTATCCGCTGCCTGTTGAGGGTGTTGGCTTTGGCGTGGACTCGGACGAGGCGGCTGTTCCCGTCGATACCACAGTGCTCGATTTTGCGCTGGCTAACGTGGCGCGTGCGACTTCGGCCGATGCCAACGAGACCTGCCAGGCGCTGCTCAACTATTATGCTGATCGCCCGGTCGAGGTGTCTGAGCCGCTGTCGGTCATTCCGTTCTCGTCCTCCAAAAAGTGGAGCGGCGCGTCGTTTGCGCAGGGCTCCTATGTGATGGGTGCGGCGCAGTTTGTGCTCTCTGATCGTGTGTTTTCGCAGGTCGAGAACCGTGTCGCCGAGCTTGCCGATACCTGCCGCGTGCTCGTGGTGGCGCGCGTGGACGGCTTTACGCCCGATGGCGATATGGTGGGCGAGGCCGAGCCCGTGGGCTTTGTGACCATCCGCGACGAGATTCGTACCTCGGCGGCCGAGACCATCGGCTACTTTAACGAACAGGGCGTGACCCTCAACGTGATCAGTGGCGACGACCCGCGTACGGTGTCGTCGATCGCACGCGTGGTGGGCGTGCCGGGGGCGGACGCTTATGTGGACGCCACGACGCTCGATACGCCGGCCAAGCTCGATGCCGCAGTGGACCGCTACCATGTCTTTGGTCGTGTGACCCCGCAGCAGAAGCGCGAGCTCGTGCAGGCGCTCAAGCGCCGCGAGCACACCGTGGCCATGACGGGCGACGGCGTCAACGACGTGCTGGCGCTCAAGGAGGCCGACTGCTCCGTGGCCATGGCGGCCGGCTCCGATGCCGCGCGTAACGTGGCCGAGATCGTACTCGTCGACAACGACTTTGCCTCGATGCCCGCCGTGGTGGCCGAGGGCCGTCGCTCCATCAACAACCTGCAGCGCTCGGCGTCGCTGTTCCTGACCAAGACGCTGTTCTCGATGGGCCTGGCGGCGCTGTGCATCGCGCTGCCGCCGTACCCCTTCGAGCCCATCCAGATGACACTCATTAACTTCTTCTGCATCGGCGCGCCGGGCTTTGTGTTGGGCCTGGAGCCCAACAATGCTCGCGTGAAGGGTGCGTTTTTGACGAACGTACTCAAGCGGGCACTGCCGGCGTCGATTGCGGTCATTTTGGCTGCGGCGCTCGATATCTTTGTGGCGCGCGTGTTTGGCTTTAGCCAGCTCACGCTGTCTACGATGTGCCTGCTTACGTCGTGCGCGGCGAGCGTCAGCCTAATCTGGCGCATCTCACAGCCTCTCACGCCCTTACGTGTGGTGCTCTTTGTGTTTGTAGTCGCCGGCATCTTGGTGGGCGTTATCGGATTCCCGGAGCTGCTGTCTATTGCCAACCTGTCGATGGGCCAGATGGTTATCTTGGCTGTCATCGTGGTCTTTACCTGCTCGGTGTTCTTTAAGCTCGCCACGATGATGGATTCGCTCAAGCCGCGTCGTCGTCATGCCGCAACTGGTTTTGGCCGCGGTGTGCGCGTCCGCCTGGGCCGCGGTGGCGGCAAGGTGAGCTCGACGGGATCGACGGCCGAACGTTTTGCCAAGCGCGTTGCCGCCGACATGGCACAGCGCCGCGAAGATCGCACCGCTCGCGAGGCCGAGGCCCGCGCACTCGAGGGCGTGGCCCAGGCCCAGCCCAAGAAAAAGAAGAGTACCGGAGCCAAGCGCTCTCGCGTGACCAAGTCCGCCCAAGGCATCAAAGTCTCGATGCCAAGCAAAAAGAAGAAGTAGCTACGCGCCCTGGCGATGTTGAATTGGTGCCTTGTTCCTGTGGGGCCGTGGCGATGTTATGCTCTAACCTCGATTGTTTGAATTGCTTCGAAAAGAGGATGCCGTGATCTGCCCGCATTGCCTTAAGACTATCGAGGACGGCGCCTCGTTCTGCCCCTACTGCAACGCCTATGTGGGTCCGGGCGATGGTCCCGAGCACACCGAGTTCGTGTTCTGTGAGGGCTGCGGTGCCCGTCTTTCTCCGCATGATCGCACGTGCCCAAAATGCGGACGCCCTGCTCCGGGTATCCTCTCCGAGGACGCGGCCGCATCCGACCTGGCAGCGGGCCGCACGGCGGGCTTTCCGCGCCTAACGCAAGAGCAGATCGATACCGAGGTGCCTCATGCGCCCGCCTCGGCTGCCGCGGTTCTTTCGGACGCCGCCGATCCTAACGAGACCTGCGTGCTGCCGGCTTTCGATAAGGATTTCGGTATCCCCAAGGTCGATATTCCCACGCCCGTTTCCCTGCATGACGATGCTCAAAAACCCAAGCGCAAGGTGCATCCCGACGAGGACGCCTATCACAAGCACAAGCGTCATATCCCCAAGCCGCTCATCGTCATCGCGGTCCTTGCCGTCGTTTGCGGCGGTGCCTATTGGTTCGTGACGACCGATCCCATGGGTGTTATGCCCGGCTTCTATGATCAGTTTGGCCAGGCCGCGCAGACGACCTTCCCTACGCGCCAAAAGGGTGAGGCGACTGAGGACGATACCAAGCAGGACGATTCTGCCGAGGTGGTCCAGGAAGAAACCGTGCTCACCGATGATCAGCTCTATACCAGACTCGACGGTCTGTATCAGACCATCGTGTCCTACGGTGATGAGGACCAGATCGGCGAGGTCATCGATTCCTTTAACAACGGCTATCTCCGAACGCCGCTGTCCACCCGCCAGGAGCTGTCGCAGAGTGCCTACGCCCTGCGCGACCAGATCAAAAAGACGCAAGATGAGCTTAACAACCTTAAGTATCAGGACGATACGGTCTATGCGGATGACCTCGCCCACTTAAAGCAGCTTGCCGAGTGGATGTATGAGCGCGTCGACGTAATCTGCCAGAGCTGGGATATCTCGCTGGCCATTCCCGATGGCGAGTCGATGAGTTCCCACCAAAGCGAGATCCTGGCGCCCATCGCACAGGGCGGCAACAGCGCGCTGAATCAGTACGACGCCAACGTGGGCTCCTGGAAGCCGCAGCAGCGTTCCTAAAATTAGTTCGCCATAGTCGGCATAACCTACGTGCGCAATTGATGTAAGCGCATGCTTATTGCTACAATTCGTACAAATATGCTTTAAACGCACGAGGAAGGAACCACATGTTTGGTTTTAAGAAAGAGCTCTACACGCCCGAGTATCAGCTTGCCGGCGACGAGTGCGCCGTTATCGAGACGTCGAAGGGTACCATCAAGGTCAAGTTTGACGGTGAGGGCGCTCCCATTCATGTCGCGAACTTCTGCGAGCTTTCCACGATGGGTTTCTATGATGGCCTTAAATTCCATCGCTATGTGCCCGGTTTTGTCATTCAGGGCGGCGACCCCAATACCCGCGATATGTCCGGCGCCGACGTCGCTGCCGGTCTTGAGGGCCCCGACGGCATGCCCGGTACCGGTGGCCCCGGCTACTGCATCAAGGGCGAGTTTGCCACCAATCCGCGCAACAGCCATGTCGATGGTGCCCTTGCCATGGCACGCTCCATGGACCCCGATTCCGCGGGTTCGCAGTTCTACTTCTGCTTGGGTGCCCAGCATAACCTCGATTCCGGGTACACCGTCTTTGGTACCACGGTCGAGGGTCTCGATGTGATTTCGCAGCTGCGTGCCGGCGACGAGATCGTCCATGTCGAGATCGTTCACGAGTAAAGGGGACTTCCTTGAATAGCCAGCTGATCCAACAGGGCCGCGCCGCTTACCGCGCGGGTGATTTTTCCGCTGCAGCCCAGATGCTTGGGGCGGCAAAAACTCCCGATGAGATTATGGGCGAGGCCGATCATCTTCGTGGCAACGCCTTGATGCACCTGGGCATGTATGCCGAGGCCGCCGAGGCCTATGCCGCCGCCCTCAACGACGGCACCTATGGCAAGCGCGGCGCGCTGCTCACCAACCGCGGCAAGGCACTCGCCGCCGTGGGCGACTACACAACGGCCGCTCAGGCGTTCTCTGCTGCTACGCAGGATGCTTCTTATGCCACGCCGTTCAAGGCCTATCTGGGCCTGGGTAACGCGCTGTTCCAGTCGGGCGACTATGCCAACGCGGGTACTGCCTTCCGTCAGGCCGCCATCGACGGCGCCAATCCGGCTCCTGCCGCCGCACTCGGCGAGCTTGGCCGTTGCTTCATTAAGCTCGGCCGTCCGGCGGATGCCGTGGAGACCTACCGCACGGCTATCGACTTTGCCGGCCCCCGCGACGATACGCGTGCGCTCAACGCCGGCATGGGTCAGGCACTTTCTGCCGCCGGCCGTCCCTCCGACGCACTCGACGCCTTTAACGCCGCTACTGCCGATGGCATCTACCAGCTCACCTCCGAGCAGGCCGATGAGCTTGCCCGCGTGCACGATTCGCTTGCCGCGCTGTCTGCCCAGACGGCTATGGCCACGGCTCCGGCGCCCGCGATGGACGCTCCTGCCGTCGATCCGCTCGATCCTACGGGCGCGACCGGTCAGTTTATGCCCGATCCCTCGGACACCGGCTTCTTTACGCTGTCCGAGTCCGAGATGGTCCAGCAGGACCGTCAGGACCGTAAGCAGGCCAAGGTCCGTCGTCGCCATCGCCACACGGGTCTCAAAGCTGTCTCTTATACAC
>URNC01000065.1 GCA_900549065.1 uncultured Collinsella sp. | reverse complement strand
ATCTACACCTAAGCCTTCGTCGGCAGCGTCAGATGTGTATAAGAGACAGATCTGGCGCAACACGTTCAACGAATCATCAGTCGAACCGTCGTTGACGCAGACAACCTGAATCGAGCGCTCGGACTGGGCCAACAGCGAATCGAGGCATCGCTGAATGGAGCGCGCAGAGTTGTAAACGGGGACGACAATGGTAGCTTTAGGACACGAGGCCTCTCCCATGTCGACCTACCCCCTCAGCGATTCGATGAGGAAGGCAGCGACCACGCCTGGGCCTCCAACCGAGGCGTAATACTTAGCACGCCCCAAGGCACCATCCGTCGCGAAACTCGGATGCTCGTCAACCCAGCCCTCAGGATCTTTGAGGATGGCAGCGAGATTTGCGCGCTTCCACGGCTTGAGGTCGTCAAGCGAAAAGCCCCCGGCGTCCAAGGCCGCTTGGAACTCCTTGGCCATCTGAACCAGGAACTCCTTATAGAACTTAGGCGCCAGGCGCACGTAGTTCCACATGTACGAATCGTACTTAATGAGCTGATTGAACTTGAGCATGCGCGCGACGTCATCACTTGCGTGATCACGGGCATAATCCTCTCGAATCCAACGCTCAATCTCGGCATACTCGGAATTGACGCAAAAAACCTTAGCCGAAGAATTGACCGAGGAATTCTCGTTGTCCTGGCGATACGACAACACGGCATCATGCAGGTAAACAGCCTTATCGGCGCACGCGATCACCTTAAAAGCGAATGACGTGTCCTGAAAGGATGCCCCCGGAGTCGGCAGGAACGTAATGCCGTTGCGCTCAAGAAAATCGCGACGGTACACGGCCGACCAAATCGACGGCTTTTGCTTAAAGAACTGCGTCGTATCGCTCGGGTGCACCGGCTTGCCGCAATCCTGAGGTCTAAACATCTCGTGCAGCGAACGGCGCTCCTCGGGCTTAGACCAGTAGAAATCAAAGTTCGCCTTCGCGAAGTCGGCATTATTGCTATCGGCGGCCGAGACAAGCTTTTCGAGTGCGTCGGACGCCATAAAGTCATCGGACTCCAAGATGCCCACGTACTTGCCACGCGCCATCTCCAGACCGTGGTTCATCGAGTCGCCGTAGCCGCTGTTGGCCTTGTCGATCATCTTGACGCGCCCATCGCGCTCCATATACTCGCGGATAATCGCCGGCGAGTTGTCGGTCGACCCGTCGTTAATGCAGATGATCTCGATGTCCTTGAGCGTCTGCGCCAGGGCGGAATCGAGGCACTCGCGCAGGTAGCGCTGAACATTGTAAATGGGAATAAGCAGCGACAGAACAGGGCTGCCAGAGGCGTTAGTAGACAAATGTGCTCCTTAGGAAATACCTGTCGTTTCATGGTATCAAAGGGCCAGCGCGCCAGCGGGCGTTTATATAATCTATGGAGCCTCTTGCGGGCAAAGCAGCCCCACGTCATGCGGCGGGCCCATGGCAGGTTCCTGCGTTTTATTCAAAGCTTGCCGCTAAGGTGCGCCGAGCCTTTACAATAGGACAGTCCCAAGGACGTATTCGATAGCTTCCGTGCAGCGCTCGCCCGCCGCGCGTGAAAGGATATATTGCCCCATGCCTTCAACCTTTCCCGCTCCCATCGATAAGCTCGCCATCGTCGTCGTTACGTACAAGCGCCAGGAACTCCTGGCCAACTTGTTCGACTCCATGACCGAGCTCACGGCAACGCCCTGGCGCATCGTGATTGTCGATAACGAAAATTCGCGCGAGACCGAGGCCATGTGCACCGCATTCAACGAGCGCCTGGCTAACCTGTGGGGCATCGACACCGAGCAGCCTGACGCGCAGGGCGCCACCGACCGCGTCATCTACGCCCCGCAGCTCGAAAACGGCGGCGGTGCGGGCGGCTTCTCCGCTGGCACTAAATGCGCCTACGACCTGGGCGCCCAGTGGTTCTGGGTGATGGACGACGACGTGCTCGTCATCCCCGAAGGCATCAAGCGCCTTGCCAAGTGGACCGACCGCTATGATGTCATCCAGGGTTCGCGCCTGGACTTTGACGGCGGCGCCTTCTTTTGGCAATACCAACTCATCCTTTCGCTCGGCATTCCCAACCCAGTCGCCAAGTGGGACTTGGGTCCAGAGGGTTATCGCGCCATGAACCAGCTGTGCTTTGAGGGCGGCATGTTCTCGCGCCGCGTGGTCGACAAGATCGGCCTGCCCGATGCGCGCTTCTTTATCTACGGCGACGATGCCTGCTATGGCTACGTGGCCAGCCAGCACTTCCCCGCCGCCGTTGTTGCCGACGTGGTGCTCAAGCGCGCCCGCGCCGTCTCTAACTGGGACATCGCCGGCAAACGCCAGCTCAACTCCACGAGCGACACCAACCGCTACTACATCATGCGCAACCGCGGTTATCTGGCACGCTACATGCAGATCTACGGCGACTACCACCCTATGCTGTTCCGTCTGGGCAACGCCGCGACCTTCTGCAAGGAATTTATTCGCCTGGCTGCGGTCGATAAGTGCTTTAAGACCGGTATTCCGGCGCTGCGCCGTGGCATGAAGGACGCCCGCAAGATCGTTAAGGATCCCAACTGGAAGCCCATGCCGCCCATGAAGGACACCGAGTAACGGAAGCCGGAAACACCTCGGCGCTTAAAGCCGCTGGTACACCGTAGCCACATGCTGTCCATCAAACCCAAACCCCCAGCGCATGCGGCCAACGCCGGGTCGCGGCACACGGATTTCGTCGATGCCGTCGCGCTCTATGTCGAGCAGCGCCTGCACAGCCAGCAATTCCAGGCCCAGCGCATCCACACCGGGGTCATACATCATGTTGACCGTTATCAGCGGACGTTCATCGAGCATACCGATCGTATCGGCTATGTCGAACACGGCGCCCGTAGGAAAAACCTGGATGTCCCAGCGATCCGCGCCACACTTTCGCCTCGAAGCAGGATTGGCATAGCCCGGCAATCCAAAGCAGAGTCCTTGCAAGAGTAGGTGATATGGCAGCGGTGTATCTGGGTCGGTCGCACCGATTCCCGCATCTCCCAAGATGCGGCTTAGCGCCCGCCTCACGGTATCTTCGTTCCCATGGCACAGCCCGTCGCGAAACGCATCGACGTCTCGAATGTCTTCTGCAGCGCACTCAAACCACTCAATAATCACTAGACGCAAGGCCTGGCGAAGCTCGTTATTGGGCAATCGCAAAGCACGGAGGCGATCGCCATGCTCTGGCTTCTCAGTCATATCCGTCGTCAGGAAACCTGACAGATACAGCGCCGTCCACAAGCCATCATCAGGCGAGGCCTCTAGCCCCGCAGCGCCCAAACAAAGCGGGACCCCAACGCATCCATGGGCCTCGAGCAAATCAAACAAGACCGAAAGGCGGTCGAGATTCCAGTCCCTAACTACCCTACTCAGGCAATCCGCATACCCATACAGATCGGCACGCACGGGCGCCGTGCAGCCTCGGTCCAGAAAACCGATCACACGCGCTGGACTCGAGCAATAGGCCCTGCCAAACCGATATCCCTCGAGCCATTCACGCGCATCATCCAGGTATTCCTCGCGCCCAGCATGATTCAAAAGAGCCTGGACCTCGGCATCCGAAAAGCCGAACCAACGGTCACACCAGGTCGAAAGCGGCGTCGTCAGACAATACGAGCAGCAGTGCAAAGAAAGCGCCGCTTCGGCAGGGCCGGGACACTCCCCCATCAGACATGCAAAGCGTAGCGAATGGCCCGCGGCAGCAATGGCGTCAAACAGCACACGGTCAAGTAGCCCTGCCGGATCGGCGCCGGAAGCGCCCCTCGCGCTCGCACGGCCCAACCACGCCGCGTCGTACCCATCAACGAGCAATACAACCTGTTCATCGCAGGCCATCTCCAGCAGCTCAATGAGCACGCCAAGCACCGAGGCGACCTCTTCCTCGCTCGCCGCGCCACGCGCAACGCGTTCGATGTGACGCACCTTGTCTCGAGCTAAATCCGGAGCTTCCAAGAGTGGCAACAAGCGAACACATTCGCCCGAAAGAGCATTGTGCACGACGCCGGCAACAGCGGCCCCGCACCTTGCAGCGCCAGAAAAGTCCAGCGATATCACCGGATAGCAAGCATACTCATCACGATAGCGCCCGCCGTTCGCATCGCAAATCTGAGCATCGGCAAACAAACGCTGACCAGAGCGACCGACCGCTGGACGCTCTAGAAAAGCCTTGAGCATCGACAAGTTCATGCTCTTGCCAAAACCCTCGGGTCGACAGCACACCACAACGGACGCGTCGCAGTCCAACACATCGGCAATAAACATGGTTTTGTCAACCAGCATGCAGCAACCAAGGGCCTCCGCATAGTCGTGCATGCCAATGGGCAAAACCGCATCGTCGGCACAGCCGATCAAGCGCACGCCAAAGCCAGCAGCACAATCAACATTTGCCTGTTCAGACACCAAAACATTCCCCCTAAATCGCTGCACGATGCCAATTGTAATGACCGCCTCGCGCGTACCGACGACGCCGCGCGAACATATCGGGCAACGGTAGCAACAAGAGGTGTGAGGGGGCATAACTAATCGTTGCACAACAAAACGGGGCCCGATGCATTCGCACCGGACCCCGTTCCGACTCTTTAGTTATCTAGCAACCGAGAGGCTACTCGTCCGAGCCGTCCTCCCCAGAAGCTTTCTTCTGCTGATCGAGCTTATGCTTACCACTCACGATGGACGTAGCGCCCAGCGTGGCCAAGCTCGCGCTGGCAAGGCTCGCCATAACGATAAGGTCGCCCGTCTTGGGCATGTTACCGCCAGATGACTTGGTCGTTGTAGTCGTCGTGGTTGTAGTGGTCACCGTCTTGGAGTCATTTTGCTCTTGGTTCTGGTTGTCGGTGTTGCCCTTGCCGCCGTCCTCGCCCTGCTGCTTTCCGTCCTCGGTCTTGCCCTTGTTCTCGTCCTTATCCTCAGATTCAGACTTCTTACCCTCGTCCTTCTTCTGAGCGGACTTGTCGTCCTTCTCCCCAGAGCTAGAACCCTTATCGGATTCGGTCTTCTCGGAAGCCTTGTCCTTGGAGTCGCCCTTTGCGGCCTCGGTCTTTTCCGTGAAAACCTGATCAGAGTTGCCCTTGTTCTGGGCCGAGCCGTTATTGACGCCAGCCATCAGCGAAGAACCCAGCGTAGAACCAAGCTGCTCGGAGAAAGAAGGCTTCTTGTCCGGAGAAGCAACGGGAGCGTCCGGCGCTTTATTCGAGTCGTCCTTGGAAGCATCGGAATCAGGGGTTGCGTCAGAGCCGGAGCCGTTGTTAGAGCCGGTGCCAATAGACGAATCAGTCGAGCCGGTAGATGAGTTAGAGGCGTCAGCGTCGGTCGAACCAGAAGCGGCGCTGTCCGTATTGCCGGCAGAGCTTGAAGACGAACCGCCCGCAGCAGAGCCGTTCGAATCGGAGCCGTTCGAGGTAGAGCCGTCGTTGGTAGTGCCACCAGCAGAGCCATTACCGTCAGCATCGGTCGAGGGCGCATCCATCCTGTCATCGTTGGGATCGTCACTCGAGTCGTCATTCGAATCAGGTGTCGGCGAGGGCGCCGGCGTGGGCTCGGGCTGCACGGGCGTCGCAGCGGCTGTCTCGTCCTCGGCGATATAAGCCAAGCAGTCCTTCAGCTCATTCTTATAACGATTCTTCCAGCCCTCATGATACTGAGGCTGACTCGAAAACTTAGTGGCGACATTGTTGACCACACTATTGGAGAGCGCCGTCACAAACTCGCGGTCGGACATATCGTTGGAAAGATTCGCCCAGCGGAAAAAGTCCCTGCAGCCACCAGTGCCGCACATGTTGGTGATGCTCCACACCATGCCCTTGACGCAATCGGCGCGGCCCGAAATATCAATACCCAGGCCGCTCTTGAGCCACGCCTCGGTCACCGCATAGTACGAGTTGTACGCATAGGCATCTTGAAGTGCTGAAAACTCAACAGGATCGGTGTTGTACGCACCTTGGAAGGCATCCTGCGCGATATGGCCCAGCTCGGTGAGCTGGCCGTTCTCGTACATGGCATTGCTCGTGTTGGAAATCTCGCTGCCGCGATCAATCGTATCCTTGAGCATGCAGTATTTTTCGGGGTTGTAGTTGTAGGCCTGCTTCATAAACGGAATGAGCGACCAACGACGGTCGAACTGGTAATAACCCAGCGCGTTATAGCCGTCACCGTACGAAAAGCCCTGGTTGTAGTTGCCATGGCTCTCGTACTTGGTAAAGTACTTTATCTCGGGAGTCACGTTGACAAACGAAACGCCCTGGACCGACCTCAGCACGCCCGAGAAGGACTGCTGGGTGTAAAGGCCCTTATCGATATCGGTGGCATCCGAGGCAACGCCCGGCGTGGGCTCCTCGGCGGCGGCGGGTGCCGGCGCGGAAACGGCACCAAACGAAAGCGCCAGCGTCAGGCCCGCGACAATCGCAGAATGCTTGGGCTGCATAAGATCCTCCCTGCATTGGTGTAGTTAAAGTGCAGTTTGCAAAGATAGAATCAGTATTGCAGCTCGTCCGTTGTTGCACAACAACCCCTCGGTAAACGGCAACAACCCTCCGCGAAATCTTAAGGAATTAGACAAACTGGTCATCGGGCGCCAACAGAAGCTCGCCGTAACGTTTCGTCAGCCCGTCTCTCAACTGACAGAAAGCGGGAATATAGACGTTCAAGATGCGCTGAATCAAATCTTGAGCGAGCTTGTTGTCATAGATATGGACGTTCGTATTGCGGTCTCTGAGCATATCTAGCCAGGCCGCCTCATCAATAAAGTCGTAGAATCGGTACGACTCCTTCAAAATGGCACGAGGAGACCCCGACGCGGCAAGCGTGGCACCCTCATACTCGAGCAGACGCTTAAGGAGCTTCCAGCTCAGTTCAAATTGAAGATTGAACTTATTAATCAATCCACTCTGAACAAAATCATTGTTGAGATCCTGATTGGGCGCATCCTCAAGATTCGCCAAGGCGCTAACAAAGTTCTCATATTTTTTCATACAGAATCACACCATCCCTGGCAATCTCATCGAGCAATTGCTGCGATAGGGACTCGTCGAGATTGACGACATCTACATCTAAAAGAGTATCAAGATGTTCCTCGATCAAATATGAGAAACGGCCGAAATCCCGGCAACCTGCTACGGCGATGTCAATATCGCTCTTGGGCAAGTTGTCGCCTCGAGCACGAGAACCAAACAACACGACCTTCTCGGCGTCACATTCCCGAGCAAAAACTTCGATTTGCTTGTACACCTTGTCGAGAGATGCCATTTGCACCCCTACAGCTTAATGTCAAAGTTGATTTCGGGGACGGCGGCCAGGTCGGCCAACGTCACGCCGTCGACGTACTTTTCGATCACATCGTCCAGACCGCGCCAGAACTTGACGGTCGAGCAAAGGTCGCTGCGGGTACAGCTGTTGTCAATGCCATCGCACGCCACCGGGGCCGTGCTGCCCTCGACGGCACGCAAGATGTCGCCGGCACGCACTTCGGCCGGGTCCTTGGCCATCATGTAGCCGCCGCCCTTGCCGCGCACGCTCTTAAGCAGGCCCGCCTTCATAAGCGGACGAACCAGCTGCTCCAAATACTTTTGCGAGATATGCTCGCGGTCGGCAACCTCGCGCAGGGCAATCTTGCCCTCGGCGTCGCCCAGCGCCGCGATATAGATCATCAGTCGGAGGGCATAGCGGCCCTTGGAAGAAATGAGCATACCTACCCTCCCATCGCATCTGGGACAACATAACCAGCTTTGTTTGTCCCAAATCTTAAGTAAATGGGACAAACACAACAGGTTATTTTGTCCCAGAATTTGAAAAGTCGAGTGGATTAGTCGGGTTTTCCCTTGACTAACGCCGAACCCATAGTAACTTTATTCCGAGAAGATTCCTAGGGTTTAGTACACCTATGAGTACACCATATACAGAGAGGGACAGCATGAGCGCAAATCCGCTGCTTTCCATCGAAGGTCTGACCGCCTCCGTGGACGAGAAGACCATCCTCCACAACGTCAACCTCAACGTCGCCGCCGGCGAGACCCACGTGCTGATGGGACCCAACGGCGCCGGCAAGTCCACCCTCGGCCACCTGGTCATGGGCGACCCCGTCTATACCGTCAACGACGGCCGCATCGTCTTTGACGGCCAGGACATCACCGAGCTCACCACCGACAAGCGTTCGCGCGCCGGCCTGTTCCTGAGCTTCCAGGCCCCGGTCGAGATTCCGGGCGTGCCGCTGTCGAGCTTTTTGCGCGCCAGCATCGCCGGCCGCCCCGGCCTGGAGATGAAGGGCAAGGAGTTCCGCCGTCGCGTCAAGGAGCTCGCGGCAGAGCTCAACATGGATACCGCCTACCTCAACCGCGAGCTGGGCGTGGGCTTCTCGGGCGGCGAGAAGAAGAAGGTCGAGATGCTCCAGCTCCTGTTGCTGCAGCCCAAGCTCGCCATCCTCGACGAGACCGACTCGGGCCTAGACGTCGACGCCCTGTCCACCGTCAGCCACGGCATGGACGCCTACCGCAAGAGCTGCGACGGCTCCATGCTCATCATCACGCACAACACGCGCATCTTGGAGCACCTGGATGTCGACCGCGTCCACGTTATGGTCAAGGGCCACATCGTGCGCGAGGACGACGCCTCGCTCATCCCCTGGATCGACAAGAACGGCTTTGAGACCTTCGAGCGCGAGGCCGCCGAGCAGCGCGCCCAGGCCGAGTCCGCCGCTGCCGAGCAGCAGGCGTAAAGGGGCGACGCAATGACCAAGAACCGCACCGAGGTCGCGGACATCGACCGCAGCCTCTACGACTTCACCTATGGCGAGGAGGGATTCGAGCGCCTCGACGCCGGCATCACGCCCGACATCGTGCGCGAGATCAGCGCAAAGAAGGACGAGCCGCAGTGGATGCTCGACCTGCGCTTAAAGTCCCTCGAGATCTTCAATCGTTTTCCCGACCCGACGTGGGGCCCCTCCATCGAGGGCCTGGACATGGACAACATCGTCACCTACGTCAAGCCCAACACCGACCAAAAACACGACTGGGAGTCGGTGCCCGACGACATCAAGAACACCTTTGAGCGCCTGGGCATCCCCGAGGCCGAGCGCAGCTACCTGGCAGGCGTCGGCGCGCAGTACGACTCCGAGCTGGTCTACCACAACATGCAGGACACCGCGTCCAAGATGGGCATCGTCTACTCCGGCATCGAGGAGGCCCTGCACGACCCGCAGTGGGAACCGCTCATCCACGAGAAGTTTATGACGCTCATCCCGCCCACCGACCACAAGTTTGCGGCCCTGCACGGCGCCGTATGGTCGGGCGGCTCGTTTGTCTACGTGCCCAAGGGCACCAAGCTCGACTTCCCGCTGCAGAGCTACTTCCGTCTTAACGCCAAGGGCGCCGGCCAGTTTGAGCACACGCTCATCATCGTCGAGGACGACGCCGACCTGCACTTTATCGAGGGTTGCTCCGCGCCCAAGTACAACGTAGCCAACCTCCACGCCGGCGCCGTCGAGCTCTTTGTGGGCAAACGCGCACACCTGCGCTACTCGACCATCGAGAACTGGTCCAAGAACATGTACAACCTCAACACCAAGCGTGCGCGCGTGGACGAGGACGGCGACATCGAGTGGATCAGTGGCTCCTTCGGCAGCCACGTGGGCTACCTCTATCCCATGAGCGTGCTCAACGGCCGCCGCGCCCGTTCGGGCTTTACCGGCATCACCTTTGCCGGCGCCGGCCAGAACCTCGATACCGGCTGCAAGGTCGTACTCAACGCGCCCGAGACCTCGGCGACCGTCGAGACCAAGGGCATCTCCAAGAGCGGCGGCATCCAGACCTTCCGCAGCTCTATCGTGGCCACGCCCAAGGCCGAGGGCTCCAAGGCAACCGTGAGCTGCCAGTCGCTGATGCTCGACGACCAGAGCCGCTCCGACACTATTCCGGCCATGGACATCCGCGCCAAGAACGTCGACATCGGCCACGAGGCCACCATCGGTCGTATCGGCGACGACAAGGTGTTCTACCTGATGAGCCGCGGCATCTCGGAGGAAGAGGCCCGCACCATGATCGTCAACGGCTTTGCCAACCCGGTCTCCAAGGAGTTGCCGCTGGAGTACGCCGTCGAGATGAACAACCTGATCAAGCTCGAGATGGAAGGAGCGATCGGATAATGAATCAGACCACGATCACCGCTGCTACCACCCTTGAGCAGGTCAACGCTATGCCGGCCGCCACTTGGGGTTGGCTGAAGATGAATCAGACCAAGCTCGAGCTCTCTGACGAGCTTGCTGCCGCTCCCGCCGAGACCGTTAAGGTTGAGGGCTTGGACGAGCAGTTTGCTGGCGTGGCAGACGCGTTCGACGCCGCCATGGACGCCATGGCCGAGCGCTTCCCCGAGCGCCGCGCCTCCGCGCCCGGCGATGCCGCCGACCGCGCCCGCATCACGCCCGAGACCGAGCTCGACGTGCCCGCCACCTCCGTCTACCAGGCCGGTGCCATTAAGCTGGAGGAGGAGCTCTCCCCCGCTGAGGCCTTCGAGACTGGCATGGGCGGGGCTGCCTACACCTACC
>URNC01000064.1 GCA_900549065.1 uncultured Collinsella sp. | reverse complement strand
AGCGTCAGATGTGTATAAGAGACAGCCTCGGCGGTGTTGGTCTGATGGATCTTGTTGAACTTCCGCCATTGGCTCAAATGGAAACGAGGGACGCATCTGCATCCCCCGTTTTGTTGCGGTTAGTCTAGGTCAATAAACTTGGTGCTTATGATCTTGCCGTCTTTTACTAGCATTCTGGCCATGGTGGGACCTCGGGTGCCTCTGGGGTAGCTGGCGCTGCCCGGGTTGAGGACTAAGCAGCGGCCCACTTGGGCTTCTTTGGTTACGTGGGTGTGACCGTTGATGGCTACGTCTACGGATCCCACCGGAAGGTCTTCGCGGTAGTGGGCTACGGCGAATTTGAGGCCTTCGTAGGTAAAGAGCGCAAGACGGTCTACATCGGGGCCGTAATCGCGGTAGTAATCGTTGTTGCCCAGTACGGCCCGCACGGGGGCGATGGTGCATAGGTGCTCGTAGTCCATCTCTGACGTAAGGTCGCCGGCGTGGATAATCAGATCCGCGCCCTCAAGCTCGTCCAGGAGCGCAGGCGACAAATAGCCGTGGGTGTCCGAGATGATGTCGATGCGCTTGGCGCTTGCACTGTTCATGGGATCCCTTCCGCAAAAAAACGATTCGGCAGATACATACAAAAAAGGCCCCACGGCTCCGCAGACGATGGGTCTACAGGGCTGCGGGGCCAGTGTGCTAGAGACTCAGAGCCTTCTTGAGCGGCACGACGCGGCGGCGCGAAACCGGCACGCGTTCGTCGACGCCCGTAATGCCCAGCTGGATGGCGCCCGAGGGCACCGTCTCCACATCCGTGACGCACGCCAAGTTAACGATATAGCGGCGGTGAACACGGAAGAAGCCAAAGTCGCAGAGCTTGGCCTCAAACTGCGCCAGCGAGGTCGTCGACAAAAAGCGATCATCGACGGTATAGATGCAGGAGTAATCGTCCTTGGCCATGATAAAGCGAATGTCGTCCACGGGAATGAGCACCTTGCGGCCGCCCTTTTCCACCGGGATACGCTCGATGGTCACCTTGCTGTCCGTAACCGGCTTGGCGCGCTGCATGACCTTCTCGATCGCACGATCCAAGCGAGCTTCCTCGACCGGCTTCATCAGATAATCGACGGCATCCACGTCGAATGCCTCGACCGCATGGTCGCTATACGCAGTCACAAACACGATCGCCGGCGGATTTTTGAGCTTATGCAGCGCCTCGGCAAGTTGCAGGCCCGAGGCACCGGGCATCGAGATATCGAGAAACACGACATCCACGCGACTTTCCATAAGCATCTCGATGGCGGAGCGGACGCTCGACGCCTCCGTGATCGTGCCGATCTTGCCCGTTTGCTCGAGCAGGAAGCGAAGCTCCGAGCGAGCCGGCGCCTCATCATCCACAATCATCGCACGCAGCATAGGGATAAAACCTTTCGTCAACTAACTACGCCGGGCATCCGTCGCATGACGTTGAGCCCGTAGCCTTTTATTTTACTCTTGAATGTCAAAGATGCTCTCTGACAAATCAAGATGAAGGAGCACTTTGGTGCCCTTGCCCGGCGCCGATTCGACACGCGTATAGGAGTGCGGCCCATAAAAGCGATGGATGCGCTCCGAAATATTGTGCATGGCCACACCGGCGCCGCCACCCTGGGGAGAGCTGGCGTCGGGACGGGCAGAGCGCTCGTCAAACAGTCTGGCGGCGGTACCCTCATCCATGCCCACGCCATTATCGGCCACGGCAATCAAGATTGCATCCTCGCCGTCTTGGTGAACGGTCACGTCGATCCTCAGGGCGTCGTCATCGCCCATACCATGACGTACGGCGTTCTCGACAATCGGCTGGATCACGAACGCCGGCACCAGCGTATCTTCCACGTCCTCGGACACATCGAACGTCGCAAGCACGCGGTCCTCGCCAAAGCGGGCCTTCTCAAAGGTAAGGTAGCGCTTGGTCTGTGCAACCTCGCGCGAGACCGGAATGAGCGATCCCGAGTTGTCGAGCGTGGCACGATAGAACGATGAGAACTCACGAAGCAGTTCGCGGGCCCGCAGCGGGTCGGTGCGCGTAAACGATGCAATGGTGTTCAGCGTGTTGAACAGGAAGTGTGGGTTAATCTGCGCCTGCAGCGCACGCACCTCAGCGCGCGCTGTGAGTTCCTTTTGCACCTCGAGCTCGTGGATGGCGAGCTGCGTGGACAAGATCTCGGCAAAGCCCGAGGCAAGCGCGTACTGGGTACGGTCGACGGCGCGCGGGGTCTTGTAGTAGAACTTGAGCGTGCCGACGGTACGATCGCCCACCTTGATGGGGGCGATAATGCCGGCGGGGACTTGGTTGTGCGAGCCATCCGAGCCCACGACATCCACCATACGGTTGAACGACTGCACGATGCCATGTTCGATAACGTAGCGTGTGGCAAGCGTGTGGATGGGAGAATCTGGCAGTAGTTTTTCCTCAAACTCGCCTGCGCAGGCCAACACGTTGCCCTCGTCGGTGATGGCCACCGTCATGGCGCGCGTCTCGGGCAAAATGCGACGGCACACCAAACGCGCCGACTCCTGCGTCAGACCGCCCTTAATGTCCTCAAGCATGGCCGAGGCCACCGAGAGCGTCTCCTCGGTGTACTGGGAGCGCACCGAATCGGGATTGAGCGTCAAAAAGATAAAGATGCACAGAAAGATGCACAGCAGCGCGCAGGCAATCACCGTGGCGATCGGCTCGATACCGGTCACCAAGGCAAAAATAAAGTACACCAGCACGCAAATGGCGCAGGCAACGGCAATGATGCGAAAGATTGATATTGAACTATCGCGCTGGGCGCGGCGGTCGATCATTCGGCCCCCTCCAGGATACTAATCAGTTGTGCGTCACGCCAAAGCCCGTCCATGATCTTGGGCCAAAAGCTCTGGAAACGCAGGTAGCTTGCAGCGTTTTGGCGCGCATAGGCCTTTGCCTCGCCGATACCATGGCGCCAAATGCGCAGGTAGCCCTCATGCTCGCGGGTAAACACGCTGCGGACCATAGCGGTCTTGCGCACGCGGTCGTCGAGCTCGCGCGAAATCCACGGGCCCGGGTAGGGCATGAGTGATGCCGCCGTAACGGGAATGAGCTCCTTTTGATGCGCGGCGAATGTCAACTTGGCCCGTTCGTAGTACCAACGGTATACATCCTGCATAAAGCGCGGTGAGCGCTTTTCGGACTCCGGAGGCAGATGGCGCACGGTCCACTCGTTATCGAACCACACGTCGTAGCCAAACATGCGCATGTTAAAGAGGTAATCCAAGTCCTCGCCGCGGGTGATAAACGGGTCAAAGGCCACACGCGTAAAGGCGCGGGCGTGCAGGGCCATCAGGCCGCCGCACACGTAGTTGGAGCGCGAGATGCGGGTGCCCGAGAGCGCCTTTTTCATCCAACGGTTGAACTCGATGCGCTTGGTCCACCAACGATGGCAGATGCCCGCCTTGTCCGTGGGAGCCAGCGGCGAGCCGTCGCGATCGTAGAAATAGCCGCTCTTGACCAAGATCGGCAAGCCCTGACGCGTCTGCTGCCCCAACGCATAGGTCGCGCGCTTCATAAAGTCGGCGTCGATGACAGTCTCATCGTCATCCAAAAAGATAACCGCGTCATGACCCAGCACAGCGGCACAGGCTAGCCCCATGTTGCGGATGGCACCGTAGCCTCGCAGGCTCACGCACTCGCCCGAACCCTTGGGCGCAATCTGAGCAACCCGGTCTGCGATGCGCGAGGCCTGGGTGTTGGTGACAACGGTGACCTTGAGCGTGGGATGCGCGTCGACAATCTCGCGCACGCGCAGCGACACATCGGCTGTGGCAGAAACGGGACAGACCACCAAAAGGATGATGCGCGGGATGTCACGTACCTGCTCAAGCGAGGCCAGACAGCGGTCGAGTTCGGGATTGTCGGCGTTGAGTCGCGTCGAATGATCATAGGTGCCAGGGGCGTTTGCGCAAGCGTCATCGCCCGCCCAATACGTTGGAATCACGACTGTGGCGTTCATGCCTTACCCTCCCTGCAACACAAAAACGGGACGCCGCCAAACACAGGCGACGCCCCGCGACCTAGCTGATTCCATCATACCCACTTGGGCAAATCATTGCTCGCAAGTCGCAATGTTTATTGCGGATAACCCCAAAAGAGTACCGTGGACAGGCACAATAGCCGCTCGCTCCTATGCGGCATGCTCTGCCGCCCGAGTCATGCGGGACAGGCGAACCAGCAGCATAAAGCCAACGACCAGCAGCACACCAATGGAAAGGACGCCCAGCGACGGGTTGCCGGTCAGCGAGGTGACGACCGACACCAGGAAGGTGCCCATAACGCTTGCATAACGACCAAAGATGTCAAAGAAGCCGTAGTACTCGTT
The DNA here is from genome assembly GCA_900549065.1 of uncultured Collinsella sp. Lineage (GTDB taxonomy): Bacteria > Actinomycetota > Coriobacteriia > Coriobacteriales > Coriobacteriaceae > Collinsella. The sequence continues at coordinate 6,193 of URNC01000064.1, read as the reverse complement.
GGACTTTTCCTTGGGGATAATGCGGCCAAAGTAGCTACGGCTGAGCGCCTGCACGCCGCCCTGGAACAGGCCGACCATAATGGCAAGCACCCAGAATTCAAAGGCGGTCTTTAGGAAGAACGCGGCGAACAGCACAATGCCCATGTAGGCGGCGACCGCCACCAGGATCATGTTGAGCGTGCCCACGCGTCCGGCGAGCTTGCCGTAGATGATGGCAGACGGAAAAGCAACAAACTGCGTAACGAGCAGCGCCAGCACCAACTGCGTCGAATCGATGCCCAAAGCCGAGCCGTAGCTGGTTGCCATGGAAATGACCGTGTGCACGCCGTCGATGTAGAAGAAGAACGCGACCATGTAGACCAGCACGGTCTTGTTGTGGGCGATCTCGCGCATGGTGTGTCCGACCTCGGAGAACACACCGCCCACGATGTGGCCGATGGTGTCCTCGGGACCGCGCTCGCGACCGTACTTTTGCTTATAGGTGCGAATGAGCGGCAGAGTAAAGATGAGCCACCAGGCGCCAGTGATGATAAACGACAGACGCGTTGCCAGCATGGTGGGGACGCCAAGAGCGGGGCCGCCCATGATGAGCGCCAGGCAGATGACGAACGGCACGGTGGAACCGATATAGCCCCAGGCATAGCCCGAGCTGGACACGGCGTCCATGCGCTCGTCGGTGGTAATGTCGGGCAGCATGGCGTCGTAGAACGTCATAGAAGAGTTAAGGCCGATGGTGCACAGCACGTACACGGTCAAAAATGCCATGGCGGACATTGGGATAGCCTGCGCCAGGCAAAGCACCAGGCCCGTGAGGAAGAAGCCCAAGAAGAACTTGATCTTGTTGCCGGCGTAGTCGGCAAGCGCGCCCAGAATGGGCATGAGCATGGCGATGACCAGCGAGGCGATCGTCTGCGCATTGCCCCAGGCGACCACCAGGTCGGCCGAGGAAGCGCCGGTATTGATGGCGTTAAAGTAAATGGGCAGCACCGAGGTATTGAGCAGCACGAGGGCCGAATTGCCCACATCATACATAACCCAGTTACGCTCGAGCTTGGTGTATTTCATGGACAGGGACCCTTCGTATTCGCCCGATATGCAGTTAGTTCATCGTACCCCAATTGTCCAGAACCGCCGGTAAGGATTCGGCAAAGGGGCACGCACGGGCCCTATTCCTCGCGGTCGAACTCCTCATCGGCATTGAGCACGCGACCGCTGTAGTTGACGTGACTGGTCACGGCATCCATGTCACCGGTCTCGATAAAACGTGCGACCGTGCACTCGTAATCGCCCAGCGCGCGATCAAAGACCTCGGGGAAACTCTCGTTCGAGACCTCGTCGGTAAAGGGATTCTTCCATGTCAGATGGCCCAGGTTACCGGTGCGCTCGGGCAACTCCGTCGTCACGCGATGAGCAAGGCCGTCGAGCAGCGAGTAATCGTGCACCAAGCCCTCAACCAGCGAGATCGCGCGCGTCTTTGCGGAGCCGGCCGGCTCAATCGCGCGGTAAAGTCGCTGCATATTGGCAACGGCAGCACCGTACTCCCCCGCCGGAATGTCAATGCCGTACACGCGTCCGGCAACATAGCTCATCAGCACGCCGGCCACGCGATTGATGCGATCGGTGGTGACGATCTCGCCCGCCGGCGGGTAATCGTCAACCGTAGCGCCATCGCGTTTAAGCTGCAGCATCAGCACATCCAGGTCGCTCTCGATCACGGCATGGACCTGACTGCTCGAATCCTCAAGCTCTGAATCGGACTCGACAATGCCAAACTGCTGCTCGTAGACAAAGGGATGGGCGTTGCGGTCGAGCACGTAATGAGACAGCAGGCCCAGCGCAAAGGCACGACCCAAGCTGGCGTCGCGCGGCAGCAGATGCGACACGCCGTCGCGCAGGCACGCAAACTGACGAGACATGCGCGACCGATGCATGACCTGCGCCAGCAGCGTGCAGTCGGAAACACGCGGTGTCAGAATGTGAAAGAAAAACGGGTCGGGGCCTTGGTTGCCCAAGATAAAGGCAATGCGCTCTTCATCGGACGTGATGACGCCCTGCGGAAGACGGTCGATGCTTTCCTCGCCAAACAGATGATGGGTGATAAGCGCGGGCATAATGATCCTTTCGATTTCATTCGATGCCACCCATTATGCCCACCGCGCGCCCATGCCAAACCTGCGATGGCAAACGACGGCACGCAAGCCTCTTACGCAAGCCCCAGGTGCGACTTGACCTCGGCGGCACGACGACGGGACACCGGCACCGTCGAGCTCACGCGGTCAAGCCTGAGCTCCATCAACCCCGTGGAGCCAATCTCAACATTGTGCACGTCTTCCAAATTGACCAGATAGCTGCGATGAACGCGAATAAAGCCCTCGGAGTCCAAGCGACGCTCGAGCGAAGAGATCGACTCATTGATCAGGTACGTTCCCTCGGCGCAGATGGCGTTGCAAAAATCGGCGCGCGCCTCAAAGTAGCAGACGTCTGCGGCGGGAATGAACACCTTTTTGCCCCCGCGGTCCACCGTCAGACGCAAAGGCTGGCGCGGAGCATGGATAACACGACGGGCACCCAAGGCTGCCTCGATCTTGTCGAGTGCCTTTGACAGGCGTGCGTCCTCGACCGGCTTGACGACATAGTCGACCGCATCGAGGTTATACGCATCAGCGGCAAATTCGGCAAACGCCGTCACAAACACAACCACCGGCGGCGTCTTTAGGTTCTGCAGCGTCTCGGCAAGCTCAATTCCCGAGCGACCGGGCATGGTAATGTCTAAAAACAACACGTCGGGCTTGTTCGACAGAATCGACTCCACGGCTTCGGTGACATTGCCCGCCTCGGCAATCTGACCCACACGCGTATCCTTTTCCAACAGATAGCGTAGCTCAGCCCTAATGGGAGGCTCGTCATCAACCACCAAGATGTTCCAGCCTTCGGACATATGTGCTTCCCCTCTTTTTCTCTCAATCCAACCGCGTGCTACGCCGTCAACGGCGCAGGCTCATGCGGCTCGCCGTTCAGCTCGACGATGACCTGCGTTCCCACGCCCTCCTGGGACTTCACGCGCATGCCGGAATCTTCTCCGTAAAAGAAATGGATGCGCTGAAGCACGTTGAAGAGCGCCAGGCCGCAACCTCGCTTGACGGAGCCGTCGGCGGTAATGCTCTCGGGCTCTTCCAGGCGATGTTGCTCAAACAGATGCGCGCAGACCTCTTCGTTCATACCGATGCCATCGTCCTCGACGATGATCTCCAAACCGTCATCGGTCTCGAAAGCCCTAACATGAATAGAAAGCGGCTCGGTCTCGCGCTGCGCGTGCTTGATGCAGTTTTCGAGCAACGGCTGCAAGATAAACGGCGGCACCATGCAATCGCGCACCTCAAAGTCGATATCGACCGAGACGCGCAGACGGCCGTCGCCATACCGGGCCTGCATAAGATTGATATAGCGAGTGCCCTGTTCCACCTCGTGCTCGAGCGTTGTGAGGGTATCGGAATCAGAAAGCGTCTGACGGTAGTAGTTGGAGAAGTCGATCAGCAGCGATCGCGCCTTGTCGGGCTCGGTTCGAACGAGCGACACGATGGTGCTGATGGTGTTAAACAGAAAATGAGGATCGACCTGCGATTGCAAGGCGCGCAGCTCCACGCGGGCCGTAAGCTCGTCCTGGCGCTCGAGCTCAAAGCTCGCAAGCTGCGTGGAAATGAGGTCGGCAAAGCCCGAGGCAAGCGCCGTCTGGCGCATATCGATGCTGCTCAGACGGGGATAATACAGCTCGAGCGTGCCCACGCAATGCCCGCGCACGGTAAGCGGTGCGACAATACCGGCGCGCAGGCGCGGAAAGTAGCCACCTGTCTCGGTCGAGGCATCGCGCGAGAACACGCTTTGCTCACCGCTGTTGATCACGTTGAGCGTAGTCCGCAGCACCACCGGGGTGCCCGCGGGGCATTTTGCCGAGTCCTCGCCCCAGCTTGCCAACACCTGCTTGCCGTCGGTAAAGCAGATGGCAGAGGCGATCGTTTCGGACAGGATGATCTTAGAGGCGCCCAGGGCAGCTTCGGGCGTAAGGCCGCGCGACGTGTAGGCGAATATTTTTGAAGCGATGGCGAGCGTGCGGTCGGTTGCGCTCGATGTGAGGTCGTCGGGAACGACAAAGACGTACGAGAAGAAGAAGCACAGCATGACCAAGCCGGCAATGACAACAACGGCCGGAACGGGATTGGGATTATCGGTTAGATCCCAGATGAGCAGCAGGATAAGCAGCGGAACGACAATACCGAGCAAGATGGCTTGAACCACATGCTGAGCGGTACGAAAGACCTTGGTAGAGTTGTAGCTCTTGCCCAGAATCAGCCTATTGAGATCCACCGTCATCTCCTTCTTACTGACGCACCCCATAGCAATAAAGAGGGCCGCAAGCGACCCTCTCCATTGCATTATGCATCAAATACTGTGTTTTACATCAAGCCATCGATGAACGGTAGCTTAGGCGCTGTACTTGTTTGCCTCGCCGAAGGTGCCGCCCTCGACAATCCAGCCGTCCTTCATGATGACGTCCATGTTGTCGGTGTTGAGCACGTGGATGTCGGCGGCGACGTCACCGTTGACGACCAGCAGGTCGGCGCACTTGCCGGCCTCGATGGAACCGGTCTCGTCCTCGATGTGGCACATCTTGGCACCGTTGAGAGTGGCACAGGTGATGGTCTCGACCGGGGTGAAGCCGATCTTGTCGACGAACTCGTACATCTCCTCGATGGAGCAGGTGCCGTACGGGGTGACGAAGGAGAAGGAGTCGGAGCCGATCGTCATGACGACGCCGCGCTTCTTGGCCTCGCGCAGGCAGTCGTAGTTGCGCTGCAGCTCCTTCTCGACCAGGGTGCCCTCGTACTTGTCGTGCAGCTCGGGGACGTAGACGGGCGGATAGGTGGCGTACCAGGTGGGCAGGAAGGCGATCGTCGGGGTGAAGAAGGTGCCCTGCTCGGCCATGAGGTCCATGGTACGCTCATCGATATCGAAGCCGTGAATCAGCTGCTCGCAGCCAAAGCGAACGGAATCGTAGGCAGCGGCGTGGTTGTTGTAGCAGTGGCTCCACACGGGGATGCCGACCATCTTGGCCTCTTCGACCACGGCCTGAATCTCCTCGGAGCAGTAGTGCTGGTCGCGGCCGGAGTCCCAGCGCCAGATGCCGCCACCGGTAGCCCAGATCTTGATGGCATCGGGGTTCTCGCGCAGGCGACGACGGACGGCCTTACGCAGATCCCAAGGACCGTCGACCTGATCGCCCCAGGGGTGCGATTCCTTGTTGAGCTCCTGGCTGCAGTGGTGGGAGTCGCCGTGGCCGGCAACGCGGCAGAAGCCAAGGCCGGTGGCCAGAACGCGCGGGCCCTTGAAGACGCCCTTGTCGATGCAGTCACGGATCTGGATACCAAAGCGGCCGATCTCGCAGACGGTGGTGAGGCCGTGGGTGAGGCAGTCGTAGGCCTGCTTCACGGCGACGGCCTGCTTCTCGAGGAGCGGCTGCATGACCCAATCGGTATCATCGTCGGTCAGGTTGCCCGAGAAGTGCAGGTGGGTGTCGATCAGGCCGGGAAGGACGGTCTTGCCGGCGGCGTCGATAACCTCAACGCCCTCGGGAAGGTCCTGCATAGCACCGGCGTACTCGATCTTGCCGTTGTCGTCGACGAGAACGAGGGAGTTCTCGACCGGCTCGGCACCGGTACCGTCGATGAGCTTGCCGCCAACGATTGCATACTTAGTGGACATGGTTCCTCCTTATGGATCCATATAGTGGGCGAGGCCGTGTTGGGTTAAGGCCTCACAAAGCTACCCAAGTGGCGCCGGGTTCGGTGCGCGGAAGAGAGGGGCCCGCGCACCTGATCCGCCCCGGCTCGGCGTTACTTTTTGCGGGAATTGGTGAAAGCCATGAGGGCCAGGCCAATAGCCAACCAGCCGATCACGATGCTCCACTCCACCATGTTGAGGGAGGCGGGAGAGAACGGAATCACAAGCAGGCCGATGATGATGGCGCAGGCAGCGATAGCGAGGGAGATGCCAAACTTGCCACCGGGCACCTCGTAGGGACGAGGCAGGTCGGGCTCGGTGAAGCGCATGCGCAGGCAAGCGAGGGCGACCATGCCGCAGGAGAAGATGAAGGCGAGAGCCGACACGTTGGTCCTGTCTCTTATACACATCTGACGCT
>URNC01000063.1 GCA_900549065.1 uncultured Collinsella sp. | reverse complement strand
ATAGTTCCCACTCCACATGCCTGCCAAATTGCCTTGATAAACGTTTGCGGTTCAAATCCACGTAATAGTTAATGCTGGTTGACAAGAGCCATTTCAAAACTATGCCGGATTACGGAGTCGGATCCGGACCGGCCGTCCATACCCTGCATTTCACGGAATGCGCAAGTCGTCTACCTGCGGTTTTGGTTTTACCGATTACGTCATGCCCGGGGGTTGCCGGCCTGGCCCCGTAAACCGGCATAGTTTTGGAATCGCCGGGTGGGCGGGAGCGCGATCGGCCCCGATAACGGTCCCGGCGCCGGCGGGATGGCCGTTGAGCGGATGGAGGCCCGCGCCGCGAAAGCGAAAGACTGCGGACGACGGAACTCGAGATGTCCCAAGGGCGCTGGAGGGGAGGGCGGCGGCAGCGCCCCCGAGGGCACCGCGGGGCATCGCGGGGCATCGCGGCCCGTTCCCGCGCCTGCATCCGCGGCCGGGCTGCGCCCCCCGCGCCGCGGCAGCGAAAGTTTTTCCAAAATTGTCCTTGCATCGCCGTCCGAGTTCCCGTATAGTACTTTTTCGCACGGGGGCGTAGCTCAGCTGGGAGAGCGCTTGACTGGCAGTCAAGAGGTCAGGGGTTCGATCCCCCTCGTCTCCACCCGAGCATTGAATGAGGCTCCAACGCAAGTTGGGGCCTTTTTTCATATAGGCACACAAGGTCAAAGGCGGCACCATGATCCTCCTGGTCGACAAGATCGAAAAAAGCTTCGGCGCGCGCGTCCTCTTTAGCGGCGCGTCCTTCCAGATCAACCCCGGCGAACGCTTTGCGCTCGTAGGACCCAACGGCGCCGGCAAAACTACCATGCTCAAGATCATCATGGGCATCGACAGTCCCGACTCCGGCCAGGTCCAGTACGCCAAGGACTGCCAGGTGGGCTACCTAGAGCAGGAAACCAACCTGGAGCAAAAGGACACCACCATCCTTGCCGAGGTCATGGCGGCCGCCAAGGAAATCCGCCGCATGGGCGAGCGCGCCAACGAGCTGCAGGCCCAGATCACGGAGCTCTCCGAGCAGGGCAAGGACGTCGACGCACTCCTTAACGAGTACGGCCAAGTCCAGGACCGCTTTGAGCACCTGGGCGGCTACGAGCTCGAGAGCAACGCCCGCAAAATCCTGTCCGGCCTGGGCTTTAAGGTCACCGACTTTGAGCGCCCGTGCTCCGAGTTCTCGGGCGGCTGGCAGATGCGCATCGCGCTTGCTAAGCTCTTCCTGCGCCACCCCGACTTGCTGCTGCTCGACGAGCCCACCAACCACCTGGACCTCGAGAGCGTCCAATGGCTGCGCGGCTTTATCGCCAACTACGACGGCGCCGTGCTCATCGTCAGCCACGACCGCGCCTTCATGGACGCCTGCGTCGACCACGTCGCCGCTCTCGAAAACCGTCGCGTGACCACCTACACCGGCAACTACAGCAGCTACCTCAAGCAGCGCGAGGACAACCTGGAGCAGATGCGCGCCAAGCGCGCCGCCCAGGAGCGCGACATCGCCCACATGCAGGTCTTCGTCGACAAGTTCCGCTACAAGCCCACCAAGGCTGCCCAGGCTCAGGAGCGCATCCGAAAGATCGAACAGATCAAAAAGGAGCTCGTCATCCTGCCCGAGGGCCACAAGCACATCGACTTTAAGTTCCCCGATCCGCCGCGCTCCGGCGACATGGTCGTGGGGCTCGAGGGCGTCTCCAAGTCCTACGGCGACAAGCACATCTACAGCGACATCGACCTCAAGCTCTACCGCGGCGAGCACGTGGCGCTCGTCGGCCCCAACGGCGCCGGCAAGTCCACGCTCATGAAGATCCTCGCCGGCCTGGAGCCGCCCACCACCGGCATCCGCGACCTGGGCACCAACGTGGGCGTGGCCTACTACGCCCAGCACGCACTCGAGGGCATGACCGAGTCCAATACCGTCCTGCAAGAGATCGACACCGTCACGCCCAAGTGGACCGTGCCGCAGCAGCGCAGCCTGCTGGGCGCCTTCCTGTTTAGCGACAACGACGCAATCGAAAAGCAGGTACGCGTCCTTTCCGGCGGCGAAAAGGCGCGCCTGGCGCTCGCCAAAATGCTCGTGGCCCCCGAGGCGCTCCTGTGCCTGGACGAGCCCACCAACCACCTAGACATCGACTCGGTGGACATGCTCGAGAACGCCCTGCAAAACTTCCCCGGCACCATCGTGCTGATCAGCCACGACGAGCACCTGGTACGCGCCGTGGCCAACCGCATCATCGACATCCGCGATGGTAAGGTCACGGTCTATGACGGCGACTACGACTACTACCTCTACAAGCGCGAGGACCTCGCGGCCCGCGCCGCCGCCGAGGCGGCAGGGGAGAGCGCACCGGCCACGGCCAAGTCCGCCAAGGTCGCCGCGGCCCAGCCCGATGCGCCCGCCGCCACCCCCAAACCTGCCGAGGGCAAAAAGACCAAGGAGCAAAAGCGCGCCGAGGCCCAGGCCCGCGCCGCACTCAACAAAAAGCTCAAGGGCGTGCGCAACCAGCTCAAGAAGATCGAGACGGAACTCGATAAAAAACGCGCCCGCTATGACGAGCTTATGGAATTGATGGCAAGCGAAGAGCTTTATGCCGATCAGGACAAGTTCAACGCCGCGCTGGGGGAATATAACGGCCTTAAGCAAGAGCTGCCCAAGCTCGAGGACGAATGGCTGGAGCTTTCCACCCAGATCGAAGAGGAGACCGCGCGTGAACTCTCGTAAGGCCGCTGCCGTGGCGATGAGCATCATCGCCATCGCATGCCGCATCTGCGGCATCTTTATGAGCGCGATGACCGTGCTGCTGTGTTTTAGCGGCCTCACCGCCAAGCTGCAGATCGTCGGCTTTGTCGTCGAGCTCTCGCGCGCGCTGCCGAGCGCCATCGCCGGCTATGGCGTCATCACGTCGCCCTTTGGCGGCGTGTTCCGTCTGGATTACGCCATCGTAGCCGTCATTTTGTTTGTGGCCGATTACCTGCTCACGCGCGCCTCGCGCCGCGTCCGCTAGGGGAGCGACATGTCCAGCAGCTACCTCATGAACCTGCTCGCCAGCGCTGTCGCCGTCATCGTGGGCATCGTGATCCACGAGAGCGCGCACGCCGCCGCGGCTTGGGCGCTCGGCGACAAGACGGCCCGTTCGCGCGGGCGCGTCTCGCTCAACCCGCTCAACCATATCGACCCGTTTGGCACTTTCATCCTGCCGCTGCTTATGCTTGCCGCCGGCGGTCCAGTATTCGCCTTCGCCAAGCCCGTGCCCGTCTACCTCAACAACCTCAAGCACCCCAAGCGCGATGAGGTCCTGGTGAGCGCGGCCGGCCCTGCATCGAACATCGCGCTCGCGTGCCTTACCGCAGCCCTCATGCGACTAGCATACGGCAGCCTGTACGCCAGCATGTCCTTTGCCTTGGCGTCACAGATCATGAACTTCGGCGCCACGTTTATCGTGGTCAACCTCTCGCTCGCGTTCTTTAACCTCATCCCGATCCCGCCGCTCGACGGCTCGTCGATCATCGTGCCCTTCCTCAAGGGCAAGGCACTCAACAACTATTACCGTCTGCAGCAATACGCTATGCCCATCCTCATCCTAGTGCTGTACCTGCTGCCCATGTGGACCGGCATCGACGTGATCGGACGGTATTTCGACGTTACCGTGTATCCGCTGGCGGACCATCTGCTCAACTTCGCAATCGCCGGCATCTAGGGTAAACTTACAGGTCGACCGTGCAAAACGGTCGCAACATGCACCCAAACCGCGCCGCGAAGGCGCCGTCAAAGGAGGTCGAAAATGTCGTATCGCGTGTCGACGCAGGTCTACAGCGGACCGTTCGACCTGCTCCTGCAGCTGGTAACCCGCCAAAAAGTAGATATCGGCGCCATCTCCATAAGCGAGGTGGCCGAGCAATACCTGGCCGAGGCCGAGCGCATCGAGGCGCTGGACCTGGACGTGGCGAGCGACTTTTTGCTGGTTGCGGCGACCCTTTTGGACATCAAGGCCGCCTCGCTGGTGCCGCAGGAGACTCCCAGCAAAACCGTCGACGATGACGAGGACGACGAAGACCTCGAAGAACTCAGCGCGCTCGACGGCGATGCCCTGCGCGAGGTCCTGATCCAGCGCCTGATCGCCTACAAGCAGTTTAAGGGTGCGGCGGCGGCCCTTGGCGCGCGGATGCAGGCCGAGAGCCGCATGCATCCGCGCGTGGCCGGCCCCGACCCCGAGTTTTTGGGGCTTATGCCCGACTACCTGGCCGGCATTACCCTGCGCGGACTGGCCGTCATCTGCGCCGACCTGGACGGCAAGCGCCAGACCTTCCTGCTGGAGGCCGAGCATGTGGCGCCGCATCGCGTACCGCTCGACCTGACCGTGGCCTCGGTCGACCGCTTTACCACGGCGCACCAAACCTGCACCTTCCGTGAACTGCTGGACGGCGACGCCACCACCGAGCAGCTCGTCGTCACCTTCCTGGCCATGCTTGAGCTTGCCAAGCGCGGCTCGCTCACGCTGAGCCAGGACGAGATCTTTGGAACCATCCGCATCAACCGCGTCGAGGGCGCCGAGGCATACGTTCCCGGCGAGGGCCCCGAACTCACCGAATAGGAGCCGCAACCATGTCAACCCTTTCCACGCTGGAGGCAAACAGCCTCAAAGGCGCCCTCGAAGCGCTGCTGCTGGTGTCGAGCGACCCGGTGAGTGCGCCCGCGCTGGCCGGCGCACTGGATATCGCCCCCGGCGAGTGCGCGTCGCTGCTCGCCGAGCTCAAGGTTGAGTACGAGGAGGCCAACCGCGGCTTTCAGCTGCGCGAGGTCGCCGGCGGCTGGCGCTTGTTTACGCACCCAGCCTACCACGATGTGGTCGAGGCATATGTGTTGAGCTGGGATACGCAAAAGCTGTCGCAGGCGGCGCTCGAAACCTTGGCCGTCATCGCATACCACCAACCCGTGACGCGCGAGGTAGTCAAGGGCATCCGTGGCGTCAATTCTGACGGCGTCATCGCGTCGCTCGTCGACAAGGGTCTGGTGCGCGAGCTCGGCCGCGACCCCCAGCGCGGTCAGGCCATCATCTACGGCACGACCAACGCCTTCTTGGAAAAGTTCGGCCTGCGTTCCACCCGCGACCTGCCCGATCTGGAGCAGTTTGCCCCCGACGAGCAGTCGCGCCAGTTTATCCGCGAGCGCCTGAGCGGCCGCAGTATTCAGTCCACGCTCGAGGAGCAGGCCGAGGACCTAGACGAAGAGCGCGAACTGCTCGATACCGATGTTGAAGATGTTGAGGCAGTCGAGGACTTGGAGACTCTGGTCGTCGACGTGACCTCGGAGGATTTGCATGACGAGGACTAACGAAGTAGGGGAGACGCGCGCCATGGGCAACGCAGTACCCGTAACCGACGCCCAGCCCGTCTATCCGCACACCATGCGCCTGCAGCGCTTTTTGGCGCGTGCGGGCGTGGCGAGCCGCCGCGGCTCGGAGGACCTGATGACCGCCGGCCGCGTGACCGTCAACGGCCAGGTCGCGACCGAGCTGGGCACCAAGGTCGATGTCGACCGCGACCACATCGAGGTCGACGGCATGCCCGTCAAGCTCAACCAGGGCGCCGTGTACCTGATGCTTTACAAGCCGACCGGCTACCTCACCACCATGAGCGACCCGCAGGAGCGCCCTTGCGTGGCCGACCTGGTCCCCCGCGACCGCTTTCCGGGACTGTTCCCGGTGGGCCGCCTGGACCGCGACACCACGGGCCTTTTGCTCTTTACCACCGACGGCGACCTGTCACAGGACCTGCTGCACCCGAGTAAGCACGTCTACAAGACCTATCAGGCGCTCGTGGACGGCCACTTGACCGATCGCGACTTGGAACCGCTCCGCCGTGGCATCGAGCTCGACGACGGCCTATGCCAGCCGGCGATCTGCCGAATCATTAACGCGCGCGAGGCCGAGGCCGTAGCTCCCCAGGGCGTCAAGCCCGGCACCACCGCCGTGGAGGTCATCATCCGCGAGGGCCGCAAGAACCAGGTCAAGCGCATGCTGAGCAAGATTCACCATCCGGTAATCCGTCTGCATCGCTGCAACTTTGCCGGCCTGGAGCTCGAGGGCGTGGCCAAGGGCTCGTGGCGCGAGCTCACCGACCGCGAGGTACAGGTCCTCAAAAGCGGCGGCATCCCGCCCAAGCAGGCGAGCGCCAAGTGCAACGGCGGCAAGCCCCAAGACACGCCCGCCAGCCGCACGCGTCACCACGGCAGCCACGGCTCCGCACCCAAGCGCAACACCTACCGCGAGCGCTACACGGGCTAGGCAACCCGCCGCGCCCTAACGCCCGCGAACCATACCAGCACGTCAATCATCGAAAGGAAGCATTGCATGATCGTCGCCATCGACGGCCCCGCCGGTTCCGGCAAGTCCACCATCGCCAAGGAGATCGCCCGCCAGCTGGGCTTTAACAAGCTCGACACGGGCGCCATGTATCGCGCCGTCACCTTCGCCGCGCTCGACCGTGGCATCGATTTGGACGACGAGGCGGCAATCGACGCCCTCGCCGAGCAAATCGAGATCCGCTTTACCAACGGCACCGGCGAGGACACGCGCCTGACCATTGACGGCCAGGACGCTTCGGCCGCCATCCGCACCCCGCAGGTCGACGCCAACGTGTCCAAGGTCTCGGCCTATCCGGGCGTGCGCGCCGCCATGCTCATCCACCAGCGCCGCGCCGCCGAGGACCGCGATATCGTCGCCGAGGGTCGCGACATCGGTACCGTCGTGTTCCCCAACGCGCAGGTCAAGGTGTTCCTAACCGCCGACCCGCGTGAGCGCGCCCGCCGCCGCGTGCTGCAGCGTCACCAAAACGACGCCCAGCCGCTCACGTCCGCGCAACTCGAAGCCGAGGTCGACGAGACCCTCGACGCCCTTAAGCAGCGCGACAAGCTCGACAGCAGCCGCGAGGTCGCCCCGCTCGTGCCCGCCGAGGACGCCGTGCACGTCGACTCCACCGCCCACACCATCGACGAGGTCGTCTCGATAATCGAGGACCTCATCAACCAAAGGAGGTAGCCCATGCGCCTGTTTAAGCAGACGCCCGAGGACTATTACAACGCCCCTTATGCAGAGTTTCCAGCGCTCATCCGCGGCACCGTCGTCGTGGTCATGGCAATCCTTTGGGCCTTCTCCAAGCTCATGTGGCGCTGGAAGGTCGAGGACGCCAATCTTCTGTTTGAGCGCCAGGAAGGCCGCGGCAGCGTGGTCATCTGCAACCACACCTCGATGGCCGAGCTCTTGGCCGTGGAGACGGCGCTGTTCTTTGGGGGCCGCCGCATTCGTCCCATCTTTAAGTCCGAGTTCGCCAAGAGCAAGATTGTGCGCTGGGCCTTTAGCCGCGTTGGCGGCATCCCTGTGGAGCGTGGTACTGCCGATATGAAGTGTCTGCGCGCCGCCCAGCATGCGCTGCAGCGCGGCGAGGGCGTTCTGATCTTCCCCGAGGGCACGCGCATCCGCTCGCGCGAGATCAAGCCCGAGGTCCACGGCGGTTTTGCGCTCATCGCCCAGATGGGCAAAGCACCCGTCAACCCGCTCGCAATCTGTGGCTGGTCCGACATCACGCCTGCGGGCAAAAAGATAATGCGTCCCAAGAAGTGCTGGATCCGCGCCGGCAAGGCCGTCTCGCTTTCCGATGCACCCGCCGGGCTTAAGCGCACGGAGCGCCTGGCCTGGTTTGAGTCCGAGGCCATGAACCGCGTCTACGCTATGCGAGACGAGCTGTGCGCCGAGCATCCGGGCAGGTTCTAGCCATGAGTGAAAACGTGACGAACACTGCCGCGACTGCGTCCGACCAGGACGGCGCGCCCATCATCGAGATTGCAGCCCACGCCGGCACTTGCTACGGCGTGCAGCGCGCGCTCGACATGGCGCTGGCGGCCGCCCCGCAGGCGGGGGAGAGCACTCAGGTCCACACCCTGGGTCCGCTCATCCATAACCCCATCGTGGTACGCGAGCTCACCGAGGCAGGTGTGGGCCTGGCCGACACCTTGGATGACGCCGCGTCGGGCACCGTGATTATCCGCGCCCACGGTGTGGTACCGCAGGTGATCGATGCTGCCCGCACGCGCGGCCTCAACGTGGTCGACGCCACCTGCCCCTACGTGAAGAAGGTCCATATGGCAGCCGAGCGCCTGGTGCGCGAAGGCTACCGCGTGGTGGTCGTAGGCGAGCCGGGTCATCCCGAGGTCGAGGGCATTCTTGGCCACGCCGGCAAAGATGCACAGGTCGTGAGCTGTGCCGCCGACGCCAACGCCTTGTCGCTCAAGGGCAAGGTGGGCCTGGTTGTGCAGACCACTCAGACCGCGCAGAACCTCGCCGAGGTCGTGGCCGCTATCACCCCGCGCGTGCAGGAGCTGCGCGTGATCAACACCATCTGCGCCGCCACGAGCGAGCGCCAGCAGGCAGCCGCATCACTTGCCAAACGCTGTGATTGCATGGTCGTCGTGGGTGGCAAGAACTCGGGCAACACCCGCCGCCTGGCGCAGATTTGTGCAGACGCCTGCGAGCACACGCATCACATCGAGGAAGCTTCCGAGCTCCAGGCCGCGTGGTTTACCGACGCTCACCACATCGGCATCACCGCCGGAGCCTCCACCCCACAAGAACACATCGAGCGCGCCGTCGAGCGCATCAAGGAGCTTTACCGCTAACCATGGACCAGACCGTACCCGCATACGCCGCCGAGGTGGCCGATTACGGGCGCAGCCGCGACCCCGAGCCGGGTGAGGGCGCGCTCATCAAGAACGTGCGTCCCGAATCGCCCGCGTGGGATGTGGGTATCGAGCCGGGCATGCGCGTGCTCACGGTCAACGGTGAGGCGCTCACCGACATGATCGTGTGGCTCTGGGAGGCCGACGACGACACCGTCGACCTCGAGGTATTCGACCCGCGCGACAACAGCGTCACCCCCGTCGAGCTCGACCGCTTCCCGGGCGAGGATTGGGGTTTGGAGTTCGATGGCCCCATCTTCGACGGCATGCGTACCTGCGTAAACGCCTGCGTGTTCTGCTTTATGACCATGTTGCCCAAGGGCGGCCGCTCCACGCTCTATATTCGCGACGACGACTACCGCCTGAGCTTTTTGCAGGGCAACTTTGTCACGCTCACGAACCTCACCGACGAGGACGTGCAAAACGTCATCCAACGCAACATGAGCCCTATGAACGTGTCGGTCCATGCCGTGAGCCCCGACGTCCGCCGTCGTATGATGGGCCGCAACGCCCAGCGCGGCATGGACGTACTCGAGGCCATCATGGCCGCCGGCATCGAGATTCACGCGCAGATCGTGTTGTGCCCCGGCATGAACGACGGCGAGGAGCTAGAAAAGACTCTGCGCTACTGCGAGGAACATGAGCAGATCACCAGCCTGGGCATTGTGCCGCTTGGTTTTACCAAGCATCAGAACCGCTTTAGCTGGTCATACAGCGACAAGCCCGAACTGGCGCGCGAGACCATTGCCATGATCCGTCCCTACCAGGACCGTGCCTTCGAGCGTTTTGGCCGCCACACCTTCCAGATGAGCGACGAGTTCTACCTGGACGCCGGCATCGATCCGCCCGAGGCGGACTTTTACGACGGCTATCCGCAGTACTACGACGGTATCGGCATGATCCGCTCATACCTAGACGAGACGGACGATGTGCTTGCCGCCGATGCCGAGCGACTAGCCCGCGTCCGCGAGGCCATCGCCACTCGCAGCCAGCACCTGCTGTGCCTCTCGGGCGCCAGCGCACGCGCCACCGTGGCGCGCTTTGTGGAATCGCCGCAGGGGCTCGCCGGCACTGTCACGGCCATCAAGAACCGCTACTTTGGCGGCAACGTGGACGTGACCGGCCTCATCGTCGCGTGTGACATTCTGGAGCAGCTACCCCAAGACCTGTCGGGGGTTATGCTCTTTGTGCCTAAGCTCATGTTCAACGCTGACGGCATGACGCTTGACGAGTATCATCGTGACGATTTACTCGCAAGCCTTACCAGTCGCGGCGCCGAGGTTCATGTGGAGTCGACCATGCCGCATGAGCTGCTCGATACCCTGGAGCGCATCCTTGGCATTGTGCCCGCAGACTCTAACACTTCCACTGACCCTACCCATTAAAGGAGAGCAGATGAAACCTATCGTCGCCGTCGTCGGACGCCCCAACGTGGGCAAGTCCACGCTCGTTAACCGCCTGGCCCAGACCTCGGACGCCATCGTCCACGAG
This sequence comes from uncultured Collinsella sp., assembly GCA_900549065.1. GTDB lineage: Bacteria > Actinomycetota > Coriobacteriia > Coriobacteriales > Coriobacteriaceae > Collinsella. The sequence continues at coordinate 357 of URNC01000063.1, read as the reverse complement.
TCCCGCGGCGTAACGCGCGACCGCTCGTATCACACGGCCGATTGGAACGGCCGCGAGTTCACCATCGTCGACACGGGCGGTATCGAGCCGCTCAAGAGCGATGACGTCTTTGCCACGTCCATCCGCGACCAGGCCCTCGCCGCCGCCGAGGAAGCCGCCGTCATCCTGTTTGTGGTCGACGGCCGCACCGGCGTCACCGAGGAGGACGAGTCGGTCGCCCGCATGCTCAAGCGCTGCGACAAGCCGGTCTTTCTGCTGGTGAACAAGCTCGACAACCCCGATCGCGAAAACGACAGCATCTGGGAGTTCTATTCGCTCTGTCTCTTATACACATCTGACGCTGCCGACGAAGGCTTA
>URNC01000062.1 GCA_900549065.1 uncultured Collinsella sp. | reverse complement strand
AAAAACGGGCGCCCGAAGTACTTGGGCACCCGTAAGCTTGCTATATGTTGGCTCGCCGGATCATTGGCTCTTAGACGAGCTTGATCTTCTCGATGTCCTTGCGCGAGGACTCGCGATACAGCGAGAACTTGCGGCCGATGACCTGGACGACCTCGGCGTGGCAACGCTCGGCGAGCTCTTCGGCGGCCTCGCGGGCGGAAAGGCTGGAGCCATCGAGCACGGAGCACTTAACGAGCTCGTGCTTCTCCAGGTAGGCGACCGTCTGCTCGACGGTGCCCTCGTTGACATCGGACTTGCCGATGATGATGGCGGGGTTGAGGTGATGGGCCATGCTGCGAAGCTGCTTGACCTGGGCTCCTGTCAGTGCCATGGGTTCTCGCTTTCTATGTATGGGGCGCCCCGCGACGGGGCCTTAATCTACGTGAGCTGTCCCACGATAGCGCAGGAACGGCGCGGTGTGGAGCGCGTTTGCCCAGTTCAAAAAGAATGCGGATGCCGAGTGAGTGGGCGGTGAGGGCTGCGAACAGGCTATGAGCTGGGAGCAGAGACCGGCTCCCATGCAATAAACGCCCAACGGACCTTGCGGACGTGGTCGAGCATATAGCGTCCCTGCGGCACACCCTTGGAGCCCGGCTCACCGGCATGGGGGTTCTCAATCATGTGCTGGGCGATGTAGTCGCGCAGACGGTCGACCTTATCCTCGTTGCCATGCTCGAGCATACGGGAAAAATCTGCTACGCCCGCTTCAAGGTTATCGAAGGTATCGCGACGAGGCGATTCAAAGTACGTAACCTGCGGCAGGGCACCCATCTGAATGAGGATATTAAAAGCATACACAAAGCCATTGCTGCAGGTAACCGAGGCACCGATGGCGTTCATCAGGTGCAGGTCATAGCGCGGGCTGGAGTTGGCGACCATCGTGACAGCACAACGCCGACGAGCCGTGCGGTCGAGCTTGGCAAGCGCATCTTTTAGATTGGTCGTCGTAACCGACCGACTGGCAAAGGCAACATCTACCGCTTTCGCGACCGGTCCAACCAAATCCCAATCGTCATCCCAAGCAAGCTCAAGCGGCGTTATGCGCCCCTCGAGCCCGTAGTACTCAATGCCGGCATCAAGGGTGCCCAGCATGGCGGGGGAGAAATCAGCCGCAATTACAGGATGCCCAGCCTGAGCAAGCGGAATAGCAATCGACCCAGCCCCACATCCCATATCCAGCGCCGACTCACCAGGCTCAAGAGCCAGCAATTTCATAAAATCCCGGGCATACGGAGCAGTCTCCAGTGGACGAAAATGCCGAGCCCGCTTATCCCATTCAAAAGAATCATCAGCCCGATGCCGAGCGGCCTGCAGACGCATCCATTCGCCATTCCAATCCGCAGAAAGCAGCTCAGAACGAGTATCCCCATCAACCACGGGCCAACCTCCTAGCAACAAAAAAGCGACTCCCCCCAAAAGAAGAGCCGCAACCAGCATATACCAGAAAAGAACCGTTCCAATGCCAAACCGCCGCACCAGCCAAGTGGTGCAGGAGCGAAGCAACTGCAACCGGGATAGACCCCAACTGAGGTCCCGTTGTGCGGGAGCCCCGGGGAGGGCAAATATATAAGGTCGATCGCGAGTTCCGCACGAGCCGGAGAGCACTTAATGTGCTCTCCGTGCGAGTCAGGACTGTCCGAGCAGGCGACCTTATATATTTGCCCTCCCCGGGGCTCCTCGCCAGTCCCCCTCAGCTAGTTCTTCAGCGAGTTCAGCGGCGCCGGGAAGCGTCCGCCACGGTGGGCAAGCACGGTGCCGGCGTTGGGGTTCACCGGCATGATGGGCGCACGGCCGAACAGGCCGCCGTACTCGACGCAGTCGCCCACGCCCTTGCCGATGGCGGGGATCACGCGGACGGCCGTGGTCTTGTTGTTGATGACACCGATGGCCATCTCGTCGGCGATGATGCCGGCGATGGTCTCGACCGGGGTGTCGCCGGGGATGGCGATCATGTCCAGGCCAACGGAGCACACGCAGGTCATGGCCTCGAGCTTCTCGAGCGAAAGCGCGCCGGCCTCGACGGCAGCGATCATGCCGGCGTCCTCGGACACGGGGATAAAGGCGCCCGAGAGACCGCCCACGCTGGAGCTGGCCATGACGCCGCCCTTCTTGACGGCATCGTTGAGCATGGCGAGCGCACAGGTCGTGCCGGGGCCACCGCAGGTGCCCACGCCGATGATCTCGAGGATGCGCGCGACGGAGTCGCCGATGGCGGGCGTGGGAGCCAGCGACAGGTCGACAATGCCCTTCTCGACACCCAGGCGATGGGCGGCCTCGCGGCTCATGAGCTCGCCGGCACGGGTGATCTTAAAGGCGGTCTGCTTAATCTTCTCGGCGACTTCCATCATCGATGCGGAGTCGGGCAGCGTCTCCAGAGCTGCGGCCATAACGCCGGGGCCCGAAACGCCTACGTTGATGACGGCGTCGGCCTCGCCACCGCCGTGGACGGCGCCCGCCATAAACGGGGAGTCCTCGACCATGTTGGCAAAGCATACAAACTTGGAGGCGCCAACGGAATCCTCATCTGCCGTAAGCTTGGCGGCATCGATGATGGTCTGAGCCGCCATGAGCACGGCATCCATGTTGATACCGGCGCGCAGGCTGGCAACGTTGACGCTGGAGCAGACGCGGCTGGTGGTAGCGAGCGCCTGTGGGATGGACTGGATGACGCGGCGGTCGGCGTCGCCGATGCCCTTCTGAACGAGTGCGGAGAAGCCGCCCAGGTAATCGATGCCGAGCGTCTCTGCCGCGCGGTCGAGGGCATGCGCGATGGGGGTGAGGTCCTCATCCTTGCAGCATGCGGCGATCTGCGCCACCGGGGTGACGGAAACGCGCTTGTTGACGATGGGGATACCGTACTCGCGCTCGAGGTTCTCGGCGGTCTCGACCAGATGTTCAGCCGTGTGCGTCACGTGGTCGTAGATCTTCGTGCACATGCGGTCGAGGTTCTCGTCTCCGCAACCCATGAGCGAAACACCCATGGTGATGGTCCTGATGTCGAGGTTCTGCTCCTCAACCATGCCGCGGGTTTCCGCGATTTCTGCGGGCGTGATCGCCATCCTTGCGCTCCTATCTGCCAAAACGAGCATAGTCTTATCTATTCTAACGTGCCGCACGTGCCAAGTGGCGCATGCGGCACGTTTTGGTGCTTGGTTGTTTCCGTTGTGTTACTGCCCAAAGACCTCTTCGGCGATGCGCGCACTTTCGGCGGCGTCCTTGGCGTAGTAGTCCGCGCCGATCTGCTTGGCGTATTCGGGGGTGAGCACGGCGCCGCCCACGATGATCTTGACGCCCGGCACCTCGGCATGAAGCAGCTTGATGGTCTCCTCCATGGCGACGACCGTGGTAGTCATAAGCGCCGAGAGGCCGACGAGCTTGATGTCACGCTCCCGCACGGTCTTGAGCACCTCCTGCGGATCGACGTCGCGGCCCAGGTCAAAGACGGTGTAGCCGTAGTTGTCGAGCAGCATCTTGACGATGTTCTTACCGATATCGTGGATGTCGCCCTTGACGGTGGCCACGCAGATCTTACCCTTGTCGGCAATTTCGCCGGCGGGCATCAGGCGCTTGATGGTGTCGAAGCCCACGCGCGCGGCCTCGGCCGAGGCCATGAGCTGCGGCAAGAAGAACTTGCCCTGGTCAAAGAGGACGCCAACCTCGTCGAGGGCGGGGATAAAGTGATTGTTGATGAGGTCCATAGCGTCGTGGTCTGTCAGCAGGCGCTCGGTCTCGGCAGCGATCTCGCCTTTGCGGCCCGAGACGACCATTCGACGAATCGGGTCGTCGTTGCCGTCAGTGCCGGCGGTGCCAGCAGCAGGCGCGGCATCACTCGATGCGGCCTGAGCCGCTGCCGGGTTGGCGGCGATCTTGTACGGATCGGTCCAGCCGGCATAGCGCTCGATGTATCCGGTCGAGCCCTCGTCTTCAACGCTCAGGACGCGATAGCTGTAGACGGTGTCCATAAAGCGCTTGGAACCCGGGTTCATGATGGGGGCGTCCAGGCCCGCGCCAAAGGCGGCGGCCAAAAAGACCGAACCCAGCAGCGGGCGGGCAGGCAGGCCAAAGCTGATGTTCGACACGCCGAGCGCGCATTTGACACCCAGGCGTTCCTTGCACAGGGACATGGCGCGTAGGATCTGCTCGGCCTGGCGTTGATTGGTCGAGGCGGTCATGACCAGGCAGTCGATGAGGATGCGGTCCGGTCCGATGCCGTAGCGGGCAGCCTCGGCCACGATGCGCTCGGCGATGGCGAAGCGAGCCTCGGCGGTATCGGGGATGCCGCCTTCGTCGAGCGTGAGGCCGACGACATTGGTGCCGTAGTGGGCGACCAGCGGAAAGATCTCATCCATGATCTGCTGCTTGCCATTGACCGAGTTGATGATGGGCTTGCCGGCGTAGCGGCGCACGGCGGCCTCGACGGCCGCGGGGTCGGTGGAGTCGATCTGCAGCGGCAGGAGTGTGGAACCCTGGAGCTGCTCGGTCGCCTGTTGGATGATCTTGACCTCGTCGATCTCGGGCAGGCCCACGTTGACGTCCAGGATGTCGGCGCCCTGTTCCTGCTGGCTGATGCCCTGGCTTACGACGTAGTCCAGGTCGCCGTCGCGCAGGGCCTGCTGCAGGCGCTTTTTGCCGGTGGGATTGATGCGCTCGCCGATGACGGCGATCTTGTGGCCGTCGCAGGGAAGGTCCACGACCGTCTGGGCGCTCGTGACCGACATGCTGGGCTTGCGGTGGCGCGGGCTGGGCGTGTGATTGTCGATGAGGGTTCGAAGTGCCGCCATGTGCGTGGGCGTGGTGCCACAGCAGCCACCCACGACGCTCACGCCGTCGGCGATCATGCCGGCGACGGCCTCGGCGTACTCGGGTGCTTGGATATCAAAGACGGTGTTGCCGTCGTCGTCCACGTGGGGCAGTCCCGCATTGGCCTGCACCATAACGGGTTTGTCGGTAACGGTGAGCATACGTGCGGCGAGTCCTCGGAGCTCGGCCGGTCCTTGGCTGCAGTTGATGCCCAAAACGTCGGTGCCGATGGCATCGAGCGTGATGGCGGCAACCTCGGGACTCGTGCCCAGGAAGGTGCGGCCGTCCTCCTCAAAGGTCATGGTGGCAAAGACGGGCAGGTCGGAGTTTTCGCGGCAGGCGAGGACCGCCGCCTTGATTTCGGCAAGGTCGGTCATGGTTTCGATAATAAAGAGGTCCACACCCGCGGCGACGCCGGCGCGCACTTCCTCGGCAAAGAGGTCATAGGCCTCGTCAAAGCTGAGGGTGCCTAAGGGACGAAGCAGCGCGCCGATGGGGCCGATATCGCCGGCGACGTAGCGGGCGCCGGCCTCGCGGGCGCAGGTGACGGCCGCGGCAAAGACGTCTGCCACGGTGGCGGCACCGTCGAGCTTGTGGGCATTGGCGCCAAAGGTGTTGGCGGTGATCACATCGCAGCCAGCCTCGACATATTGACGTTGGATATCGGTGATAACCTGGGGCTCCTCAAAGTTGAGCAGCTCGGGCAGGGCGCCGGCCTTCATGCCGGCCGCTTGCAACATGGTGCCCATGCCGCCGTCGAACAGCAGGTGTCCCGTGCCCTCGATGGCCGCACGCAAGCGATCGTCCTTAATGCGCAGATCGCCGATCGTGCGCGTCTTGTACGTGGCACCGTTGCGACGTGCGGCATCAACGGGTGCCGCCAATGCAGTGCCGTCAGAATCATGAGTGATAAGCGGAGTAAACATTGAGGGCTCCTAATGGCTGGAATAGCAGGTGGTGTGGGCGGCGCGGAAGCGGCAGTGCTCGCGCATGCGGCAGATATTGCAGGTGGGGCGGCTCTGGGCGTCGTGGACTTCGCCGTCGAATAGGCCGATCACCGCGGTCACGCTCTTGGTGGGCATGAGCAGGCTGGTGGGTGTGACGGTAAGCCCGATGAGCCGCGTGGCGTTGAGCACATTGACGATCGAGCGCTGGGCCGAGAGCGGGCAGTCGCCGTAGCCGGGACTAAAGCGCCAGTTGCCGGCGAGCCCATGAACGGCGGCGTCCGTCTTGACCTGCTGGTCCATTTGCTCAACGGCGGCTTCCACGTAAGCGGAGCACGCGGCGTCGAGCACGGCGCCCTCCAGGGGATGTTGGGCTCCCGTGGTGCGCAGGCGACGCTCGGCGTCCATGCCGAGGGTGCATGCCATGAGCGCGGCAAAGCGGGCATCTTTGAGATGTCGATAGATATCGCGACCTCGCAGCTCAACGTTGGTGCCGACCAAGTGAATGCAAGGCTCACTTTGTTCGTCCACGCCCGTGGCATCGACGGCAAACACGCGGCGCACGCCACGGGGCTCAATGTCAAGTTCCAGACGCTCGACCACAAGCTCAATACGTCGTGACAGCTCGGGTTCAATCTGCTGGCCGCCGTAACCCAGATACCGCAGCATCTCGGCACGGTCGACACGGGGATGGTGCGCAGCATCGACACGGTAAAGCGCCGGCGACGCAAGGTCGGCCGGCACTTCGACAGCGGTTGTATCGATGTGCGGTTTTTCCATTACCCCAGGCGCTCCATAATGGTCGCGGCGATCGCAGAACGGTTCATAGTGTACAGGTGCAGGCCGTCGGCGCCGTGCTCCTTGAGGTCGCAAAGCTGGCGGGCGGCATAATCTACACCGGCTGCCTGCAGGCTCTCGGGGTCGTTCTCGTACTTGGCGAGAATCTTGATGACGGGGGAGGGCAGCGACGCGCCGCACATAAAGACCATGCGGCTGATCTGCGACTTGCCCATAAACGGCATGATGCCCGCGGTAATGGGCACGGTGATGCCGGCCTTGTCGGCAAGCTCGCGAAAACGGTAGAAGCACTCGTTATCAAAGAAGAGCTGTGTCACAAAGAAGCTCGCGCCGGCGTCCTGTTTTTGCTTGAGGTGTTCGACCGAGAGGTTGAGATCCTCACAGGCAATGTGGCCCTCGGGGTAGGCTGCGGCGCCCACGCAAAAGCCGGCGTCGACGAGCTCGGGGATGAGGTCGCGGGCGTAGGCGTAGTCCGAGGCGGGCTTGTCGTCCTCGGTTGCGCCGGCAGGGAGATCGCCACGCAGGGCCAGGATGTTTTCCACGCCGGCGGTGCGATACTCGTCGATCTTGGCGGCGATATCGGCGTGCGAGCGGCCCACGCAGGTAAGGTGTGCCACCGAGGGTGTATCGAATTCGCTCGTAATCATATGCGCGATGGGGGCGGTGGTGGCACCGTTGCCCGAGCCGCCGGCCGAGCAGGTGACCGAGACAAAGCTCGGCGAAAGCTTGCACAGATTGCCTGCCACTTCGCGAGCCGTGTCGAGGGTCAGCTCGCCCTTGGGCGGGAACATCTCAAACGAAACGGGCGCGGTGCCCTGGGATGCTGCCTGCTTAAAAACCTCGTCGACGCGCATATCGTGCTCCTCTAGATACGTAATAGTGTGATGTGTTGTAAGGATTCTACAGCACCACTGTGTCACGGTGGAGTTTCACTCGTTATTCGGGGATACCAATCAAAGATGCCTTGCTATCGGCTTTCTCTATAACAGAGCGGCTAATCTAGGCACGGACTATAAAGACTGGTATCTGATGCAAAATACCAGTTAATAGAGCTCCATCCCAAATTGACTACCCTTAAACCATGGGGAGAGGTCTGCAATTTATGCAGTTGATTGGCTGTTGAGGGTGGCAACGCCGCCTCGATAGGGTAACCTCATTGATTGGTTTCGCGACAGCAACATAACGGTAATGTCGCGGAAACACGGCGAGTCTAAGCTATGACTCGTTCGTTAGTAATCAACACCGCTTCTCACGCGGTGCCGATACGAAGGGAGTTCCGTATGGCCGAACTTACTGACCGCTTCGGGACCATGGTGTTCTCTGAGGAAGTCATGAAGGACTACCTCCCCAAGGACATTTGGAAGCGCCTTGCTGCAACCCTCGAGGGCGGTGAGCCGCTCGACCTGGATGTGGCCAACGCCGTTGCCCATGCCATGAAGGTCTGGGCCATCTCCAAGGGTGCGACGCACTATGCGCACTGGTTCCAGCCGCTTTCGGGCATTACTTCCGAGAAGCACGACAGCTTCCTGGAGCCCAACCACGACGGCACCGCCATTACCAAGTTTACGGGCAAGAACCTCATCCAGGGCGAGCCCGATGCCTCGAGCTTCCCCAACGGCGGCCTGCGCGCCACCTTCGAGGCCCGTGGCTACACCGCTTGGGACCCCACTAGCCCCGCCTTTATCAAGGACGATGTCCTGTGCATCCCCACGGCTTTCTGCTCCTACACGGGCGAGGCCCTGGACAAGAAGACCCCGCTGCTGCGTTCCATGACCGCGCTCTCGCGTGAGTCTAAGCGCGTTTTGGCGCTGTTCGGTAAGACCCCCAAGAAGGTCGTTCCTTCCGTGGGTGACGAGCAGGAGTACTTCCTGATCAAGAAGGACGCTTACCGCAAGCGCAAGGACCTGGTCATCACCGGCCGCACCCTCTTTGGCGCCGCTCCCTGCAAGGGCCAGGAGCTCGAGGAGCACTACTTTGGCGCTATCCGCCCCACCGTCTCGGCCTACATGAAGGACTTGGACGATGAGCTGTGGGCGCTCGGCATTCCCGCCAAGACCAAGCACAACGAGGTCGCTCCCTGCCAGCATGAGCTCGCACCGGTCTATGGCGAGGTCAACGAGGCCATCGACCAGAATCTGGTCATGATGGAGAAGATGAAGCTCATCGCCTCCCGCCACGACTTGGTCTGCCTGCTGCACGAGAAGCCCTTTGAGGGCATCAATGGTTCGGGCAAGCACAACAACTGGTCGCTTGGCACCGAGTCCGAGAACCTGCTCGATCCGGGCGACACTCCGCTCGACAACCTGCAGTTCATCGTCTTCCTCACCGCGGTGATCGAGGCCGTCGATAACTATCAGGAGCTCCTGCGTGCCTCCGTTGCCTCGGCCGGTAACGACCATCGTCTGGGCGCCAACGAGGCTCCTCCGGCGATTATGTCCATCTTCCTGGGCGACCAGCTTACCGAGGTCGTCGAGAAGATCATCGATGGCAAGGCTTCCGTCCATGCCACGCGCGGCGTGCTCGACTTGGGCGCCGATACTCTGCCCAAGCTGATGCAGGACAACACCGACCGCAACCGCACCTCCCCGTTCGCCTTCACCGGCAACAAGTTCGAGTTCCGTGCCTGCGGCTCCGAGCAGAACGTCTCCGATTCCAACCTGGTGCTCGATGCTGCCGTGGCCAAGTCGCTCAAGTCCTTCGCCGACGCACTCGAGGGTACGCCCGAGGATGAGTTCCAGGACGCTGCGCTCGAGTACTGCAAGAAGGTCCTGACCGACCACCAGCGCATCCTGTTCTCCGGTGATGGCTACTCCGACGAGTGGCCCGTTGAGGCCGAGAAGCGCGGCCTTGCCAACAACAAGACCACGGCCGACGCCCTGCCCGCCTTTGTTTCCGAAAAGGCCATCGCGCTCTTTGAGGAGACGGGTGTCCTGACCAAGGCCGAGGCTCAGTGCCGCTACGACTGCAAGCTCGAGAAGTACAACAAGCTCATGAACATCGAGGCTACCACGATGGTTCGCGAGGCGCGTCGTACCTATCGCCCGGTCATTACCGCCTATGCCACCAAGGTCGCTAAGGGCCTTGAGACTATTCGTGCCGCCGGTGCTGAGGCCGCCATGCAGTGCGAGCAGAACACGCTCAACAAGCTCTGCAACGGCATCACCACCATCAACGACTCCATCAAGGCGCTCGACGCCGTGCATCAGAAGGCCGAGGGCCTCGATGGTCAGGAGCAGGCCAACGTGTATGCACACGAGGTCGTCCCCGCTATGGATACGCTGCGCGCCGCCGTGGATGCCATGGAGGAGATCGTGGCCGCCGACTACTGGCCGGTCCCGACCTACGACGACATCCTGTTCTACGTGTAGAGCGTAACTGACATATCGTCACGGTATTGAGCCGGGGTCCGCATCATGCGGGCCCCGGTTTTTGTTTGCGAAGGACGCTTTGAAGCCCGTTTTGCCGCCGACTTGCCTAGGTATAAAGGGTTGTGGACAAAAAACGTCAAATATGAGTACTGTCACAAGTCCTGTAGCATTATCTATTTACAAAATATGTAGTGTTACGCAACATATGTACAAGTACATAGCCGATAAACGTCTGCAATTCTTCCGCCGTAGGACGCCTGACGTCTAAATCGACTTCTAAACGCATGAAATCGCTGTTACTAAAATGGTAACAGTACTCATATTTGCTATTTTTTGCCCACTGGCTTTGCGATGATGCCGGGATTCGCATCCTGTCGGGTTCGAATCCCGGCGCATGGGTAGCAAAAAGCCCGCTACCGAATTGGTAACGGGCTTCTCAGATTTTGTGGTGCCCCCAGCGGGATTCGAACCCGCGATATCCACCTTGAAAGGGTGGCGTCCTTGGCCGCTAGACGATGGGGACAGCGGGAAAGAGTATAGCAGACTTTTTTAGCCGTTCACATATCGTTGGCAAACTGAAAAACCACCACAAAGGTGCCTGTCCCCTTTGCGGTGGTGGGGTGCTAGGGGAGGAGCTTCATGGCGGCGTCGTGGGCGGCGTGTTCGTAGGTGTCGTCGAGGGGCTTGAGCGGCAGCAGAGCGT
>URNC01000061.1 GCA_900549065.1 uncultured Collinsella sp. | reverse complement strand
CGGTGGACGGCACCGAGCCGTACGCTTGAACTGAGAAGGGGGAGGCCTCGCGGCCCCCCCCTTTTTGCGTTTACGGGGTGTAAATGACTCAATTACACGAGACGATCTTATCGTTTTTGGTATTGAGCCCTTATTTAAAGAAGATAAATCGAATAACAAGGGCAACTGCTATGGCCACAATGATCAAAAGCAGGATTGTCAGTCGATGCTGCTTGCGTCGTTTACTTGATGAAACGAAGATTGATTTTCCCTGTTTTGGCGTTTCGAGATAGCGAGCCGAATGGGTCAAGGTTTGCTTGGGTCGTGGACCTCTTTGTTGATGAGCGGCGGATGCTTTCAGTGGCTCCTCACTAGCTGTGCTGTTTTTAGATAATGGTGCGTCTTTCAGATATACAGGGTCTCCCGAGGCGACGCCCATATGTTTACGTCCCGTTTGGGCATCCTCGAGCGTTTGATATCGATTTCTCGTCACATATTCGGGCTCCGGATCATTAATGGGCTCTTGCGAGATGTGGGGGCGATGGAACCGTGGCGGCTGCGTAGAAGTATCTTCGCCCTGCGTCGGCATAAACATATTGTTCTGGTTTTGGTCGTCCATGATGCCCTTTAGCTCGTTACCAACAACGTGTACGCGCTCATTGTAAGCCCCCTGTTATTTGTAGCTGCGAACATACTTGTTATTTAAGCTCTGGTTCAAAGAACCTTAACCTTATTAAAATCTGAGTCTTACACACTTAGATATGCTTATAGTACTGGACTCAAAAAACTTTATAGTCGATGTATATATAAGCACTGTGTGGGCATATATAAGAGCGTCAAAAGAAGTCCCAGTCACCTAGAAGATGGCTCGGCAGTCCTAAAAGGAGTGGTAAACATGGCAAGCATGGTTCCTTATCGTTCGGTTTTTGGCGTTCGTCCTTCTGCTAGCTCGTTGTTCGATCTGTTTGATGATATGACCGACCTTGCAAACAACTCGATTGCTTCCAAGGCGTTCCCCGTTGACGTTGAGGATAAGGGCGATGGCTATGAGGTCAAGGCTTATCTGACCGGCGTCGCCAAGGACGATATCGATGTCGAGCTTAACGAGGGCCGTCTGTCCATTAGCGTGAATGTCGAGGAAGACGAGGAGAACGAGGGCAAGAACTTCCTGCAGAAGGAGTTCAGCTCGTACAGCGCGACGCGTGGCGTGTATCTTAAGGACGCTTCGAGCGAGGGCCTCTCGGCTAAGTACGCTGACGGCATCCTGACCGTTACGGTTCCCAAGATCGTCGAGAAGAAGAACGTTACGAAGATCTCCATCGAATAACTTCGTTGGTGTTCTTCGCTATTAAAAGACAACAAAAGGGGCTGGGAAGCGATTCCCGGCCCCTTTTGCTGTTTAGGACAGTCTATTGAATGGTTGCTGGCCGATACTGGCTTGCGGGGCGTATCGAGAGTTTTCGCGATCCTTGGAGAAGGGTGGCGGAGCTGCCGAGCTCGTCATCCAGGGTTGCGGCTAGAGCTTTGGCATGGCTTTTGACGGTAAGGCTCGGACGATTGTTATCTTGGCTGATATGCATGGCAATGAGCTGTTCGGTGCGATCGGTAACAAGTTCGCGCGCGGCTTCGGCGGCTTGGCCATTGGAGAGGTGTCCCCTTGCAGACAGGATGCGCTCCTGAAGAAAGCGGGGATATTCTCCCTCGCGCAGCATGGTCACATCGTGGTTGCTTTCGAGCGCGAGGACTCGACAATCTTTGAGGGTGTTCATGGCTTGGCTCGATAGCTCTCCGGTGTCGGTGGCAAAGCCGATGGAATCATCGAGAGCATTGAATCGATAACCGACTGGATTGATGGCATCGTGTGATGTTGAGTAGGTTTGCACGTGGATGCCGGCAATGGATAGGGCGTCACCGGGATCGAATTCCTCGACAGACAGATGCGAAAGATTTTCTTTGTTCGAAAGAGTGCCCCTGCTGGCAAAGAGGGGGCCGTGCCAGTGCTTGCACCAGACATTGAGGCCCTTGATGTGATCGCTATGCTCATGAGTAATGAGAAGAGCCGAGACGTTGTCTGTCGAGAGCCCCAGTTCTGCCATGCGCTTTAATGTCTCGCGGCGAGACAGTCCGTCATCGACCATAATGAGCCCCTGCGGGCCCTCGATGAGTGCGCAGTTGCCTTTAGAGCCACTGCCGAGGATATGAAGGTGCAGACGAGACATAAGATTCCAAAGGATACAATGGGTGCGGACGAATGGAGGAGGAAGCGAATGCCAACGGTATCACAGCATTACGGACACCATGCCGTGCCCGGGGCAGTCGATGAGACCCGAACGAGGCAGCAGGCTGCTCCTGTCGTGCTCATGGTATCAGGCGGCGCGGACTCGACGGCACTGCTTCTTATGGCGTGCACATCAAAGCTGGATATCCAAGACGGACGCGGTGTTGCCCCCATTGCTCGCGAGCGCCTGCATGTGCTGCATGTAAACCATCATCTGCGCGGCAAGGCGTCCGATGGCGACGAGGCCTTTGTGCGTGAGCTCTGCGCGAAATATGGTTTACCGCTGTGCGTGGAGCACGCTTATTTTGATGGGGAGTCGGGCAATATTGAGGCCGCGGCCCGCGAAGTGCGCTATGCCGCGGCGCGGAGGTATGTTCGCGAGCTCTGCGCCCAGACGGGGGCACCGCGAACGGCGGCTCGTATCTGCACCGCGCACACGTCTTCGGATCGCGCGGAAACGTTTTTGATGAACGCGATTAAGGGTTCAGGGCCTGCTGGCCTATCGAGCATTCCTCGCCGGAGGAATATCGTGGTGCGTCCCTTGCTCGACCTAACTCATGGCGAGCTCGTGGGCTATCTACAGGTACATGGTCAGCCGTGGCGTGAAGACGAGAGCAATGAGGATATCTCGTATCTGCGAAACTACGTGCGCCATCGAGTGATGCCGGTGGTGGCGCAGCGCAACGCGAGCGTGTGCAAGACGATTGGCGCCGCCTGCGAGATCTTAGGCGATGAGGACGCGTTTTTGTCTCAGCTTTCGGCACAGGCGTTTCGAAGCTGTTTGCGCAAAGAGGCAGCGGGCGCGCTGGTGCTCGATGCCAGGCGCCTTGCTGCGGCCGAGGTGGTAATCGCGCGGCGCATCGTGCGACTGGCGATTAAGCGCATCGATCCGGACGCTCGTCCCGAGATGCGACATGTGGAGCGAGTCCTTTCCTGCGTTGCCGAGGGCACCGGCTCGGTCACGCTTCCGGCGGGGATTGACGCACGCATTGAGTTTGGCATGCTGGCGTTTAAGGCGCCGGCGGCTCGCGAGGGCCTGGTCGCGGACTGGGTTACCGTACCCGGTCGTTTGCCGTTGGGCGGGGGACGTATGCTGGTCACAGAACCGATGGCTGTTGAGCCGGGATGCGATATCGTACGCCGCGCCCGTGAGCTTGCGGCTGCCGGGGAAGTGACAGCTTTGGTAGACGCGGCTGCCCTGGGTTTTGCCGACAGCGATAGTGAGCGGATCCTGGCGGGCTCGCGTGGCGAGATCCCTGCCGAGGCGCGATTGGCGCGCCTGTGGGTGGACGGTCCCGCGCCGGGAGACGTGATGTGCCCGTTAGGGATGAGTGGCCGAAGCAAGAAAGTATCCGATTTGCTAGGTGAGGCTCGCATTCCCGTTTCCGAGCGCGCCGGCGTGCCCATGGTGAGGACGGCGCCGGGGGGTGCCGTGGTGTGGGTCGCCGGAGTTCGCGCGGACGAGCGTTTTAAGTGCACGGCCGCAACGCGCGTGGCATATCTGCTCCGCGTGGTCGATGCGGAATAGCGTCCCACGCCTGCTATTCTGTGCGACGTTGACGGTATTCCCGCGCTGATGGCGCACGGGCTGGTAAATTTACCCCGTGCGCTGCTAGAATGTGTAGTTCGCGTCCATACGGCGGTGTGTGGGCGATAAGCACAAGAAAGGGTTGTCATGGCTTCTCAACATCCGGATATCGAGAAGGTTCTGTTCACGCAGGAGGATATCGACGGTATCGTCTCTCGCCTGGGCGAGGAGATTACGCGCGACTACGCGGGTAAGGATCTGGTGCTGATTGCGGTCCTGCGCGGCGCCGTGGTCTTTATGGGCGACCTGATGCGTAAGATCGAGCTGCCGACCAACATTGATTTCATGGCTGTTTCGAGCTACGGCGACGGTGTGAAGTCCTCGGGTATCGTGCGTATCATTAAGGACCTGGATATCGACATCCGCGGTCGCGACGTGCTGATCGTCGAGGACATTCTGGACTCGGGCCTGACGCTCAAGTATCTGATGAAGAACCTCGAGAGCCGCAAGCCCGCTTCTCTGGAGGTCGCCGCCTTCCTGTGGAAGGACGTTGAGGACCGCGTCTCGGCCATCACGCCCAAGTATGTTGGAACCCATTGCCCCGATGCCTTTGTGGTGGGCTACGGCCTCGACTATGCCGAGCGCTATCGTAACCTTCCGTATCTGGGCATTTTGAAACCGGAGGTTTATTCGTAAGATGCCCGACGACCGTAACGACAACAATTCCCAGACTCCCCGGGACCCAAAGATCCCGGGGATGCCCGGAGGCAAGAAGCCCACGCGTACGGGCTGGCTGTATTTTCTTTTGGCTTGCGCGCTTCTGGGCTATGCCTTCTTTAATATGGGTTCCGGCTTTGCCAGCTCCAGCAATACCGTTAAGCTCGCGACGAGCGAGATGGTCAGCGCCATCAAGCAGGATCGCGTCGAAGATCTGACCTATACGGTTCAAGACGGAAGCGTGACGGGTCATTACTGGAAGACAAAAAAGGACAAGGGCGATACGAGCGAGCTCAAGAGCTTCTCTTCGACCTATGTCGGCTCCGATTCGCTTGCCGAGCTCATGGCGGAGCACCCCGATACCAAGTACATCGTCAACACCAACGATCCCGATTTTTGGGGCGACTTGGCAATGAGTGTGCTTCCGACGATCGCCCTTATCGCCATCATGTTCTACTTTATGCGCCAGATGATGGGCGCCAACAACAGGAACATGCAGTTTGGCAAGACCAACGCCAAGACCAACGAGGCCACACGCCCCAAGGTCAAGTTTGAAGACGTTGCCGGAGTGGACGAGGCAGTCGAGGAGCTCGAGGAGATCCGTGACTTTTTGAGCGATCCGGATCGCTATCGCAAGCTGGGCGCCAAGATCCCGCGTGGCGTGTTGCTGGTTGGCCCTCCGGGCACCGGTAAAACGCTGCTGGCCAAGGCCGTTGCCGGCGAGGCGGGCGTGCCGTTCTTTAGCATCTCGGGTTCCGACTTTGTCGAGATGTTCGTGGGCGTCGGCGCCAGCCGCGTGCGCGACCTCTTTAAGGAGGCCAAGTCCCAGGCTCCGTCGATCATCTTTATTGATGAGATCGATGCCGTGGGACGTCAGCGCGGAGCCGGTCTGGGCGGCGGCCATGACGAGCGCGAGCAGACGCTCAACCAGCTGCTGGTCGAGATGGACGGTTTTGAGGAAAGCGAGTCGGTCATCCTGATCGCCGCGACCAACCGCCCCGATATTCTGGATCCGGCATTGCTGCGCCCCGGTCGTTTTGACCGCCAGGTCACGGTCGACCGCCCGGACGTAAAGGGTCGCGAGCAGATTTTGCGCGTGCATGCCGAGAATAAGCCGATGGACGAGGACGTTAAGTTTGAGAAGCTCGCCCAGATGACCGTTGGCTTTACCGGTGCCGATCTGGCAAACCTGCTCAACGAGTCTGCGCTGCTGGCCGCTCGCCGCCATCGTTCCGTGATTTCGATGGACGAGGTTGAGGAGTCGATGGAGCGCGTGATTGCCGGACCGCAACGCAAGGGTCGCGTGATGACCGAAGCTGAGCGCACCACGATTGCTTACCACGAGAGCGGCCATGCTCTGGTGGGTCACATCTTGGAGCACTCCGATCCGGTCCACAAGATTTCGATTGTCAGCCGCGGTCAGGCTCTGGGCTACACGCTGCAGCTTCCGCAGGAGGATCACTTCCTCAAGACCAAGAACGAGATGCTCGACGAGCTCGCCGTGTTCTTGGGCGGTCGCGTTGCCGAGGAGCTCATGTGCGATGACATTACGTCGGGCGCGAGCAACGATCTGGAGCGCGCAACCAAGATGGCGCGCGAGATGGTCACGCGCTTGGGCATGAGCGAGGAGCTGGGCACGCAAGTGTTTGGCGAGGCGCAACATCAGGTGTTCCTTGGTCGCGATTACGCCGATCACCAGGATTACTCCGAGGAGACGGCGCGCCGCATCGATATCGAGGTTCAGCGCATTATGCGTGAGGCCCATCGTCGTGCGGTCGAGATCCTGGACGCCCGTCGCGATCAGCTCGATCTGATGGCGAAGGTGCTGCTTGAGCGCGAGACCGTCGAAGGCGACGCCGTGAACGCCCTGCTCGACAACGAGTGGGAGGCCTACCTTGAGCGCGAGGACGATATCCTGGCGGCCAAGGAGGAGCGCAATGCCAAGGCGGCCGGCATGCCGACCAAGAAGCGCGCGCCTCGTATGAGCGAGGAGGAGCTGGCGGCTGATGCCGCGGCCTTTGCGCAGGCGGCCATGCAGGAGGATGCCGAAGCCGCATCCGATGATGCTGACGATGACCATGCCGTCGTCGATGCCGATACCGATACCGACACCGACGCCGACAAATAGTCTTTGTGGCGAAAGCCTCCGCGGGGAAACCTGCGGAGGCTTTTTCTTTTGAGCGATATGGGGCCGTCTGTTGATTGGGGACAGACTTAAATGAGCGTTTTCACGCATTTAAGTCTGTCCCCAATTAACATTGCTGCGGCACTTTGCTCGGCTAAAGCGTACAATAGCGCCTATGCGAAAGGGGAACAGATGATCAACGAAACTATGTATGCTCGCGGCGCGGAAAGCTCCATCATCCGTGAGATTTTTAGCTATGGCCTTGAGCGCAAGGCGCAGATCGGTGCGGAAAACGTATTCGATTTTTCGCTGGGCAATCCGAGCGTTCCGGCGCCCGCTGCTGTGGCTGAGTCGATTAAGAAGGCCCTGGAGCTGCCGAGTGACCAGTTGCACGGCTACACCCCCGCTCCGGGCCTGCCGCAATGTCGAGCAGCCGTCGCCGAATCGCTCAACCGCCGCTTTGGCACGAGCTATGAGGGCAAAGACGTCTTTATGACGGTGGGTGCCGCGGCTTCGCTCACCTGCACGCTCAACGCCGTTACGAACCCGGGCGACGAGGTTATTGTTATCGCCCCGTACTTTCCGGAGTATCGCGTTTGGATTGAGAAGGCCGGCTGTACGTGTGTTGAGGCGCTCGCCGATGAAGATACGTTCCAGCTGAGCGTGGACAACGTGCTCAAGGCGATCAGCGATAAGACGGCGGCCGTCATCATTGACTCTCCCAACAATCCGACCGGTGCCGTATATACATTCGACACGCTGACGCGACTGGCCAATGTCCTGCGTGAGGCCAACGCTCAGCGCGATCCCGAGAATCCGATTATGCTCATCTCGGATGAGCCGTACCGCGAGATTGTGTACGGTGCCGAGGTGCCTTGGGTGCCCTCGATCTACGAGCACACCATCGTGTGCTACTCGTATTCCAAGTCGCTGTCGCTGCCGGGCGAGCGCGTGGGGTGGATCTTGGTTCCCAACACCAATCCGCAGGCTGCCCGTCTGATGCCGGCTGTTGCGGGTGCTGCCCGTACGCTAGGTTTTGTATGCGCACCGGCACTCTTCCAGCGCGTAATTATCGATTGCATCGATGAGCCGAGTGACGTTGAGGCCTATGCACGCAACCGCACGGCGCTCACCGATGCCTTGGCGGACTATGGCTACACCTATGTTGAGCCGGATGGCGCGTTCTACCTATGGGTGAAAGCGTTGGAGCCCGATGCGAATGCGTTTTGCGAGCGCGCAAAGAAGTATGAGTTGCTTGCGGTTCCCTCGGACAGCTTTGGTATGCCGGGTTGGTTCCGCCTGGGCTATTGCGTGAGTTACGAAACGATTGTCAATTCGCTACCCGCTTGGAAACAGTTGGCGGACGAGTATCGTTAAAAGTAAAGCGCTCTGCCTACAATGTTTTACGTGAAACGGGGTTTGGTGTTAAGCCGGACCCCGTTGTCATGGACGTTGTGTCTTTGGGATGGAGTGGTTTTACGACTATCGAAGGCTATGCGTACAATGAATATAAGCGACGGCCGTGCCAGATAAGGAGACCTGATGCCCTACCTGCTTTCTTGTGACATTCATACCCATACGATGTTCTCTGCGCATGCATATTCGACCATTGAGGAGAATGTGTACTGGGCGGCAGAGCGTGGTCTGCAGGTGCTCGGATCTGCCGACCATTTGAGCTCTATGGTTACGGCTTGCCCCAATGACCTGCGCAGTTACCAGTTCTTTATCAACCAGGATATCTGGCCGCGCATTTGGAGCGGCGTGCTGGTGCTGCGTGGTGCCGAGGCCGATATCGTTTCGCTGGACGGAAGCCTG
The DNA here is from genome assembly GCA_900549065.1 of uncultured Collinsella sp. Lineage (GTDB taxonomy): Bacteria > Actinomycetota > Coriobacteriia > Coriobacteriales > Coriobacteriaceae > Collinsella. The sequence goes on along the minus strand of URNC01000061.1, from coordinate 2,275 downwards.
TTTGGCGAGGACACTCCTGTCACGCTCGATATTGCCGGCGATTCGTACAGCCGTCAGCATTCGCTGTTCGATTTGGTTACGCGAAATTTGGATTATTTGGTTGCGAGCGTGCATAATCCGCAGATTGCTGAAGGCGCGACGCTGGCCCAGACGACCGAGATGTATATCAATGCCCTGGAGCACCCCAAGGTGTTCATGCTGGGTCACACGGGGCGTTCGGGCGTGCCGTTCGATATCGACGAGGTGCTGTTGGCAGCTAAGGCCAAGCACAAGATTATCGAGATCAACAACCATAGTCTTGAACACGGTGTCGACACTGAGCATTGGGCCGTATGCCGCAAGATCGCCGAGCGCTGCGCCGAGCTGGGCGTGGGCATTGGCGTGTCAACCGATGCCCACATTGGCATGGCCATTGGCAAGCTCGATCACGCGCGCAAGATGCTCGACGAGATTCACTTCCCGTTGGATCTGATCGTGACGCGCGATCGCGAGACGCTGCTGCGCGAGATGGCGGCAGCCGGCGTGTGCGATCTGCGCAATGGGATGTAGCGGAATTTATAAACCAAGCGAAGGGGGGGCGGCCCAGACGGGTCGCCCCCTTTCTTGTCCCAAAAATCTACTGAGGTTGGTTAGCGGCGTTCGAGGACCGCTACGGTTTCGGTGTGGTCGGTGTGAGGGAACATGTCGACGGGCGTGATCTTGAGCAGGCGATAGCCTCCGTCGAGGAGCTGGTGCAGGTCGCGCTCTTGGGTCACGGGGTTGCAGCTGATATAGGTGATGCGGCGCGGCTTAAGTGCGCAGGCAGCTTCGAGGAACTCGGAGGTAGAGCCGGCGCGCGGCGGGTCGATGGAAAGGACGTCGATCCGCTCGTTGTTATCGGCGGCATCCAGGATGTAATCGGTGGCGTCGTCGGCCATAAACCAAGCGCTGCGGGTGAGGCCGTTGAGCTCGGCATTGCGACGTGCGTCGGCAATGCCCGCCGGGTTGCGCTCCACACCGAGCAGCATAATGCCGATATCCTTGTTCTGGGCATCTTTAGCTGCGCAAAGACCGATGGTACCGCTGCCACAGTAGGCATCCATGAGCACATCGCCCTGGTGCAAATCCATGCCGTCGATAGCGAGCTGATAGAGCAGCTCGGTCTGTTGCGGGTTGGTCTGATAAAACGCGGTGGGGGAGATGTCGAATTCGCAGCCGAGCAGCTGGTCGCGCATGCATTCGGCGCCATACACGATGCGGGTTTCCTCGCCGAGGATGGCGTTGCCGGGACGTCCGTTGATGTTTTGGGCGACGGTGACGATGCGCGGATCGAGTGCGGCGACAGCCTCAAAGAACTCCTGCGCATGCGGTAAGTCACGCTGGGCGGTCACGAGCGTAACCATGACCTGGTCGGTACGCCAACCGCAGCGGACGACGGCATGGCGGAGCAAGCCCAGATGCTTGTCCTCGTTAAAGGCGGGAATGTGCAGGCGCTCAGCTTCACGCGCGATGCCGTTAAGAATCTGTCGGGCGCCCGGTGCCTCGACGGGGCATTCGGGTACGGTAACGATCTTGTGCGTGCCGCGCTCAAAGAAACCGCAACGGACAGCGCTCCCTTTGCCGGGGGCAAAGGGAGTGGCGGCCTTATGGCGAAAACCGCGCGGCGCAGGATATTTGCCCGGGTCGCCCAGGGTGACACCCATACCACGAATAGGATCTACAGCAATGCCTTCACGCTCACAAAGCGAAGCAAAAAGCTCCTCCATAGCAGTCTGCTTGGTCGCCAACTGCTTCTTATAAGGACGATTGAGCGCCGTACACCCACCGCAAGCTTTCATGATCGAACAGGGAGACTTGGGGTCCACAGCCTTACGCGCAGACGAAACCTGATCTTTATCCGAGCGCTTGGAGCGAGTCTGAGATGCCTTATCTTCGTTCCGACGAGAGCCGGGACGCTTGGCCTTAGCCTTGCCCTTAGCCGACTTACCCTTCGCGTCCTGAGACGACTTGGATTTCTTAGAAGATTTTTTCTCCCCCGACCCCTCAGCTGCCTCGATCAAAGCACGACGAGCCTTACGCTCTGCACGAGATTCTGCCATGAATTAACCCCACTATTAAATAAAAGAAAAGTCCGAAGCAATTGTACCGTGCATTCAACGTGCCCGTTTGGAGAGGAGGCTATTTAAGGTTTCGAGCACGTTGTCTCCCGGCTGAGTGGCGCCCGGCGCGGAGTTTAATTTGTCGCGAGTTCCGCACGAACAGGAGGCCACTTAATGTGGCCTCCGTCGTGAGCAGG
>URNC01000060.1 GCA_900549065.1 uncultured Collinsella sp. | reverse complement strand
ATCCTTGGTCATTAGTTTGCGGGCGTTGTCGAGGCCGTGGGCAGCGACGTCGCTGGCTTTAAACCGGGCGATCGCGTGTGCATCGACCCAAACCATCCCTGCGGCTGCTGCGAACCCTGCCGCGACGGAATCAACCACTACTGCGAGCATATGACCGGTTACGGCACCACCGTTAACGGCGGCTTTGCCGAGTACTGCTCCGTCGATATGCAGCAAGTCTACAAGTTGGGCGATCACACCAGCTTCGAGCAGGGCGCCATGACCGAGCCCGTCGCCTGCTGCCTGCACGGCATCGATATGTGCAACATCAAGCCCGGCAGCACAGTTGTCGTTATCGGCGGTGGCATGATCGGTCTGCTCATGATGCAGCTTGCTAAAAACGCCGGCGCCACCAAGGTTATCTTGCTCGAGCCCGTCGAAGGCAAGCGCGAGGTTGCGCTCAAACTCGGCGCCGACCTGGCAATTGATTCCATCCACGAAGACGTCCCGGCCCACCTGAAGCAGGAGGGCGTCGGCAACGTCGATGTCGTTATCGAGTGTGTTGGCAAGCCCGTCACCATCGAGCAGGCCATCCAGATCGCCGGCCACAAGGCTACGGTCATGATGTTCGGCCTTACCAAGCCCGATGAGACGATCACCGTCAAGCCCTTCGAGGTCTTCCAGAAGGAGCTTGTGCTTACCTCGTCCTACATCAACCCTTATACGCAGCGTCGCGCGCTCGAGCTCATCGACTCTGGCAGGCTCGACGTATCCTCGATGGTCGCCAAGGTGGCTTCCCTCGACGAACTCGGCGCCATCCTGTCAGATCCGGCCCTGCGTGCCATGGGTAAATATATAATCGACCCCAGCAAGTAAATCGATCGACACCTGCGCGAGCGGTCCTCATCCACCGCTCGCGCACCCAGCTCGAGGAGACCGTCATGGCGCGAGCCATCTTCCAAACTATTTATGACAACGTGAAGCAGTCGATTGACGACGGCACATACGCCTATCAGAGTTATCTGCCTTCGGAGACTGAGCTCACGCAGCTGTTTGACTGTTCGCGCATGACGGTCCGTCGCGCTATCTCGATGCTTGCGGCAGATGGTTACGTGCTCCCCCAGCAAGGCAAAGGCATGCGCGTCATTCGCAACATCAGTGACGAGAAGAGTCGTGGCGGCGGCGGACTCGAGACCTTTAAGGAAATCGCGACCAGCCGAGGCTTTGAGCTCAAGACTGTCACCACCGTCTTTGAGCTCCTCGTCTGCAGCAAGGCACTCTCCAGGATTACCGGGTTTCCCGAAGGCTGCGAGCTCACGCGCGCCAAACGCATCCGTTATGCAAACGGACATGCAGTGTGCTCCGACGACTCCTATTACCTAAGCTCACAGGTACCGGGACTGACACCCGAGATTGTCAACGATTCGATTTATCGTTACCTCGAAGAAGATCTTGGCATTAAGATTGCCACGGGCAAACGCGATGTAACGATTGAGCATCCCACTCCCGAGGATGCACGCGTGCTCGATCTCGACGACTTTAACGCACTCGCCGTTGTACGCGGACAGACCTACAACGCCGACGGCATCCTTATGGAATACACCGAGACAAAGCAGGTTCCCAGCTTCTTTTTACTCCACGAAACGGTCACCCGCCGCAATAACGGCAGCGAGACCCATCAGAGCAGTATGAACTAACTGTCTATTAGTTGCGGTGGAATAGTTCCTTGAATGGCCAGCTTAAGGGCAAAACGAGAACTATTCCACCGCAACTTTTTTTGGCCGGTGGGGCAGTGCCTGTCCCACCGGCCATCATTTACGCTCTTTTAGCTAGTCCGCGAGCTTTTCCACCTGGTCGAGCATCTTGTCAAGCTTGGCCTTTGCCTCGGCCTTGACCTTCTGGGCCTCTTCGTGGGCCTTGGCCTTCTGAGCGGCCTTTTCCTCGGCCTCGGGGTCGACAACGACCAGATTGGACGCGTCGTGCTCAACAAGCTTGAGCGCATGCTCGGGGCACACCTTGACGCAGGCTCCGCAACCTAGGCAATACGTGGACTCCAACGCAAAGCGGCCGCTTCCCACCAGATCACAGGCAAACGTGGGGCACACGTTGACGCACTCGCCACACGACGTGCACTTGTCAAAATCGCACTCCGGCGTGCTCACCTGCATGTTCTGGGCAAGCTCGGGATGGTTCTGCAGTGTCGAGAGCACCAGCTGCCGCCCATGGGTGAGCGAACGGCGACGCTTGGTCGTCGTGGTGCCGCACATGGTGTTGAGCGTGCGCTCCAGCTGGGTAATCTGATGGCGATGGGCTTTGAGCTTCTGCGTCACCGAGGCCAGCGCCGCCGTCGCCGGATTGAGCTTGGTCACCGTCAGGCCCGTGGTGCGGGCAATCTTTTCCATGTACTCCTTGCGTTCGTACTCGCGAAGCTTATGGCACTTGAGGCTCTTGGGGTCGACCTCCAAGCCCATACCCGTGCCAGACCACTCCTCGGCCTTCGCAATCGCCTCGCCCAGAATGTCCTCACCGCCGGTGTTGCGGCATTTATCGCACACGCCCAACGGCAGGTACACACTCACGTTAGGATAGTCGGCCAGTACCGAGAACCAGGTCTCGGCCGTAATATCGCCCACGCAGGCAACGACGACCTCATTTTCGCGCGGCATGCGCTTGAGGGCGCGCGTGCAGGTGACGTAGGCGGTCTCGTGGCTCGTAGCAGCAGAGACGATATCGTCATACAGGTTTTTAGGCGCCAGGCGCGGCGAGATGATCGCCTCGGTCGGACAGGCAGCGGCGCACAGGCCGCACTTGCGACAGGAGTCGAGGACCTCGATGGCGTCTTCCTCGACCTCAATAGCGTTGACCGGGCACACGTCCATACACGCGGTGCAGCCGCTCTTTTCGTTTTTGCAGGTCAGGCACGGAATGGTGTTGCCGCGCGGACGCTCCTTGTAGTCAGCAGGATTCCACTGCGGCGCCGACGGATCGAGTGCATCGGTCACGCCGCCAAGCGGGTTTTTAAGAAAATCGAAACCTTTGCTGATCTCGATAATGTCATCAAACAGATCGTGTTCCTGCGCCATGCGCGGCCCCTCCCTGAGCAGTGCAAACAAGCAAGAGATAATGATACGCTATCGGCCCACACCTCGGGCAAATTACACGCGGAGCACCTTTGCGGCAAATAGCCCATGGCCTATCGCCGCCTCGATTGCACAAGGTCAATCAAGTGCCAAGCTATGCCTCGCACATGAGCTGCACGAGTTTTGTTTGGTCACCTTGGCCTGCTCGTTGGCCATATTGCGCTCGTTTCTAAAGACCGCATTTGCAACACCCTGCAAATCGGCATCGGAAATCTCGCTGCACGGACCGTCCATCGAAGCCGCCGTGGGGCATACGCACAACGGCAACTCGGCATAAAACGCAACGGCCTTGGCGATATCGAGCATCTTGCCGCCGCCAATACCCACTACCATGTCGCAATACTCGGTCTGGGCTTCCTTAGCCATTTTGACAACGGCCTCTTCCGTACACGGACCGTCATAAATCTTAAAGAACGGCTCGCTTAGATCTTCGTCCAGAAATCCATCGACGATCTGCCTGCACAGCCGATCCTCGGTGCCCTGGTCAAACAAGACATAGGCAGCGCAGCCCAACCATGACAAATACCTGCCTTGACGCGACAGTTCGCCCGGCCCCTGAACATACCGGCCGGGACCGCCGTAAACCATAGGAAGCGCCATACGAGAATCCGCCCTTCATCAAACAACGATTGGTGCAAAGTAACCTTGCCCCTTTGCACCATAGCAAAAAGGGGCAAAGCCATCTGTTGGCTTTGCCCCTTCCTTAGCTTGATTTACTCATCCATGAGATAGTAGTGGCCCAGTGCGTCGGCACCCAGGATGGCGTTTGCGACCATCTCGGGCGTCACCTCAAACGGCATGTTGCACATGGTGTCATCGGGCGCGCAGGCGGCCTCGGCAACAGTCATGGCCTGCTCGCGCGTAAGCTCGGCAACGCCAAGTTCCTTCATCGTGACCGGCAGGCCCAGCTCAATGCAGAAGCCCAAGACTTCCTCGAGCTTCTCGGTCGGGGCATCCTCGAGTACCAGTTGGACGATGGTGCCAAAGGCGACCTTCTCGCCGTGATACATGCCGTGGCACTCGGGCAGCATCGTCAGGCCATTGTGGATGGCATGAGCAGCAGCAAGGCCCGAGCTCTCAAAGCCAATACCGGAGAGCAGCGTGTTGGCCTCGATGATGTGCTCGACGGCAGGCGTCAGCGCGCCCTTCTCCAGTGCAACCTTGGCCTTGACGCCATCGGCCATAAGCGTCTCGTAGCAGAGCTTGGCGAGCGCCAGGCCGGCCATGCCGCCCTTGCCGCCAGCGCAGGTGCCGCCGTCGGCATCATGCGTCGCCTGGGCCTCAAAGTAGGTTGCGAGCGCATCGCCCATACCGGAAACCGTCAGGCGCACCGGGCTCGCCGCGATAACCGTCGTATCCATAAGGACGATATTGGGGTTTGCCTTCAGGAAGAGGTACTTGTCGAACTGGCCGTCATCGGTATAGAGCACCGAAAGCGCCGAACACGGGGCATCGGTCGAAGCAATGGTGGGACAAATGATAACCGGGGACTCCAGGTAATAGGCGACGGCCTTCGCGGTGTCGAGGATCTTGCCGCCACCGACGCCGACGATGATGTCGCAACCGTTGTCGCGAGCGAGCGCAACCAGGCGATCGACCTCGCCCTTGGAGCACTCGCCGTTAAAGTCCTCAAACAGCAGCTCGGCCTTGGCCTCGGCAAAACCGCCCTCAATCTTGGCACCGACGCGCTTCTTGCCCGAAGGCGTCACGATGACGAGGGCCTTAGCACCGAGCGGCTCGACATAGGAACCGAGCTTGGCCAGCTCGTCCGGACCCTGGATGTACTTGCTGGGGCTATTGAAAATTGAAGCCATAACTATCCCATTCTCTAAAATAAAAAAGAAAGGGGCTCCGTACAGATACGTGCGGAGCCCCTCGTTACGATAACAAGAGTCGATTAGAAATCGATGTCGGTGTCGTAGTAGCAGGCCTTGAGGATCTTCTCAAAGTCGGCAGCCTTGGTCTCACGCGGGTTCTCGGGCGTGCAGGCGTCCTGCTCGGCGTTCGCGGCGATCTCGGGCAGCTTGGCGAGGAACTCCTCCTCGGAAACCATCTGCGGGTTCTCGGCGTCGACCTTCACGCCACCATTCGCGTAATCCTTGATGGACTGCGGAATGTTGAGCTGATCGTTGAGGTCGCGAATCTTCTGGACGAGCGCGGCGATGAGCTCCTCGTTGGTCTCGCCGGGAAGGTGCAGAATCTCCTTGGCCACGTAAGCGTAACGCTCGGCAGCACGGGGATCCTTGGAGTTCCACTGGATGACCTTGCCCAGGTACATAGCGTTAGCAGCACCGTGGATGATGTGGCCGTTCTCGAAGGCAGCACCGGTCTTGTGAGCCATGGAGTGAACGATGCCGAGCAGGCCCGAGGAGAAGGCGATACCGGCGATGCACTGAGCCTCGTGCATGTGCTGACGGGCCTCATGGTCGCCAGCATAGGACTTGGGCAGCCACTCGACGATCTCGCGGATGCCGTGCAGAGCGTTGGCGTCGGTGAACATGGAAGCGCAGGTGGAAACGTAAGCCTCCATGCAGTGGGTCAGAGCGTCCATGCCGGTATGAGCGCACAGCTTGGCGGGCATGGTGTAGGTGAGCTCGGGGTCGACGATGGCGACATCAGGGGTGATGTTGAAGTCGGCCAGCGGGTACTTGATGCCCTTGGCGTAGTCGGTAATGACGGAGAAGGCAGTGACCTCGGTAGCGGTACCGGAGGTAGAGGAGATGGCGCAGAAGTGAGCCTTCTGACGCAGCTCAGGGAAGCTGAACGGCTGGATGATGTTATCGAAGGACTCCTCGGGATACTCGTAGAAGACCCACATGGCCTTAGCGGCATCGATGGGCGAGCCGCCGCCGATGGCGATAATCCAGTCGGGCTCGAACTCGCGCATGGCCTCGGCGCCCTTCATGACCGTCTCGATGGACGGATCGGACTCGACGCCCTCGAACAGCTTGACCTCGAAGCCGCCCTCTTTGAGGTCGGCCTCGACGTCCTGCAGGAACCCGCCGCGGCGCATAGAGCTGCCGCCAGAAACGATGATGGCCTTCTTGCCCTTGAGGTTCTTCACCTCGTGGCGAGCGCCCTCACCAAAGTACAGATCGCGAGGATTGGTAAAACGTCCCATACTGTGCCTCCTAAACAAGCCCCTCTTAGACTTGCGTATATAACGGAGCACCCGATTGGCTCCGTTAGGACCGTTTTGCGCGTTGCCGGCGATGACAATGCGCGATGTCTAAACGTCTCAACGCTCAGACAAACACTATTTTACCGTTCTGGTTGGTCAGTTATTCACCTAAAGCCAACAATGATGAAACGTTTTTTCTATCCCTGAAGACCCTTGTGCGGTATCCATACTCCCAAGCTGGGCAAACGTTTTATCAAGGTTGACCACATATCCCGGGCAGGACTGTGCCCCTCCAAAATGCGCCCCGTTCGCCGCCAAAAATCGACCGTTTGCGGCACCGTGATACCACTCAGTCGTCCAAGGTGCCGACATTTGTGCGACATCCGTCTTCGTGGTGCAAAGGTGCATGTCCAAGTGCGGCACCCCCGGTGTGCCACATGCGGGTAAACTAGAACTTTATATAGAGACATTTGAACCCTAACCGCAGCAAAGGAGGCCCCATGGCATTCGATCCCATTCAAGAGGATTGCCATCGCCTCGTTCTTGAGGCCTTGCGCCGCGACAATATCCCGCTCACCGATGGTGCCGCCGTAGAGCGTCTGATGGAACAATTCACCCGCAACCCCGCGCCGCTCATCGTGCACGACCGCGACCGCGCCGGGCATCTCATTGCCAAGGTGGTCGAAGCTGTCGACTACCGCATTCCCTTTATCCCTGACGATACTCAGGCAGAACAAGAAGAGGCCGCTGCCGAGAACATGCTTCGCGAGGCGGCCGAGCTCGATCCGACCAACTGGGACGCTCAGCGCATGCTGACCGCCCTCACCGCCAACTCCAACGAGGAGTACGTACAGTACCTGGTATCCAAGCGCGATGAAGTCGAGCACGACCTGGCGCTCAAGATTGCCTCGGCGCAGGACCCCTACGAGCGTGAGGCCGCAGGCGACCTGACCCGCCGCCCCTACCTGCGCTGGCTTGCCGCCTTGGCATCGCGCGCCCTCATTAGCGGACGCTACCGCATGTCGCTCGAAGCCGCAAACCGCAGCCTGGACTTTGCACCCAACGACCCCGCCGGCGTCCGCCATACTGCGATGCTTGCCATGGCAAAGCTCGAATACCCTGCCGAGGAGCTCAAACGCTTTCGCTCTGCCCACTCCGTGCCCTATCTTGCCAACACGCCGCTGCGCCGTCGTCCCAAGGACGCGGAGCGCGACTTGGACCCGTGGACGCTCATCGCGCTGATGAGCGCTGCCTGGCGCGAGCTGGACTACGAGGGTGCCGAGCGCTACTTGCGCATCCTTGCACGCTCGTGCCCGCACGCAGCCGAGGCGCTCTACTTCCAAACCGAGTTTCCCGATGGCGTCTATGCCCGCGTCAACGTGGGTGTGGGCTCCACCGACGAGCTTGTCCTTGCGCTATCCGAGGCAACGCCGGTACTGCAGGAGGGCCTGGGCGCCCCCGACAACGCCAGCTTTGCCGCCTGGGTCGCCACCAACGATATCGTGCGTTCCCAGATCGACGAGCGCATCCTGCGGGCGGCCGAGCAGGGCTTGCCGTTTAAGGGAGGAGACCTCTAATGGATCCGAGCGTCTACATCCCCGCCTACCTGGAGCGCGCCTACGTTGCGTCGCACCCCGAACTCACCGATGCAGCACGCGAGCTTGTCCATAACGACGTGAGCGTCAACCCTCATAAGTATGCGCAGTCCGAGCATGCCCAAGCGCTGCTGTCCTATGCCGGTGTTCATCGCCACCTGCTCGACGAGCTCCATCGCATCGAGGACATGGGCAGCGACGAGGAGTTTGAGCAGACGCGCAACCGCCTGTTCGACGATATGCGTGATGAACTGCTCAAGATCGTCCGCGTCGATGCGCATGTCCTCGATGCCCAGCTGCTCGCCATCATCCTGGCCGACATGCCCGTTGACGCCTGCCTGGGCGACCTGATGAAGCTCGAGGCGACCACGGCCGATTACCTGCAGCAAAGCGTGCCCGGGTTCGACATGGAAGCCCCGCACTACTGGGCCAACAAAGTGCTGACAGACAGCGTGACGGCGGCCGATCTCACCGTGAGCGAGCCGGCTCTTATCGGGTGGCTTCATACGCTCGAGGCCATCTCGCAGCTGTGCATGGCGAGCGCTCGTTACCGCGCCGCCGCCAACTATTCTCGCCGCGTCCTTAAAGCAGAAGGCTATCCCACTCGGGCCGCCGGCACCGTGCTGCTCGCCCTCGCCCGCCTGGAAGACCAGGACGGCTTTTTTGCCCTGGCCCACCAGCTCGAGGAGCAGATGGGGGCAGACGCACTCGAAAACTCTCCTTGGTACCTGCTCGCCCGCACGATTCTGCTGTTCAAAACAAACAAGATGCGCCCGGCGACGCGCGCGCTGCGTGAGTTCGCTAACCGTTGCGAGGGTGGCGCGTTCTTCTTGCTGAACCCCATGTACCAGACGCCGTATCTTCCCTGCCGACCCGAGCCGCGCGACCCCTGGGACCTTTCGCACCAGGCAGTTTGGGAGGCCGACGGCATTATCTCGGACACCCCCGACTTTGCCCCCTGGGCCAACGCCTGCGAAGATGTATCGCAGCTCGCCCAGGAATTTGCGCGCCGCTACGGCTTTTAGCGACGCGATCGCCCCGACCATGTCATCTATGTTAGGAACGGCTTCATGAACCTCCGCTCATCTCTCGCCTGCACCTCGAGCGATATCGCCCGCTGGGGACTGCGCTCTGTCCTCAAACGCCAGGGTGGCGTGCTTCCCGGCCGCATCGCCATGAAGATCGACCCCGAGTTGCTGAGCGACCTCGCGAGCCTTGTCGACCGCAGCGTGGTGATTACCGGTACTAATGGCAAGACCACCACCTCCAACCTCATCGCTGACGCCGTTGCTGCCAGCGGCGCTACCGTGGTGTGCAACCGTGCCGGCAACAATATGGAGCCTGGTGTGGTGGGTGCTCTGCTCGAGGCCCGCGGCGGCCTCAAGCGAGCCGGTGGCAAGCGCGTGGGCGTTTTTGAATGCGATGAGCTCTACACCGTGCGCGTCCTGCCCAAGCTCAAGCCGACGTACTTTGTGCTGCTCAACCTGTTCCGCGACCAGCTGGACCGCTACGGCGAGATTGACCACACCCAGGACGTCATCGCCCACGCGCTGGAGCTTTCGCCGGCAACGACGCTCATCTACAACGCCGACGACCCGCTGTGTGCCGCAATCGCCGCGCGCGTTCCCAACGCGAGCATCGCCTTTGGCATCGACGGCGCCACAGGCACCGAATCCGATCGCATTAGCGACTCGCGTTTTTGCTCGCAGTGCAACGCGCCGTTGGAGTACGACTATGTGCAGTACGGCCAGCTCGGCGCCTATCATTGTCCTTCGTGCGGTTGGGGTCGCCCCGCGCTGCTCCGTCGCGTGACGGACATTGAGCTCACCTGCGACGGCTACGGCTTTGAACTGAACTTTGGACCCGACGCCGACGCACCCGCAACGCACATCGCCACGCGCTACAACGGTCTGTACATGGTCTACAACGTTGCCGCCGCCTTCTTTGCGGCGCGCGAGTTGGGCGTGGACGCGGCACATCTGCAGCCAACGCTCGATGCCTACGTCCCCGCCGGCGGACGCATGGGCCGCTGGGAGATCGCCGGCCGTACCGTCGAGGCAAACCTGGCCAAAAATCCCGTGGGCTTCGATCGCCAGATCCAGTCCATAAAAACGGCAGGTGGCAGACTCTGCGCCTTCTTCCTGAACGACAACGACGCCGACGGCCACGATGTCTCGTGGATCTACGACGTCGACTTCGAGCGCATCGCAGATACCCCAGGGCTTGTCGCCTTTGTCGGGGGTACGCGCGCGCACGATATGCAGGTACGTCTGAAGTACGCCGGCATCGACTCCGCCATCATCTCGGATATCGAGCAAGCAATCGGCGCCGCGGCAGACGAGGAGGCTGGCGATACTTTCTACGCCGTCGCCAACTACACGGCCTTCCCGCCGCTGGTCAAGGAGCTCGACGAGCTTAAGGGCACCGATGCGAGCTCGGTCGCCTCCCACGCCATAACGCGCGCCGACGGCAGCGCTGTCCCCACGGATATTGCGCCGGTCGAGCTTTCGCGCCCGCTGCGCATCGTCTACCTGTATCCCGATGCCCTCAACCTCTATGGCGACGGCGGCAACGTCATTGCCCTCGAGCGCCGCTGCGCCTGGCGTGGCATTCCCGTGCGCGTGGACGAGGTCCGTATGGGCGAAACGCTTGATTTGACCGATGCCGATATCGTCATGATGGGTGGCGGCTCCGACCGCGACCAGCTAGCCGTGGCACACGAGCTGCTCGCCCAAAAAGACAAGGTCGCGGCCTATGTTGAGGATGGCGGCTCGCTGCTCGCCATCTGCGGCAGCTACCAGCTGCTCGGCCGTTCGTACTACATGGGCGAGGATCGCATCGAGGGTCTGGGGGTCATTGCCGCCGAAACCGTACGCGGCTCCGACCGCCTGATCGGCAACGTAGCCGTCAAAACCGACCTGGCACCTGAGCCCTTTGTGGGATTCGAGAACCATGGCGGCCGCACGCTTTTGGACGCCGATGCCACGCCGCTCGGAACGTCCGTCGTCACGGGCACCGGCAACAACGGCGATGATGGCCTTGAGGGCCTCATCTACAAGGGCGTCATCGGTACGTACCTGCACGGACCGGCACTGCCCAAGAACCCCGAGCTCGCCGACTGGCTGATCGCGCACGCCCTCGAACGGCGCGGCGACGCACAGGCCAACGCTCTGCTGC
>URNC01000059.1 GCA_900549065.1 uncultured Collinsella sp. | reverse complement strand
GATCTGGTAGGCGTCATAGCTGCTCGCAACGGTGCCGCTCACCGTGATGGAACCGTTCGAGGTCGGCGCGGCCTGCGCGGATGCGGGGAACACAACCGCGCAGGTGCCAATCAAGAGGGCAAGCAGCGCAAACAAGATCGGGAAGGAGCAAACTTTCTTATTCACAACGCTTACCTCCCTTCGCATTCGCCTTGCGACGAATGTGCATCCAGGCCGCAGCAGCGCAAAGCACCGCCGCGCCGGCAAGGTATGTTGAAGTGACGCCCGACATACCGGAAAGAGGCAGAGTGGTGGAGTAGGTGTTGGTGAAGGTGGAGACGGGAATGATGGTTGGGTCCGCACCGGCGGAGGTTTGAACCGCGACGCCCTGCCCGTTCTTGCCAAGGGTGTTGCCCATGTCGTCCTTCATCTGCGTAACGGTGGTAGAGGTGGTAAGACCGGTGTACTTGCCAGTGGTCTCATTCATGACGGCCTTCACCGTGACGGCAACCTGGTACTCGGCCTTGGAGTAGCGGAGCTTATCGATGGCACCGGTGGCAGGCGCGACCTCCTTCACCGTGTAGGTGTAGGTCTTGGCGTAATCTATATTGGTGCCTGCTTCAGTGGACAGGTGCGACTTGTTGAACGTCATGGCGCCAAAGGTCGCCGTGATGTTGTTGAGCTTGGCGGCATCGGTCTCCCCTGCCTTTGGGGCAACAGAAATCTTGGGCGCTTCGGGCACGGGGGCTTTGGCTGCATAGTCACCCGTAGCCACAATGCTGAACTCGAACGGCACATAGCTGCCTTCGTCGTCCTTCGGCCAGTCCGTATTGCGAACGGATTTGGTCACCGGGATCTTCACGGACGTAGCGCTGCACTTGTCGGAGATGTACGTAGTGCCACTAACGATGCTCGGCTGCTCGTTCTCTTTCCACGTAATGGAGCCGTTTGTGCTGTCCACCGTGAACTTGTAGGTGTTCTTGTTCAGTTCGTAGCCAAACGGAGCCTGGGTCTCCGTGAGCGTGTACGTGCCCGGCAGCAGACCGGCCAATGTGAACTTGCCATTCGTGTCGTCGGTATCGGCCCAAGTGGTTTCGCTCGAAGCCGACTGATCGCTCACGGTCCAAGACTGCGCCTCGATCGTACCATCGGCACCCAGTTTCGCAAGCTTCCACTCGGAACCAGCCAAAGGAGTGTATCCCTTGTCTCCTTCCTCAACCTTAGTCCAAGACACCGTACCGGTGATCTTGGTGTTGGAGATGGCGCCCGTGGTGTTGGAATCATCGAATGAAACGAGCTTATTTCCGTTCACCGTGTCCACATGACCCTGAACATAGTTCACCTGCTCGCCGGTGTTGTTCATGGTTGCGTAGTAGATGGTGTCCGACTTCTGATAACCAGCCGGCGCCTTGACCTCGCGAATGTAGTACTTGAAGTAGTCTTTATCGTTGGAATCGCCAATTTTGGCCTTCTGATTCAAATAGTTGAACTGAAGCTCGCCATCATCCGAATCGTAATCGTTGGCATCGCCGTCAGTCACCGTCACGATAGCGTTATTGCTATTGCCCGCGACAGCATCCTCGACAGAACCATAGATAGCCCACGAGGAACCGGGGAGCAGCGTAGTGCCGTCCGCAGCGTCGACCTTGCTCCACGCAATGGCAGAGCCGTCCGGTGTATACGACCCGGACCACGGGAAGTTGTGACGCTCCTGATCCATATCGATGACGGAAGCCGAGTTACCCTCACCAAATGCTGCGGCAACCTTCGGGCTGTTCATTGAGAAATCGACGCCCACATAAACGCGACCGTTGGTAGTCACATGGTCGTCGAAACTTCCGTTGGGAACGAGAATCGATCCGATCATAGCCGCCGCAGGATCGTCGTCAGTCCACTTAGCACCGCTGACTGTGCCACTGTATCCCCAGTCCGCGCGGTCCTCTCCCGCGATGCCGCCTCGAATGGTAAGGCTGGTGGTATCGACGAAGTTCCACATGATGGACTGGGAGGCCAGCGAGTATTTCGCGTCAAGGTCTTTCTTGGCGTACTGACTCTCGTAACCGCGAGATATTTCTGTATCTCCCCACCAGAAGCGCCAGCCGTTGTGGAACTCGACAGGATTAGTACCTGTAACGTTCACGACAATGGATGCGCCTTCGGGGATATTGGTGAACTTAAAGTCGACGCCGCGGTAGTAGACGCCATCCTTCCAGTTGGAGAGCTCGGAACCGGCGATGGTGAAGACCTGTTGCATAGAAGTTCCATCGCCGGTAAAGGTGATGAGTCGCTCGGTGTTGCGAATCTTATTGCCCGGGATTCCGGTATCGAGCGCACCGGAAACAGACTTGCCGCTACCATCGTCGCTACCATCGAATTTGAGTGTATAGCTTGTTCCGTCGTTATTGTACTTGTTGATGACGTAGTTGCTATTAGGCTCTGCAAAGCCGTTGACATCCACCTCGCCGGTATCTTCAAACGAGTCGAGCTGTTTCGATAGCTTCGAGAGGTATCCATTTGTACCGTTATAGCTCGAATAATCGCTACCGTTGACATTAGTCAAATCAACAGCTTTATTGAACAGGGTGCTTTCCAGAGCAGACAAGCCCTCGTACCAATTACCCTGCATTGTCACCACAGACTGGCGTTTATAGTCGCTATCGCGCCAGTATGTGATGGGGCCTGCGATTTGCGCGGTGTAGGCAAAGCCGGAAGGAGTCGCGCCCTCAGAAGGTCTCTGCTGTCCGACCCAAGCGCCTTTGTTCCAAGCGCCAACGGTAGTCGCCCCCGGCAAGTTGCCGTTGTAACCAACGCTCATTTTGGTGATCGCACTGTCGATTCCGGCGACCGCAAGCACGGTGCTGCCGTAGACAGGACGGAACTGGGAACCAAAACCAACGGTGCCAAAGCGGAAACCAGCGCCGCCACTATTATTATAGGGCCAGCTCTCTTTGAGTGGATTCATGGCAAGCTTGCCACGGACCACGGTAAGGCCCTCCGCCTCAGCGGCATATGAGCCGGTGGGGGCGTTGTCCGCATCAAGATCGATAGTGCCGTCGCTCGGCTTATCGCTCGGCTTACCACCGATGTACATGTCGCGGCCGACGTAGGTGGCCACGCCGGGATCAGGGGTTGAGACATTGATATTCGTACCGATACCGATAGACGTGGGAACGTAAATTCCCGGCTTCACGGTGGCCGTCGCTCCCGCTGAAGCCGCATTCGCACTCTGAGCCTGCTCAACACTATTTGAAGAGCCAGACTCGCCGCCATCGGTCTCGTCGCTATTCTGGTTTTCGGCATCCTCGCTGGTGTTACCTACAGCAGCGGACTCACTTGAGGAACCCCCCCCATTACAGTTTCCGCGGTAGAAACTGTCTGGGCATCGTTGGCGATGGCCTGCGAGATCGGAGGCATGACGAGCGACAGTACCAGGCTCAACACGGAGGCTCCGCACAAAACGCCTGCCAGTACGCGGCGCGTCGCTTTTTTACTCTGCTTAGTTTTTTCTGAATTCGCTTTCATCGATGTCTCCTCCCCAAGAGACCGCGATCTTGCTCTTTCACTATCAAACGTATCTGCGCAATCTGTAATTGCGCTCGTGTAGTAATACTATTGTAATTATTGTTTAAACATCTGAGCGGCTAAATCGACATTTTTGTAGCAAGTTCTCAATTCTCTTGACATTTACTCAGATTTGCCTTCGTTTATTCGCTATGAAATACCTATTTCTACTGGTAATTAAGCTAGTTATCAGTTTTTTAATAGCATTTTATTTATTTGCACAACATTTTGTTCAAGAGCATGCATCCTGCGAACGGTCGAAAATCGACCGTGAACGGTAGGTCATTAACCGGGAGGAATAGACTACCAAATTGATGGGAATATCTTTATTTCATCGGTAGTTAGAAGCGTAATGTTCAGACAACCATATCTGAATTTTCGCGCAGATTTTAGGTATCAATTCGCCCAAATCGCCTGAGGCCACCGCAAAGGCGCCTGTCCCTTCGTGGTGGTTCTCCCCCGGCGCTACAGCAGATGCTCCTCGATAAAGATCGCGATGCCATCTTTGTCGTTGCTCGCGGTTACAAAGTCGGCGGCGGCACGGGTGGCGTCGCTGCCATTTGCCATGGCCACGCCCACGCCGGCGTCGGCCACCATGCAGGTGTCGTTGTCGGCATCGCCAAACACGCAGATGTCCTGGAGCTCCATGTCGTTGAGCTCCGCCACGCGCACAAGGCCGCGCGTCTTGGACACGCGCGGATCCATGAACTCGTAGAGCCGCTGCGTGGTTTGCAGAGCCGCCGCCTTAACAGTGCTGTCGGCAAACGTCGACGCCCGCTCAATCACCCGCGGCATTACCTCGGGCGCCATGGTAAACATCACCTTGGGCTGCGGCTCGCGCAAGAACTCGGCAAAATCGACCACCTTGTAGGGCACGCCGTCGACGCGCGACAGGTGCTCGACACACGCGTTGCTCTCGGGCACGTAGAACACGCCGTCTCGGGGGCAGACGGGCGTTGCCGGAAGGTCCGCCATGTGCTTGCAGATGCGCGCGATGGTCTCGCCCGGCAGCGGATAGCTCAGCTCGTTGATGTCGTGTGCACGGTCGATGACCTCGGCACCACCGCAGCCCACCATCACGTCCACCAGGCCTTCGATGCCCCAGAGCTCGTACATGGCCTCGGTCGCGTGGGCGTCGCGCCCAGTGCACAGACCAAAGAGCACGCCGCGCTCGCGCAGGGCGCGGATCGCCGCCACGGTGCGCGGGGACACTGTGTGCTGGCTCGTGAGCAGCGTGCCGTCGATATCGCAGAACACGGCTTTGATGTGGCTGAAGGTGGTGTCCATGGGGGCCTTTCTGGGTTGTGCGGCGGTGTGGGGTGTATTCGTGAACGGTGTACATGGTATACCAAGGCGCAGGCCGCTGGGACCCGATCGCCACAAAGGTGCCTGCCCCCCTTTGTGGTGGCCGAACCCGAAGGATGGCCTGGCCGGAGCGCAAACCATCACAACATTCGACATTTTTCGGCAAAATCGCGATTTTCGCTGAATGTTGTGATGGTTTTTACCACCTCGCGGCACGATCCAAGTGCCAGCGACCAAACAGCAGCAACGCCGCGGGAACCGCCGTCACGACCATGCCCGCCCCGATGAGCGTCTGCTGCACACCAAACGTCGCCGCCAGCCACGGGGCAATCGCCAGCGGGGCCACGCCGGCGAACATGTTGCCAAAGCCCATGACCGAGTTGACGCGACCGAGCTGCTCGAGCGGAGCCGTCGTTTGCACGATCGTGTTGTGGAGCGGGTTGACGACGCCCCAGGCCACGCCAAGGACAATCTGGCCGACAAGGGCTACGCCCACGTACGGCGTCCCCACATAGAGCAGACTTCCCAGGCCCACGGACATAAGTGCCACGAGCAGCGTTTTAAGGTTAACCAAGTGCGGCGGCAAACGGAGCGCGGCCACGGCGCCCAGCACCGCGCCCACGCCCGAGGCCGACGAGAGCCAGCCCATCCATTCGACACCGACGTGCAGGACATCGCGGTAGAAGAACGACTCCAACGGATCGAAAGCTCCATAGCCAAAGTTCGAAAGGAAGATAATGCAGAACAGCAGGGCGAGGACGCTGTTGGTAAAGACCGTCTTGATGCTGGTCGCGAAGGTGACGCGGGAAGACGTGCTGGGGTCGGGGCTTTGGCTGGCCTTGCTTGCCGTCGCACCGCTTTCCGCGAGATCGCTTTCGCGCGCGACGAAGTGACATGTTTGCGGCCTAAATCCCCAGCCGGCGATAAGCGCCAACAAGGTAAAGAGCATCATGAGCACAAACACCACGCGCGATGACGACGCCGCCGCGACAAAGCCGCCCAGTGTGGGGCCGACGATAATGCTCACGTTGGAGAACATGGTTATGGCGGAGTTGATGTCTTTGAGCTCGACGGGGTCGTCGGTGAGATACGCCGGATAGGACGTGGCGATGGGCTGGGCGAATCCCATCACAAAGCCCAGGAGTACCGCGCCGGCAAGGACTGTTCCGGTCGCGCTGCCAAAGGCGAGGATTGCCGCGCCGGTTGCCAACGTGGCGACGATACTCGCCCGGAAATGCCGGCACGGACCCCAAGCGTCAAGCGCCGCTCCACCCGCAAAGGATCCCAGGATCACGAATACGTTCATAAAAAGGACGGCCAGCGATGTCGCCACGACTGAGGCATCGTCTGCATAGGTGAGCGTTCCGATGACGCCGATGAAGTAGCTGGTCTGAAAACCGGTGTAGATGAGAAAGCGCATCGCCACCAGGCGCTTGGCCTGCACGGACAGCGATGATTGAGGCTTTGAGAAAAGAAAGGCGAGCATGGAGACTCCTTGTTTCATACAAATGCGGACGGCGGGCATTCGCCACCGTCTGTCAAATCAATCTATCCGCATGAAACATTAAGGACGCATCAAGCCCCTTCTCTCCGTTTTTCGCCCGTCATGAACTACTTGGTAGATTGTAAGGCATGTCTCACACATCGACCAAAGCAAAAACCACCACAAAGGTGCCTGGCCCCTTTGTGGTGGAAATGACGTTTGCCCAGATAAAACCTGCCAAAATAAACCTGTCCCTTTTTGGCATGTTATGGCAGCGCAGCGAGCCGGTTCCAAGTGCCCCAGGTCGCCCCGAAAGAGGAGCGACGCGTACTTTGGTACGCGAGCGACGGCTTGAGGGGCGAGATGGGGTGCTTGGGGCCGGCGCAGCGTCGAGCCTTAAAGATGATCTTGGATAAGGTCGCAGATGGCTCGGGCGTCGTTGATGTTGATGGCTCGGGTCGCAAAGCCGGCGTCGAAGGCCTGGCGTGCCAGGGCCTCGTTGCAGGCAAGGGCCAGCGTGTGACCGTCGACCAGGTCGAGCGAGCTCTTGCCGCGCAGACGGTCGACACCGGAGCGCGCGACCACGATGTTGTCGAAGCCCTCGGTCTTGTAGCCCTCGATGATCACCACGTCGACATCGTTGTAGCGCGACAGCAGCTCGCGCGCGGGCATCTCGTCCTCCTCGCGCGTGTCGGCGTACTCCGCCCAGCGCGTGGCGCAGATAAGGCCCACGTGCTTGGATCCGGCCTGGTGATGGCGCCACGTATCCTTAGCGGGCACATCGATATCAAAGCCGTGATGCCCATGATGCTTGAGCGAACCCACGCGCAGGCCGCGGCGGGTGAGCTCGGCGATAACCTTCTCGACGAGCGTAGTCTTGCCCGAGTTTTGGTAGCCGATAAACGCGATCGCGGGGACGGCCGGTGTCGGAGCTGCGGGCGCGATGGCGACGGGCGTGCTCGCGGGCGCGGCACCGTCAGCGGCCACGGCCTCAACGGCAGCGGCCTGACGCTCTGCGCGGTCCCACACGCCCGAGCGGCCGCCCTCCTTGTGCAGCAGGCGCACGTCGACGATCTCCATGCCGCGATCGACGGCCTTGCACATGTCGTAGATCGTTAGACACGCGGCGCTCGCTCCAGTCAGAGCCTCCATCTCGATACCAGTCTTGCCCGTCACGCCGGCCGTGACCAGCACGTGAAAGCCAACCTGCCCGTCCGCACGCGCCGGTGCCCAGCCCTCGGGCACGTCCTCGGCCGGCGTCCCCGCCGCAGCGATGGGCGCAATGTCGCACTTGCTCTTGGTAATGAGCAACGGATGGCACATGGGGATGATATCGCTCGTGCGTTTGATGGCCATGATGCCCGCCACGCGCGCGCAGGCAAGCACGTCGCCCTTTTTGGCGCGGTCCTGCAGCACCATGGCCTGCGTCTCGGGATGCATGAGGATGGTGCCCTCGGCGATAGCGATGCGATGGGTCTCGGCCTTGTCGGACACGTCAACCATGCGCACCTCGCCCTTGGCGTCCACGTGCGTCAGCTCGTCGCGACGGGCGTCGCGGGCGGGCTCGATGGCAGCACTGGCAGACGGCTGCGCGGACGCGTCGGCGTTACCAGCATTCGCCGCAGCCGTGCCTTTGTGGGCAGACATCGCGGCCCTGCGAGCGGCCTTGGTGGCATCGGCGTACCTGCTCTTGGCCATATGATCATCCTCCGATTTGGGACATAAATCGTTGCGTGCCCTCAATTATCGCGTGTTCCTGCGGTTTGTGGGCCACGGCATCGCGCCAAATCGAAAGTACCTGCATATCATCACCACGGCGCAGGGCGTCGCGCACCGAATACTCGGCATCACTGAACAGGCACGGACGCACGTTGCCATCGGCCGTCAGGCGCAGACGGTTGCAATTCGCACAAAAATGGTTGGACATGGCGCTAATGAAACCGACCGTTCCCGTCGCGCCAGGAAAGTGCCAATAGCGCGCAGGGCCCGCGCCGGCAGGAGCGTCGTTGATGCCGAGCGGCTCGAGCTCGCCCAGCCCCGCCGCGGCTGCCCCGGCATTGATGCGCGCCCGCAGCTCGTCACTCGGCACGGTGTCGCTCGCGTCCCACAGCTCGGGATTGAGCGCGGGCGCGTGAGGGTCTACGGCACAATGCGAGCTCGTGTGCTCGTCGCCGATGGGCATGTATTCGATAAATCGCAGGTGGATGGGGCGGTCGAGCGTGAGTCGCGCGAGGGCCGCCACATCCTGGTTGAGCCGGCGCACCACAACACAGTTGACCTTAACGGGCTCAAAGCCCCAAGCCAGCGCCGCGTCGATGCCAGCCATGGTCTGCTCGAGCCGACCCAGGCGCGTAATCTTTCCAAACAGCTCGGGGTCGAGTGTGTCGAGCGAGATGTTGACGCGGTTAAGCCCGGCATCTTTGAGCTGCGGCGCCAGCTTGGGAAGCAGGGCGCCGTTGGTGGTGAGCGAGATGTCCTCGATCTGCGGAATCGCGCGGATGTCACGAATGAGCGGGATGATACGGCGGCTGACCAGCGGCTCGCCGCCCGTCAGGCGCACGCGGCGAATGCCCTCCCCCGCCACCAGACGCACAAAACGGGCGATTTCCTCGGCACTGAGTAGCTCGTCGTGTGCACGGGGCGCCACGCCATCGGCCGGCATGCAGTAAATGCAGCGGAAATTGCACTTGTCGGTAACGGCAATGCGCAGGTAGTTGATATCGCGGCCAAAGCCGTCATGTTGCACGTGCCCGTCCACGCAGCCCTCCCCTCACGCGGCGTTTTATTCTTCGGAAAACATAATACCCCACGAGAGAATCATGCCGACACCCGTACGACAGGACGGACCACTTCGAGCAAAACAAACTAACCAAGTCCATCCTCAACACGCAAACCATCACAACATTCGATACTTTTCCCGTTTTTGGCGAAAAACATCGAATGTTGTGATGGTTTGTCTGCCGCAGCGCCCCGTAGAAGGACCAAAGCACCCCTAAAGGCCGCCGTCCCAGTGTCGAATCACGAACTCTCGCAGGTCGTTCTGACGTTTCTGGAATGTCTCGCTTCGGTCGCACTTAAGGCCCATAGCGAGCGCGATGGCGTTCATCGCCCGGTGCAATTGCAGCTGGTGGGCAAACTGAGTCCCGGTGAGGACGATCATCCTAAAGCCCAGCGCGCTCAGCACGGTCATACGCTCCGCATCCGACGCGCTGCGCTGTTTATCAAGATGGTCCAAGCCGTTGTATTCAATCCCTGTACCGCTTGCAGGCGCATATACATCGATCTCGAAATACCCGGCCTTTGCGAGATACTTGAACTCGTTGGGAACATTGACCCGATGGTTGAGCTCGACCTTGGCGTATCCCAGCCCTCCCTGGGAACGTTTTGCTACGACCATGATTGCGGTGGCCGTCTCCATGGGCGACCGCGCGCCATCGTGCACGCGCTTGAGCACGGCGGCTGCGCGTACAGCCCCCTGACGAGATCGGTTCTCATTGCAATAAGCAATCAAGTCGGCAACGGTATACCTCTGCCCCATCTCGATATAATCGCCTGTCGACAGATGATTCAAATGGTATCGGGCGCAGATTTCGTAGCCATATTCCAGCTGCTCGGGCTCGCTCATCCACGAACCCGCTTGGACAAAGCACATGACCTCATCAACCACCAGAAGGCCCTCGGCCACCTCGATAAGATGGTCTGGAGGTACCGGCGCTCCAAACACGTGGCACCTAAATCCAGCCGGCGTCGAGCGCTCAAAATCGAAGTTGACGAGCGTGTCGATATGATCGAGCTCTTCTCGTGGAATACCGATCGAGACCAGATAGTCGGTAACGATCCCAACTGCCGTTGAAGCCCTCAGCCCCTTGGTATCGAGTCCCAATTTGGGCAGGCTCGCGGTCGGCTCCGCTTCGTTAGCAAGCGAGTCCTCATCGTATAGGCTGCTTGCTCGCGAGAGCGGCTCGGACGGGCGCGCCACGTTGTTGTACAGCCAGGCAGTCTTATGGGACAGGACGATCGGCAGGTCCATGAGCCCTCCAATGGAGTCGGATAACCAACCTTATTCCCCTGCCCACGGGTCCGCACACCTCCGTGCGCAAGAAAGCGATTCCACCCGGTCGAGTGGCAGAAAAACCATCACAACATTCGAAGCTTTTCCCGTTTTTGGCAAAAAACGTCGAATGTTGTGATGGTTTGAGGCGAGGTGAGGAACACGGAGGGGTCAAAGCATCGTGCTCGAACGGGTTAATCCAACTCTTTTAAACCATGTGCCAGCTGCCAGTACTCGCCGTGCTGGGCGAGCAGCTCTTCGTGCGTGCCGCGCTCGATGATGCAGCCGTGTTCGAGAACCATGATGGCGTCGGCATCGCGGACGGTGGACAGGCGGTGCGCGATCATAAACGTGGTGCGGCCGCGCATGATGCGGTCCATGCCGCGCTCGATGAGCTTTTCGGTGCGCGTGTCGATGGAGCTCGTGGCCTCGTCCAAGATGAGCACCGGCGGGTCGGCGACGGCCACGCGCGCGATGGCGAGCAGCTGGCGCTGGCCCTGCGACAGGTTGGCGCCATCGGCCGTGACCGGTGTGTCGTAGCCCTGCGGCAGGCGGCGGATAAACGAATCCGCGCAGGCGGCCTCGGCAGCGGCGCGCACCTCCTCGTCGGTCGCGTCGAGCTTGCCAAAGCGGATGTTCTGCGCAATGGTGCCGCTAAACAGGTGCGTGTCCTGCAGCACAATGCCGAGCGACCCGCGCAGGCTGGCCTTGGCAATGTGCTTGACGTCGATGCCGTCGTACGTGATCTCGCCGTCATCGACCTCGTAGAAGCGGTTGATGAGGCTGTCTCTTATACACATCTCCGAGCCCACGAGACTACGCTGCACCTCGTATGC
>URNC01000058.1 GCA_900549065.1 uncultured Collinsella sp. | reverse complement strand
CTCGTGGGCTCGGAGATGTGTATAAGAGACAGGTCGTCGTTGGTGGTTTCGGTACCCCTGGTGTCGTACTCATAGGGAATGGAAAGCAGACCAACCTCGGCAAAGGCGCTGCCTGCCTCGACGACGCGGACCGGCTTGCCGTCGGCCCCCGTCACGTTTTCGTCTAAGTTGATGTGCTCGTGGCCCGCGACCAGTGTACCGACCCCAACGAGCTTTGCGGCAAAGGTCTTGGCGTTGAGCGTGTGCGCGATGCAGACGATAACGTTGCAGCCCTCATCCTCGCGCAGTCGCTTGGCCTCGGCATTGATGGCGTCCGCCGCACCCGAGAACGACGTGCCCGCGACCAGGTCCGCGCGTAGCGAGGAGCCCAGCGACTCATCCATGGCTCCGACGACGCCGACCTTAATCTTGTAGTTAAACGTGGGGCTGCCCTCGCCGTCCTTCCAAGTGCGATTGAGCGTCTTGGTGATGCTCGAGCTCCATACGCCGTTCGAGGACGTTGCATTCGCGCAGAGCATGGCGAAAGGTGTACTGGTGGCACCATTGCCGGCCATCGTGCGAAGCTTGTCCGCGCCGTAGCTCCAGTCATGGTTGCCCGGTGTGGTCGCGTCGTAGCCGTTTGCGTAGAAGGTGTTCATGAGTTCGGCGATGCTCTTGCCCTCGCTCATGGTGGCAAAGGACTGCCCGTGGAAGGTGTCGCCTGCATCGAGCAGAAAGTCGGGGGCGTTGTTTTGAGCGCTATAGAGAACCGCCAGCCCGTCAAAGCCAATGGTGCCCGTGCCCTTGCTTGCGTTGTAGCTGTACTTGTAGCTGCCGTGGATGTCGTTGGTGTGCATGACGGTTACGGCGCCGTCAATAGCGGCGGGCAGGTTCCCCGCGAAAGTGAGGCTTGGGATGCCTGTGAGCGCGCCGGCAAACAACGCGGCAGCTAACGCAAGGCGGGGGAGTCTTTTCATGGCTGTCTCCTTACTCTTTAACAAAAACCACCACAAAGGTGCCTGTCCCCTTTGTGGTGGTTTTCTAGGTCGTTAGCTCAGCAGCATGCGGTCGTTGGCGAGCTCGCCGCCCGAGACCTCCTCGAACTTCTGCAGCAGGTCGGCAACGGTGAGCGACTTCTTCTCGTCGCCAGCCACGTCGTAGATTACGTGGCCCTCGTGCATCATGATCAGACGATTGCCCAGACGGATGGCGTCATTCATGTTATGCGTGACCATGAGCGTGGTCAGGTGGTGCTCGTCGACGATTTCCTCGGTCAGATTGAGCACCTTAGAGGCCGTCTTGGGGTCGAGCGCCGCGGTGTGCTCGTCGAGCAGCAGCAGGCGTGGCTTGGTGAGCGTGGCCATGAGCAGGGTGAGTGCCTGGCGCTGGCCACCCGAAAGCAGACCGACCTTGGCGTTGAGGCGCGTGTCCAGACCGAGGTCTAGGCGCTTGAGCAGCTCAACGTACTCGTCCTTCTCGGCCTTGGTGACGCCCCACGAAAGACCGCGACGCTGGCCGCGGCGCTTGGCGAGGGCCAGGTTCTCGGCAATCTGCATGTCGGCTGCGGTGCCGCGCATGGGGTCCTGGAACACGCGGCCCAGATACTTAGCGCGTTGTGACTCGCTCAGGCGCGAGATGTCGGTGCCGTCGAGCTCGATGACACCCGAATCGAGCGGATACACGCCGGCGATCATGTTGAGCAGCGTGGACTTGCCGGCGCCGTTGCCGCCAATCACGGTTACAAAGTCGCCGTCGTTAAGGGTGAGGTCGACGCCGGTGAGCGCGCGCTTCTCGGTGACGGTGCCCTTGTTAAAGGTCTTCTTGACGTGCGAGAGCTTAAGCATCCGCCTCATCCCCCTTCGTGTAGGAGCTGCGGAGCTTATAGCGCTCCCAAACCACGGGCACGCACAGGGCTACGGCGACGATCACAGCGGAGAGCAGCTTCATGTCGTTGGCGTCCATGCCCAGCTGCAGCACGATGGCGCGGATGAGGAAGTAGACCACGGAGCCAAAGACGGCGGAGGCCAGGCGAACGCTAAACTGCGTGAGACCGCCGGGCAGCAGGCGGCCGAGCACCTCGCCGATAACAATGGCGGCAAGACCGATAACGATGGCACCGGTGCCCATGCCAATGTCGGCGTACTTCTGGCTCTGGCAGATGAGCGCGCCCGAAAGGCCGATGAGAGCGTTGGAGAGCACGAGGGCGATCATCTTGGTGGAGTTGGTGTTGACGCCCAGGGCGCGGATCATGTACTCGTTGTTGCCGGTGGCTCGCAGTGCCGAGCCGATCTCGGTGCCAAAGAACCAATACAGGATGGCGACGATAGCCACAGCGAGCAAAATGCCCAGGATGATGGCGACGGTGGACTGCGGCAGGCCCGTCATGTTGCTGACAGACGAGAAGATGGTGCCCTTGGCAAGGATGGGCGTGTTGGATTTGCCCATGATGCGCAGGTTGATGGACCACAGGCTGATCTGCGTCAGGATTCCGGCGAGGATCGCGGGAATCTCAAAGACAGTGGTCAAAATGCCCGTGACCGCGCCCGCGATGGCGCCGGCGCACATGCCGGCCAAAACAGCGAGCAGCGGGTCGACGTTGTTATTGACGATGAGCACGGCGCAAACACAGCCGCCGAGGGCAAAGCTGCCGTCGCAGGTCATATCGGGGATGTCGAGCAGGCGGAACGTGATAAACACGCCAAGCACCATAATGCCCCAGAGGACGCCCTGCGAAATGGCGCCCTGCAATGCAATGAGCATGCTTCATACCTCCTAGGATAGGGTGGACACGTGAGTCACCATGATAGCGGTAACAATGTATGAAAGAGCTGCGGTCGGATGTTTTGTCTCATCCGTAACAAGCAGGGCGGACGCCGGTCTACGACGTCCGCCCACGTGGCTCAGATATTGAATAACGCGGCTATGGCGCGAGCGCGGGCTCTAGATGCATTGCCGCGCATGACGCTACGCGTCCAGAGCGGAGAGGTCGATGCCCAGGGCCTCGGTCATCTCGTCGTTCTTGACGACGACCAGGTCCTTGCTCGAGAGGTGTTTGATCGGCATGTCCTCGGGCTTAGCCTCACCCTTCAGGATCTTGACGGCCATCTCGCCCGCGGCGTAGCCCAGATCCTCGTAGTTGATGGAGAGGGTGAACAGGCCGCCAGCCATGCACATACCCTCCTCGCCGGTCACGTAGGGAAGCTTGTTCTCCTTGCAGATCTGGCCCACCTGCGAGGCGCCCGCGGCGATGGTGTTGTCAGTGGGGGAGTACAGCGCGTCGACCTTGCCCACGGCAGATTCGACGACGGACTGGATCTCGTTGGAGCTCGAGACGGTAAAGTCGGTGTACTCCAGGTCCAGCTTGTCGAGCTCTTTCTTGGCGGCCTTGATCTGGACGTCGGAGTTGGACTCGGCGGTGCAGTAGAGCAAGCCGACCTTTTTAACGTCGGGCAGGACCTTCTGCATCATCTCGAGCTGCTCGGCGACCGGGGTGAGGTCGGAGGCGCCAGTGACGTTGGTGCCGGGCTTATCGTTGTCCTGGACCAGGCCCGAGGCGG
Source organism: uncultured Collinsella sp. (assembly GCA_900549065.1). Taxonomy (GTDB): domain Bacteria; phylum Actinomycetota; class Coriobacteriia; order Coriobacteriales; family Coriobacteriaceae; genus Collinsella. The sequence goes on along the minus strand of URNC01000058.1, from coordinate 7,728 downwards.
CGTAGTCGGTGATGGCGCAGCCCACGATGGGGATATCGGCGGTGGCGCCAGCGGCGGCCTGCGCGGCGGGCGTAGCGATGGCATAGATCAGGTCGACGCCATCACCCACGAACTTGTCGGCGATGGACTTACACGTGGACTGGTCGTTCTGGGCGTTCTTCTGGTCGATCTTGACCTTGAGGCCGCTCTTCTTGATGGCCTTGACAAAGCCGTCGTTGGCGGCGTCGAGTGCGGAGTGCTCAGTGAGCTGCAGAACGCCGACGGTGTAGTCGGAACCGGCGGCAGCAGAGCCGGAACCAGAGTTGCCGCCGCATCCGGCGAGCGGAGCGAGCGCGAGCAGGCCAGCAGAGACCAGAAGGCTCCTGCGGCTGATGGTGATGTCCTTCATATCGTTACCCCCAGTATAGAAATGGCTGGAAATACTGCACTCAAACAAAGTGCAAGTGGAACTATAGTAGCGCGGATGTCCATTTTTACAATAACCTGGCAGGTTTTTTAATACAGAACCGGATGGGCGGTACGGGTAGTCGAATGGACGGCGGAGGTTCTTATGCGGCAGAGGCGTCGTCCTCCTCGTCGAGGGCGGCGAAGAGCTTCTTGCCGTCGAGGAGACGCGTGGTGACGTTTCTCATGCGGCCGATCTCTACGGTACGCAGCGTGTCATCGGCGCCTCGGGCGTCATAGACCGTTCCCAGCAAATACGAGATGCCGTCTCGTTGCTTGATGGCAAAGGGGCGGAGTGTCATCCGTGCTACCTCAGTTTCGCCACGTGTCGTGACGCTCGAAATATCAAAACTCACCGTGGTTCCGTGGTCGATGGCCTGCTCGATGAGCTCGCAGGTGTCGATGCGCTTGACGGGCGTGCGCGTGGCCTTGGTGGATTTGCCATCGGCGCTTGGAGCAGGCTCGGGTGCATCGAGGTAGCCGCGAACGTCGGCACTCGCCATGGCGACCAAGTGCTGAGCCATGCTTTTTCGAATAGCAATGGGCGTAGAGCGGTTGCGCATGACCATACCGTGGAGCCGGATGATCTCTTCGTCGGTGAGCGGACGGGTCAAGAGCCGATACCCCACGCCGCGTTTGTACTCAATTTCGTATCCGGCATGGCGAAGTGCGGAGATGGCGGTGTAGATGCTGCGTCGCGCCGCCGAGATGGGCATGTGGGCGGGGTCGTCGGGATGGGCGAGGCGCCGGATCAACTCATCGGAAAGCATGGCCTTGTCCTCGCCGGTGTTCTCGCTTAATAGTTGCAGGATGCGAACGGCGCGATAGGCTGCCATCGAGGCGGCGCCTCTCGTTGTGGTGTCGTAGGTTTCAACAGCGGCTTCGGTCATGGTGCCCACGTCCTTTCCGTTTTGGGTGGCGACGGTATGGAGCCTAGGACGCGGGGTTATCCCAGGGGCGCAGGACGCTCTGGGCGGTCGGTAGTCGTCGGCAAACGGCGGTTCGAGTTTTCAACAGCCCTGCTCAACTGACCAAAAACTTGCCGAAAGCTTGACGGATGCTGTTGAAAAAAGCGTCTCTCGACCGATGTCGAGAGACGCTTGTGCGATGAGCGTTGGCGTGTGGCGACGCGAGCTAACGTCCGACGATTAGAAGTCGGCGTTGCCCACGGTGCGAGGGTGCGGCAGGACGTCGCGGATGTTGCCCACGCCGGTGAGGTACATCACCAAGCGCTCGAAGCCCAGACCGTAGCCGGCGTGCTTGCAGGAACCGTAGCGGCGCAGGTCCAGATAGTACTTGTACTGCTCGGGATTCATGCCCAGGTCCTTGATACGGGCCTCGAGCAGGTCCAGGCGCTCCTCGCGCTGGGAGCCACCGATGATCTCGCCGATGCCCGGCACCAAGCAGTCGGCGGCGGCGACGGTCTTGCCGTCCTCGTTCATGCGCATGTAGAACGCCTTGATCTCGGCCGGGTAGTCGGTCACAAAAGTCGGTCGCTTAAAGTGCTCCTCGGTCAGGAAACGCTCGTGCTCGGTCTGCAGGTCGATGCCCCAACTCACGGGATAGTCAAACTTGTGACCGGCGGCGACGGCCTGCTCCAGGATCTCGACGGCCTCGGTGTAGGTAACGCGGGCAAAGTCGGAGTTTGCCACGTGGTCCAGGCGCTCGATCAGGCCCTTGTCCACAAACTTGTTGAGCATGTTGAGCTCGTCGGGGCAGGTGGCCATAACGTCCTTAAGGACGTACTTGAGCATGGCTTCGGCGTTATCCATGTAGTCGTTCAGATCGGCAAAGGCCATCTCGGGCTCGATCATCCAAAACTCGGCAGCGTGGCGCGTGGTGTTGGAGTTTTCGGCGCGGAAGGTGGGGCCAAAGGTGTACACGTCGCCAAAGGCCATGGCAAAGTTCTCGGCGTTGAGCTGGCCGGACACGGTGAGGCTCGCGTGCTTGCCAAAGAAGTCCTGGCTCCAGTCGACCTCGCCGGACTCGGTGAGGGGCGGATTTTTGGGGTCGAGCGTGGTCACGCGGAACATCTCGCCGGCGCCCTCGCAGTCACTCGTGGTGATGATAGGGGTGTTGACGTAGACAAAGCCCTGCTCCTGGAAGAAGCGGTGGATGGCGGCAGCCGCGACAGAGCGGATGCGGAACACGGCGCGGAACAGGTTGGTGCGCGGGCGCAGGTGCTGCTGGGTGCGCAGGAACTCGACGGTTGCGCGCTTCTTCTGCAGCGGGTAATCCGGGGCGCTGACGCCCTCGACCTCGATGGAGGTGGCAGAAAGCTCGAAAGGCTGGGGCGCATCGGGGGTCAGCTTGACGGTGCCGGTGCAGATGAGGGCAGCCGAGACGTTTTGATGGGCGATCTCGTCGTAGTTGTCGAGCGCCTCGCGGTTCATGACGACCTGCAGGTCGCGGAAGCAGCTGCCGTCGTTGAGCGTAACAAAGCCAAAGTTCTTCATGTCGCGGACGGACTTGACCCAGCCGGCGACGGTGACGGTCTGGCCGCCGAGCGACTCGGCATCGGCATAGAGCTGCGCGATTTTGGTGCGGTTCACGTATCCTCCCATAACGGTTGAATGATAGTTATCCATACAGTTCGATATTCTAGCAGCTCGGCTCATTTGAGCTATACAGATAAAGCATTGGCGGGATGGTTTTTCAAACGAAAAGCGCCCGCGGCCAAATGGTCGCGGGCGCTTGACGAGGTGCCTTTTGGCTGTGTGGCGTGGGGCCTGGCTACTTGGTCTTGGCAACCAACAGCGGGTCGCCAAGCTTGACGAGCGGGTTGCCGCCGATAAGCGTTCCAGACTCGCCGACATGGTCGATGCTCTTAAGACGATCGAGCTCGGAGACGATGACGGTCACGATGTCCTCGTGACCAGCGGCCTTAATGGCCTCGCGGTCGAAGCTGATGAGCGGCTGGCCTGCCTTGACCACATCGCCCATCTCGACAAAGCGGGCAAAACCCTTGCCGTTCATTTCCACGGTGCCCAGGCCAACATGGATGAACACGCGCAGGCCGTCCTCGGTGATCATGCCGATGGAGTGGTTGGTGACAGTGGTGGCACCGATGCGGCCGTTGGCGGGCGCATAGATGGTGCCGGTAATGGGCTCGATGCCATAGCCCTGGCCAAGCATGCCCGAGGCGATCGTCTCGTCGGGAACCTCGTTCAGGTTGACGAGCACGCCGTTGACGGGGGCGTAGATGACGCCTTCGCGGGTAGCGAAGCTTGCTGCGGGCGGAACGGACGCCTCGCCGGTCGAGGTGAAGGTGGACTTAAGCGAATCGAGCAGACCCATAGTTGCCTCCAACTTAAATAGGCGCATATCGCGCGTTTGGTTTGCCGGAAACGCTTCACATGTGTTTCGCGGCTTGGTCAACGCCCCTATTCTACGCTGCTCAACGATACCTCTGAACTGGGATTATGTGATATATCAGTTGAAGGGAAACTAATTGCCGGAGTGTTTCTGCGCCACGGGTTCAAGTGGGGTACGCTTGAAGGCGAAAAACAAGGGCGCATAATTTGCGCGAAGGGAGCACATATGATTGTCGAGAACCATGCGCTGTGGGGCGAGGAGCCGACCGAGGATTATCCGGCGACGTTTACGTATTTGGGTGCCGAGCCGTTGCCCGATAAACCGAATGGCCGCCGCCCCGCGGTGATTATCTGTGGCGGAGGTGCGTTTACGCATATCGCTCCGCATGAGCAGGATCCTGTGGCGTTTGCGTTTTTGGATCACGGTTACCAGGCCTTTGTGCTCAACTATGTCACGAGCTCTGCGGGTGACGTGAGCTTTCCGCACCCCCAGGCAGATCTTGCCAAGATGGTCGCCACGGTGCGCGCCAACGCCGACGAGTGGCATGTCGATCCTAAGCGCGTGTGCGTCGTGGGCTTTTCTGCTGGCGGCATGATTTGCGCCTCGCTGGCAACACAGTGGAAGACCGGCCCCTTTGCGGCACTTGCCGGGGCGCGTCCGGACGACATTCGTCCCGATGCCGTGGTGCTGGGCTATCCATTGCTCGACTTTGCCTATGTGCGCGACATGCAGACGCGCGATCCGCGCATTGACTTGCGTGTGCCCAAGACGGGCGGCAAGACGGGGCGCGATTTGCTCAACGACTACCTGTCGATGGTGACGGGCGGCGAGGCAACTGACGAGCATCTGGCCGACATCTGCCCCACCACGCATGTTTCGCGTCAGATGCCACCGACCTTTGTGTGGGGCGTGTCCGACGACAAGACGGCGCCGATCGCGCAGGTCTACCCGTTTGCGCAGCGCATGGCCGAGGAGGGCGTTGCATGCGAGATGCACGTCTTCGACCAGGGTGGTCACGGCCTTTCGCTCGGCAACGCCAACACCGCGGTCGACAACGAGGACAAGCAGGTGGCGGTCCGTCCTTGGATTCGCCTAGCCTTCCGCTTCCTGGAGCGTCACGGTTTCTAGTTACGCGGTTTTACCAAACGCCGTAACCACTTGACGCTGCAAGCCCGCCAGAGCGGCAATCTGTCGATTGAACATCGGTGTGTGTTCGCGCTATCATGCGTGGTTAAATGGTTAGCCATGGCAAACGGTTAGCCAAGTTAAACAAAATGCAACGCCCTGTGGGCGCCGGGGGAGGAACGCGGACGTGAGACTCGATGCACTCGAGATTGGAAAGGATGCCGTTGTCGCATCGGTGGCATCGGACGATCAGGCACTCCGACAGCATATTTTGGACATGGGCCTAACGCCGGGCACCGAAGTCACCATGATGAAGTACGCCCCCATGGGTGACCCGCTCGAGATCCGCCTGCGTGGCTACGAGTTGACGCTGCGCAAGGACGATGCCGCTCGCATCGAGCTTGTGGGCATTCACGACACCGATACGGGTCCGCGCGCTAACGCTGCAATCGGCACGACGGAGCATCCGGCCCTGGGCGAGGGGACGTATTCGCCCCGCGCGGCAAAGACGGCCGTGCCCGAGGGCGCACCGCTGCATTTTGCCCTCGCCGGCAACCAAAACTGCGGCAAGACCACGCTGTTCAACCAGCTGACGGGCTCCAACCAGCATGTCGGTAACTTTCCTGGCGTGACGGTCGACCGCAAAGATGGCACCATCCGCAACCACCCCGAGGCAAGCGTTACCGACCTGCCCGGCATTTACTCTCTGTCGCCGTACACGGGCGAGGAGATCGTAAGCCGCCAGTTTATCCTGGATGAGCACCCCGACGCCATCATCGATATCATCGATGCCACCAACATCGAGCGTAACCTGTACCTGACACTGCAGCTCATGGAGCTTGACCGTCCTATGGTCATCGCGCTCAACATGATGGACGAGGTGACGGCCAACGGCGGCGCCGTGGACGTCAACCTGCTCGAGAGCCTGCTGGGCGTGCCTGTTGTTCCCATTAGTGCTGCCCGCAACGAGGGTATTGGCGAGTTGGTGGATCATGCCTTGCACGTGGCGCGGTTCCGCGAGCGTCCCGGTCGCCTGGACTTCTGCGCGCCCGATGGTCCGGACGGCGGCGCGCTGCATCGCTGCATTCACGGCATCGCCAACCTTATCGAGGACCATGCCGCGACGGCGCACATTCCCGTGCGTTTTGCGGCGACCAAGCTGGTTGAGGGCGACGAGCTGGTGACCGAGGCGCTTCACCTGGACCGCAACGAGCTCGACGCCATCGAGCACATCATTAGCCAAATGGAGGGCGAGGCCGGCACCGACCGTCTATCTGCGCTGGCTGACATGCGCTTCGGCTTTATCGGCGACGTGTGCGGGCGTTGCGTCGTCAAGCCGCACGAGAGCCGCGAGCACGTACGCTCCGTCAAGATTGACCGCATCCTGACGGGTCGCTACACGGCCATCCCGGCGTTTCTGGTGATCATGGGTCTCGTCTTTTGGCTGACGTTTGGCGTGATCGGCGCAGCGTTGCAGGGACTTATGGAGGACGGCATCGCTGCCATCATCGCCTCGGCCGATGCGGGCCTCAAGGCGTTCGGCACCAACGACGTAGTGCGCTCGCTGGCTGTCGACGGCGTGCTTACGGGCGTGGGCAGCGTGCTGACCTTCCTGCCGATTATCGTCGTGCTCTTTTTGTTCCTCTCCATTCTGGAAGACTCCGGCTACATGGCGCGCGTGGCCTTTGTCATGGATAAGGTATTGCGTCGCTTTGGTCTGTCGGGCCGCAGCTTCGTGCCCATGCTCGTCGGTTTTGGCTGCACCGTGCCGGCTATCATGTCGACCCGTACGCTTCCATCCGAGCACGACCGCAAGATGACGGTCATGCTCACGCCGTTCATGAGCTGCTCGGCCAAGTTGCCGGTCTACGGTCTGCTGTGCGGGGCGTTTTTCCCACAGGCAACGGTTCCCGCCATGGTCTCGCTCTATCTGATCGGCATTGCGGTTGGCTGTATCGCGGCTTTGGTGCTCAACCGCACGGCATTTAAGGGCGACCCAGTGCCGTTTATCATGGAGCTTCCCAATTACCGTCTGCCGAGCGTCAAGACGACGGTGATGCTGGCATGGGATAAGGCCAAAGACTTTATTACCAAAGCCTTTACCATTATCTTTGCTGCTACCGTGGTCATCTGGTTCCTTCAGACGTTCGACATTCGCTTTAATGTGGTCGCCGATCAGTCGCAGAGTCTACTTGCCGGTTTGGGTAGCATTATCGCGCCGGCGCTGGCGCCGCTCGGCTTTGGCGACTGGCGTGCATCCACGGCGCTCGTCACCGGACTTATCGCCAAGGAGAGCGTCATCTCGACCCTCACGGTGCTTTTGGGTGCTACGTCGCCCGCGGCACTGTCGACCATGTTTTCGCCGTTCACCGCCTACGTGTTCTTGGTCTTTACGCTGCTGTACCCGCCTTGCGTGGCGGCAATCGGCGCCGTCAAGAGTGAGCTGGGCGCGCGCTATGCCGTTGCCGTGTTCGCGTTTCAGGTGACGGTCGCCTGGATCGTGGCGTTTGTCGTGCATTCGGCAGGTATATTGCTGGGGTTGGCTTAGTTATTTATTGACGGCGCAACCTCTGTGTATCGAATTGTTTTCGGCCCCGCATCTGTTGCTGACGGATGCGGGGCCGTTGCTATATAATCGCCTCCGCTCAAAACGATTGGAGACGTTATATATGACTCAGGTAAGGCAAGACGGCATCACGCTCAAGCAGTGGCTCCCGCTCATCGGACTCACCTGCTGCGCCTTCGTGTTCAACACGTCGGAGTTTATGCCCATCGGTCTTTTGACTGACATCGCCGCGTCGTTCTCGCTCACCGAGTCCCAAGCCGGCATCATGATCTCGGTCT
>URNC01000057.1 GCA_900549065.1 uncultured Collinsella sp. | reverse complement strand
CGATGCCGCTGGCCCCGTGCTCTCCAAAAAGATGGAGGACACGCCCATCGCCGGTTGGTACACCATCGACGGTGGTCAGACGCCCGAGGATGACATCATCGAGGTCAAGCGCGAACGTCCGCCGCGTTTGGTTTTGGTCGATGCCGCCGACATGGCGCTGCCCGTTGGCGCCATCCGCTTGCTCGACAAACGTGACGTGGCCCGCAAGTCGATGTTCACCACGCATTCGCTCCCTTTGTCGATTCTGATCGAGGAAATCGAGCAATCGTGCGAAGATATCGTCTTCATAGGGATTCAGCCGGGCGATACGGAGTTCTATAACCCCATGTCCCCGGAGGTCTTTGAGGCCGTCGACGCCGTGTACGACGCCGTGGCCGCCAACGACTTTTCCCACTTTGTCCGCTTGGGGCAAGAGCAGTAGGAGCGCTTGTCCCTGCTGATTAGGAAAGAAGTGATTGACATGGCAGATTCCAAGGTGGAGTACCCCGCTCCCGATTGCCTGGCGCCCGCCGCGATCGAGGCCAAGACCGAGGCCGCCGGCGTGACCAAGGCTAACCTGCCGGTCGCTAAGGCCTTTCTGTTGGCAATGTTCGCCGGCGCGTTTATCGCCTTCGGCGGCCTGTTCTTTACCGTGTTCTTGAGCGACAGCACGCTGGGCTGGGGCGCTCAGCGCGTCGTGGGCGGTCTGTGCTTTTGCCTGGGCCTGGTGCTCGTGCTGGTGTGCGGCGCCGAGCTGTTTACCGGCAATTCGCTTATGGTCTGCGCACTCAAGAGCAAAAAGATCACCCTGGTTCAGATGCTTAAGGCCTGGGTCGTCGTGTGGGTCGGCAATTTTGTCGGTGCCCTGTTCATCGTCTTTTTGGTGTACATGGCCGGCATCTATAAGCTCAACGGCGAGGCGGTCGCCAACTCCATGGTGAGCGTCGCCGCCGGCAAGGTGACGATCGACTGGGTGACGATCTTCTTCCGCGGCATCCTGTGCAACATCTTTGTGTGCCTGGCCGTGTGGATCGGTACCGCCGGTAAGACCGTGGTCGATAAGGTTGTGGGCATTCTGCTGCCCATCGCCGCCTTTGTGGCCTGCGGTTTTGAGCACTGCGTCGCCAACATGTACTTTTTGCCTATGGGTGCCGTGATGCACGCGTGCGGCTATGGTGCCGACGTCGCCGGCGCCGATGCGCTCAACGCTGCGGGCATTGCGTTTAACTTGTCCGCCGCCACGCTGGGCAACATCGTGGGCGGCGCGGTTCTGATCGCGCTCGGCTACTGGTTTGTCTACGCCAAGAAGTCCGAGGCGTAAGGTATCGTCTGTTTGATGTTGGGCCTCCCGCGGGGCGTTGCCGTGCGGGAGGCTTTTTGGGTCTGGGGCTCGTTGCCGTGCTTTTGGCCTGTTGTGTTTGGCTGATGAAAGGGGTAATCGAGATGGCATCTGCTGTGAAGCGCGACGGTCGCGCCGTGGTGACCACATGCGGGGGATGCTATGCCGATTGCGCCTTTGCGGCACGCGTTGAGGGCGGTCGCGTGGTTGCCGAGTTACCGGTTGTGCGGCATCCGTGCGCGGCGCGTGCCCTCTGCGCCCGCGGACGGCATCGCCTGGCAATGCCGTTTGACGAGCGCGACCGCATTGTGCACCCCATGCGCCGACGAGCTGATGGCTCGGGGTTCGATGTGATTTCGTGGGACGAGGCGTTTGCTCAGATTGCCGAGCGCCTTTTGGGGATTGTTGACGGGCATGGTCCGCGAGCGCTGGGTATGACGCTCGGCGTGCCCTCGTTCGACCGCTACTGGGCGTATCGTTTTATGCATGCGCTTGGTTCGCCCAACGTGTACGGTGCCGACGGTGCCTGCGAGGTAAGCCGACTTACCGGTTGGGAGCACAGCTTGGGCTATAGTCCCGCCTCCGACCTGGCGCATACCGATTGCATCATGTATCTGGGGCGCTCCATTGTCGATTCGTCGACGATGGGGGCCGTTGATGCGCTCAACGATGCCCGTCGACGTGGGGCTAAGATTATCGTGGTTGACCCCCGGCGCAGTGGCTCGGCTGCGCTTGCCGACCGCTGGCTGCGCGTACGTCCTGGATGCGATCTGGCGTTGCTGCTGGGTATCGCACATGTGCTGGTAGCCGAAGACCTGTACGATCACGAGTTCGTGGACCGCTACGCCACAGGCTTTGACGAGCTGGCGCAGGCGGCCAGTGCTTGGACACCCGAGTGGGCCGAATCGATGTGCGACGTGCCGGCCGCAGAGATCGCCGCCACGGCGCGTGATCTAGCTGCCGCCGCGCCTGCTGCCGTGGTGGACGCCGGCTTTCATGGCGGCATCGGTATCGCGTATGCCAATAGCACCCAGACCGCGCGCGCGATTTGTCTGGTCGATGTGCTGCTGGGCTGCATCGGACACGCGGGCGGTGCCCTCAACCCGCCCACGCCGCTTGCTTTGGGCGATTTGGACCCTGCGCGTTTCGCGACGCCGTCGATGCCACGTGAGCCCAAGCTGGGGTCCGAGCGCTATCCACTGGTCGATCCGGTGCGCGGCCTGTGCACGACTATCGGTCAGTCTATTCTGGCCGGCGATTTGCGTGGGCTGATCGTTTACGCCAGCAATCCCGGTGCGGGCTATGGCAATGCACAGGCTTGGTTGGGTATTTTGCAGCAGCTCGACTTGCTTGTGACGATTGATATTCGTTGGTCCGAGACGGCGCGTGCTTCTGACTTCGTGCTGCCCGACGTGACGTATCTGGAGGCCGACCGCGGTGTGGGCACGGTCGTGGGCGTCAACGATTCGCGCGTGTTCTACCGCAACGCCGTGCTGCCCGTGCAGCATGACGGCACACGTCCCGGTCGGGAGATTTTTGCCGGTCTGGCGCAGGCGTGTGGCGTGGGCGAGTATTTCCAGTTTACGTCTGACGATCTGACGGCTGCCCAGGTGGCGCCTTTTGGGATCGATCTGGACGAGCTCAAGGAGCGCGGCTGGGCCGATACGGGCGTGGCGCTGCCGTCGCGCACGGGTGAGCCGGTGATTCCGCTTGCCGGCGGCAAAATTGCGCTGGCAAGCGACGTATGGGAACGAGTCGGCATGGGTCGTGTGCCCAACTGGATTGCGCCCATGGTGGAGCCCGGCCCGGGGATGTTTCGCCTCGTTAGTGGCAACCGTCCCTTTGAGTCGCACACCTCGCGCAGGCTTGCGGCTCAAGGTGCCGCCGAGGCTGGATCGGACCTGGATGCCGTGCAGATGAATGCCGATGCTGCTGCGCACATGGGCATCGCCGACGGCGAGATCGTCGAGCTCGTGAGCGATATGGGCCGCGACCGCGTGCGCGTGGAGACGACGCCCTATCTGCATCCGGCGTGCATCTTCACCTCGGCCGCTCCCGGCGGACGCGCATTTGGTGCTGAGAGTGGTGGCCGGCAGGCCCTGGGCGTCGGTCCGCTCGACCACACGCCGCTGCGCTGGGACCCGTTGACGGGTGCCGCGCTCACCCAAGAAAACGCCGTTCGCGTGGAAAAGATCGCGGCGCGCGAGGATAATAACGAGTAATTGACTCAGCTGATGTATTCGACTGATCCACGTTTCATTTGAAAGGCCGCACATGAGCGATAGCCAGAACATGTCCGATGAGGTGCGCGCCCGCCTGCGCGCCATTCCTTCCGTCAATGAGCTGCTTGCCGAGTGGCCGGTGGTGAAGGCGGCGGGGGAGACCTGCGACGCGGTGGTCCATGCTGCCGTCACGGCCGAGCTCGACGAGGAGCGCGCCGCCATTCGTGCCGGTGCCGACCCGCGCTCTAAGCGCGACCTGGCTTCGGCCATCGAGTGGCGTGCCCACCGCTCCGCGCTGCCGAGCCTGCGTCCCGCCGTCAACGCCACGGGTGTGGTTATCCATACCAACCTGGGTCGCGCCCCGCTCGCTGAATCGGCCGCCAAGGCCGTGGCCGAGGTTGCGCGCGGGTATAGCACGCTCGAGTACAGCGTCGACACCTGCTCACGCGGGTCCCGCAAGGAGCACGCCGCGCAGCTGATCCGTTCGCTTACCGGTGCCGAGGACGCGCTCGTCGTCAACAATAATGCCGCCGCGGTGCTGCTGGTGCTGGCCACTCACGCTGCGGGCAAAGAGGTCATCGTGAGCCGCGGCGAGCTCGTCGAAATCGGCGGTAGCTTCCGCATCCCCGATGTCATGGCGGCTTCGGGCGCCAAACTCGTCGAGGTCGGCGCCACCAACCGCACGCATTTGGGCGACTACGAGCGCGCCATCACGCCCGATACGGCGATGATCCTTAAAGTCCATCCTTCCAACTATCGCATCGAGGGTTTTCACGAGGAAGTGAGCTCAAGGGAGCTCGCCGCACTGGCTCATAAGCACGGCCTGCTGTTCTATGAAGACCAGGGGTCGGGCGCGCTGTTGCCTGACGACATCCTGGTTCGCGGCGGCGAGGAGACTACGCCGGCTTCGGTTTCGGCAGGGCTCGATCTGGTGTCGTGCTCGGGCGATAAGCTGCTGGGCGCCGCGCAGGCGGGCATTATCATGGGCCGTCGCGATCTGGTCCAGGCCTGTGGGTCACATCCGCTTATGCGTGCCCTGCGCCCGGGCAAGCTCGCACTGGCGGCGCTCGAGGCTACACTGCGCATCTACATGGACGGGGCGGATGTGGCCCATCGCGAGGTACCGGTGCTCAACATGCTCACGCTTCCGCAGGCTCATCTGGAGCGTCGCGCACGTAAGCTGCGCGATCGTATGGTCGCCGGGCTTGATAAGGCTGGCTGCCCGTGCGCCGTGCAGGTGGAAATCATCGAGGAGTCGTCGACTCCCGGCGGCGGCTCGCTGCCTACCGTGGAGCTGCCCACCATGTGCGTTGCCGTGTGCCTCGTCGATGAGCGTCTTTCCGTTGACGCACTCAAGCGCTCGCTCGTCCAAGATTTCGACACGCCGGTCGTCACGCGCGCCTCGCACGATCGCGTCCTGTTTGACGTGCGCACACTCGTGGGTGACCGCGATATCGAGACGGCGGCATCGACGCTCGTCGCGTGCGTTGAGAAGGCGATTGCTCGATGAGTGAGGTTCAGGCGCTGGTGGAGTGTCCCGTTATCGTTGGCACGGCGGGCCACGTTGACCACGGCAAGTCGGCATTGATCGAGGTGCTGACCGGCAAGAATCCCGACCGCCTGGAAGTTGAGCGCCGTCGCGGCATGACCGTTGAGCTTGGCTTTGGCGAGCTGGCGTTGCCGAGTGGCAAGATCGTTGGTCTGGTCGACGTGCCGGGCCACGCGCATTACTTGCGCGCCATGGTGCAGGGCGCCACGGGCATTGATGTTGCCGTGTTGGTGGTATCGGCCGTCGAGGGCGTGATGCCCCAGACCCGCGAGCACGTGCATGTGCTGGAGCTGCTGGGCGTCACGCATATGGTGGTGGCGCTGACGATGTGCGACCTGGCCGATAGTGAGATGACCGAACTTGCCGAGCTTGATGTCGATGATTTTTTGTCGGACACCGTGTTTGCGGGCGCCCCGATCGTGCCCGTGTCGTCTAAGACGGGCGAGGGGATTGATGCTCTGCTGGCAGCGCTCGATGAGTGCGTGGATGCCTGCTGGGGCGCCTGTCGCGATCGCGCCGAGCGAACCGATGCCGCACCGCGTCTGCCCATCGACCGCTGCTTTACGATCAAGGGCGCCGGTACCGTGGTGACGGGAACGTTGCACGATGCGCCTGTCGCGGTGGGGGATGAGCTTGTCGCGCTGCCGTCGCGTACGGTCTGTCGCGTGCGCGGGATTCAGGTGCATGGCGATACGCCGCGGGCGTTGCCCGGTCAGCGTGTGGCGCTCAACCTGGTGGGCGATAGCGTCGCTGCGCTCGATCGCGGTGAGATGCTCGGCGTGGAGGGCCGCTTTGGCCAGACGCTGCGCTTTATGATGACGTTTACGTATCTGGGTCGCGAAGGAGCCAAGCCACGCGTGCTCGAGTCGGGTGCGCGTGTGCACGTGATGGCGGGTACGGCCGAGGTTGTCGGTCGCATCATGTTCATGGAGGGTGAGGCCCCCATGGCGGTGGGCGAGACGCGAGTGGTGCAGGTACGTTTGGAGGAACCGCTGCCGCTGCGCGCCGGAGACCATGCCGTGGTGCTGTCCTATTCGCCGGTCATGCTTATTGGTGGAGGGCGCGTGCTGTTGTCGCGCTGCCGCCGTTCGCGCGAACTTATTGAGGGGGAGCGCGTGCTGTACGCGGCGCTTGAGGCCGGAGATATTGTGGGCGCGGTGGATGCGTGGCTGGCGCTGCAGGCGCTGCCGGTTGCAGCTGTCGATGTTACTGCGGCACTCGATCTTGTTACCGGTGAGGCTGAGGCAGCGTTGCACGAGTTGGTGGCGAAGGGCGCTGCTTGCGCGCTTACTGGCTCGGATGGCCCGCTGTATGCAGAAGCTTCCGCGCTCGATGCCGCGATGGGTACGCTGGCGGCGACCCTGTCCGCCATGCACGCGGCTGCTCCCAAGGAGACGGGCTTTACGCCCGGCGCGGTCGCCCATGCCGCTTGGCCTACCGCAGACGATGCAGTTGCCGCAGCCCTGATTTCCGAGGGCTGTTCGCGCGGCGTGTGCGCCTCCGAGGGCGCCGAGGTGTTCGACCCGCACTCCGCTGCCGCTGCAGCGCGTGTGGTGCGCGAGACCTGCGAACGCATCGTTGCTTTGCTGGACGAAGCCGGCCTCGATGCGCCGACGCTGCCCGAGGTGGGCGAGCAACTCCAGCTCGATCGCGACACCATGACGCGTGCGCTGCGCGAGCTTTCGCTCAACCGCTCCATCGTGAAGGTCGAGCGCGACGTTGCCCTGTCCGCTACCGCCGAGGCCCATGCGCGCGAGCTTGTCGCTGCTGCCATCACCGACGCCGGCGGCGCTGCCACCACGAGTGTGCTACGCGAGTCCCTGGGCGTGTCGCGCAAGCGTGCGATCAGCATCTTGGAGCATCTAGACGCCGTACGCTTTACAGTGCTCGACAAAGAGGCCGGCGGTCTGCGCTCCCTGCGCTAGGCCGGTCACTCGCTCCCGCCTCCTCAGTTGCGGTGAAATAGTTCCTATTTGGAGGCTTTGGCAGCAAATACAGGAACTATTCCACCGCAACTTCTTGTTCGTCTTTTTGGGATGGGGCCTGCTCGGTTTGGTAAAATACCCCCGCACTTGGGAACGGATGGGCTCCGGTGGGCTCCGCGGTCCTCAAAACCGTTGCGAGGCGTGCAAAACGTCTTGGATGTGTTCGATTCACATACGTTCCCGCCATACGCTACCAGCGCTTTTGTGCTCGCGGTCTTGCTGCGTGCCGCAAAGGCGCTGTTTTGTTTTTGCACGAGCTTTTCGTAGCGCTGCTATTTCGGTGGCTGTATTTAGCTTCGTGCACCGGGTTTCGAGCATGCCGATGGAGGTGTTTTGCCGTATGACTACCGTAAGACGTGCCGATCTTTCTTGTGTCGTCCAAGC
This sequence comes from uncultured Collinsella sp., assembly GCA_900549065.1. Taxonomy (GTDB): domain Bacteria; phylum Actinomycetota; class Coriobacteriia; order Coriobacteriales; family Coriobacteriaceae; genus Collinsella. The sequence goes on along the minus strand of URNC01000057.1, from coordinate 3,937 downwards.
GGGCGGGCTGTCCTCGCGCATGGGCTGCGATAAGGCTCGCATGGCGTTTTGCGGCGAGCCGCTCATCGAACGCGTGCTGGGTCGGCTGGCGCCAGTTGCCGGCGAGTTGGTCGTGACGACTTCGCGTCCCAGCGAGCTTGTCTACCTTGAGGAGCGCGCGTTTGGCGGCCTGGTGCCGCGAATAGTGTCGGACCTTGAGGGGCCGGCGGGCGCCATGCGCGGCATCGCGAGCTCGCTGGCTGCGGCTCGGCTTCCTCTCGTGGCGATCGTCGCCTGCGATATGCCGTTTGTCTCGCCGGAACTCATCGGCGCGCTTGCCGATCGTGTTGAGGCCGAGGCGCTCGACGTGTGCGTGCCGCGCGAGGAGCGGGGGATTGAGCCGCTTTGCGCCGTCTGGCGCCGTGACGCGTGTGCGCCGGTCGCTCATGAGCTGCTCGCCTGCGACCGCCAGCGCATTCGCTGCCTGATCAATCGCGTTCAGGCTGGTTATATGGATGAGCCGCAGATCGTTAAGGCCGCGGGCTCGACGCTCTGCTTCGAGAACGTCAATACGCCCGAGGAGTTTGCGGCGGCCGAGTTACTCGCCTAGACGATTGGAGTTGCCATGTCTCACGATATTTGCCCCGACACGGGAGAGCCTTGCACTTGCGATGGTTCCGAGCCCTGTACCTGCGGCTGCGGTGGCTGTGGACATACTGCGGAAGAGGAAGCGGCCGCCGCGGCGTATCGTGAGGCGCACCGCGAAGGCCCGTCCGGTGATGCCCTCGACCACGAGCGCAAGATTATCGTGTCGTTCGATAGCACCTTCGATGTGATGGAATGCGAACAGCTGTGCCTGGATGCCGGTGTGCCCGGGCGCATCATGCCGCTGCCCGGCTCCATCACCGCCGGCTGCGGACTGTGCTGGGCCATGCCGTTCTCGGGCGATGCCCTCGCCGCCTTCCGCGCTGCCACCGAAGGCCGCATAACCCCCGCCGACTACCATCAGCTCGTTCTCTAACCACCCACACCGCCACAAAGGTGCCTGTCCCCAATGTGGTGGTTTGGAACATGCGGACGAAACAGCTTCGAAACACGCGATTTGTTCGGCCGGTGCTCAAAAACGCATCTACCTGCATCGTAATCAAAACGAAACATCCGCCCGTCGTCTTATGCGAAACTTTGCTGCAACAGTGCGATATTATCCATACACGATAAAGTTCGCGGCGCATAGGGCTCCGCGACCAACATTTTCGTTTCCCATCATTGGAGGAAGCATGAGCTACACGCAGAAAGTTCTCGAAGAGCTCAAGGCCCGCTATCCCGAGCAGCCTGAGTTCATCCAGGCCGCGACCGAGATCCTCGGCACCATCCAGCCGGCGCTCGACGCCCACCCCGAGTACGAGGAGGCCGCCCTGCTGGAGCGCCTCGTCGAGCCTGAGCGCATCGTTATGTTCCGTGTTCCCTGGGTCGACGATCAGGGCAAGGTTCAGGTCAACCGCGGCTACCGCGTCGAGTTCAACTCTGCCATTGGACCCTACAAGGGCGGCCTGCGCTTTAACCCGACGGTCACCCTGGGTATGCTCAAGTTCCTGGGCCTGGAGCAGATCCTCAAGAACAGCCTGACCACCCTTCCCATGGGCGGCGGCAAGGGCGGCTCCGACTTTGACCCCAAGGGCAAGTCCAACAACGAGATCATGCACTTCTGCCAGTCCTTCATGACCGAGCTCTATCGCCACATTGGCCCCAACACCGACGTTCCCGCCGGTGACCTGGGCGTTGGCGGCCGCGAGGTTGCCTACCTGTTCGGTCAGTACAAGCGCCTGACCAACGAGTGGACCGGCGTCCTCACCGGCAAGGGCCTCTCCTTTGGCGGCTCGCTCGCCCGTACCGAGGCCACCGGCTACGGCCTGGCCTACTTTGTGGACGAGTACCTCAAGAGCCGCGGCGACTCCTTCGAGGGCAAGAACGTCGTCGTTCACGGCTCCGGTAACGTCGCCATCTACGCGGTTCAGAAGGTCTCCCAGCTCGGCGGCAAGGTGCTGGCCTGCTCCGACACCCACGGCTGGGTTGAGGATCCCGACGGCATCGACTACACCGTGCTCGAGCACGTCTACAACAAGAAGCGCTCCGGCCACGACAAGGGCGTTACGCTCGCCATGTACGTTGACGAGAAGCCCAACGCCGTGTGGCACGAGGGCGACGGCCGCGGCGTGTGGCAGCTGCCCTGCGACATCGCGCTGCCCTGCGCTCGCGAGAACACGCTGCTGCTCGAGGACGCCCAGGCGCTCGTCGACAACGGCTGCAAGGTGGTCGGCGAGGGCGCGAACATGCCCACGACCATCGAGGCCACGACCTACTTCCAGGAGAACGGCGTCGCCTTTATGCCCGGTAAGGCTGCCAACGCCGGTGGCGTGCTCGTGTCCGGCCTGGAGATGAGCCAGAACGCCGAGCACCTGTCCTGGACCTTCGAGGAGGTCGACGGCAAGCTCGAGCAGCTCATGCGCGGCATGTTCCACAACGTGGATGACACCGCCAAGGAGTATGGCCAGGAGGGCAACTTTGTCATGGGCGCCAACATCGCCGGCTTCCTGAAGGTCGCTGACGCCATGCTCGCCCAGGGCGTCTGCTAAATCTTCGCTCGACATAGCATCGTAGAAGGCTCCCAGTCATCTTGGCTGGGAGCCTTTTTCTGTGGTGGTGAGGGTTGTGCCCCCTCGTTTGGTACACTTAAAAGTACTGGACAAGTGAAGAGATGGGGGAGAACGTGCTCAAGTTCGGTACCTACGTCCGTGTTGGAAACGCGGCCGAAGCCTATGAGCTCTTGCAGAAGAACCGCAACAACAAGATTGTGGGCGGCGGCATCTGGATGCGCCTGGGTTCGCGTCGCGTGGCGACGGCGATTGACCTTTCGGCCTGCGGACTCGATCAGATCGAGGAGACCGAGACCGAGTTTCGCATCGGTGCCATGTGCACCCTGCGCCAGCTCGAGCGTCATGCCGAGCTCAACGCGCTTGTCAACAATGTCTTTGAGTTTGCCGTCCACGATATCGTGGGCGTGCAGCTGCGCAACACCGCCACAGTGGGCGGCAGCATCTACGGCCGCTTTGGCTTCTCGGACGTGCTCTCGGCGTTCCTGGCGCTCGATTCGTATGTTGAGCTGACGGGTGCCGGCCGCGTGCCGCTTGCCGAGTTCGTTGACATGGGCTACGTGCGCGACGTGATCGAGCACGTGGTGGTCGTCAAGCACGATTACCGTGCCAGCTATGAGGCCGTGCGCAAGGCCGCGACCGACTTCCCCTCCTTAAACGTCACCGCCGCCTGGTGGGACAACAGCTGGCATGTCACCGTGGGTGCCCGCCCGCTGCGCGCGACCCTGCTGCAGGGTGAGGCATGTGGCCTCACCAGCGAGCAGCCTTCCGAGGATGAGCTTCGCGCCCTTGCCGCATCCGTGCGTGCACTGAGCTACGGCACCAACCTGTGGGGCTCGGCCGAGTACCGCCGTCGCATCTCGGCGCCGCTTGCCGTGCAGGCCGTGCGCCGCGCCGCCGGTATCGAGCTTTCGGCCGCGCTTGCCCGCGAGCTCGAGGGCGTGCAGATCCCTAAGTTCGCCACGGACGAGTATTCCTGCCGCCGCGTGCCCGGCGTCGATTCTAGCGAGGTGCGCTAATGGCTGCCAAACTCATCGATCTTTCCTTTACGCTCAACGGCCGCAAGGTCAAGGTTCAGATTGCTCCCGACACCATGCTTTTTGCGCTGCTGCGCGAGCAGGGCTGTGCGTCGGTGCGCTGCGCCTGCGAGACCACCAACTGCGGCCTGTGCACGGTGTGGCTCGACGGCGACCCGGTGCTGAGCTGCTCGGTTCCTGCCGCCCGTGTTGAGGGGCGCTCCATCACCACGCTTGAGGGCCTGTCTCTTATACACATCTCCGAGCCCACGAGACTACGCTGCATCTCGT
>URNC01000056.1 GCA_900549065.1 uncultured Collinsella sp. | reverse complement strand
TGTGTATAAGAGACAGTCACGGCTCCGTGCAAGCTGCTGCCGCAGGCGCAGGTGGCCGTGCACGTGGCGGACAAGGACGCCGCGCTCGAGAACATGGGCGTGCAGAACGCCATCGCCGAGGCCGAGGCTGCGCTGGCAGGCGAGGGCCGCGTGCTCGTGCGCAAGAGCGGAACCGAGTCGGTTATCCGCGTGCTGGCCGAAGCCCCCGACCAAGCCGCCGCCGACGCCGCCATGAAGCGCATCGCCAACGCGCTCGAGGCTTTATAGCTACGCGGTTTTACCAAACCGCGTAGCTGCTCGACGCTGCAAACGGCCCCAAGCGGCAATCTGACGTTCAATTTCAAGGGCGCGACCAGAAGGTCAGCGCCCTTTCATTTCACGTCACCTTGCTCGCTTGGGGCCGTTTTCGCTGACGTTGCCAAGACATTAGCGTCAACGAACTAGTCATTGGGTACCTAGTTATTGGGTGAAAAAAAGGGGACGCTGCGGATTGGTTCCGCGGCGTCCCCTTTGCGTTGGCGTGTCGCCTAAGCTTTACAGCTCGTAGAGCGTGGTGAACTTGTCCTGCAGGTAGCTGCAGTAGTAGCGGGCATCGAACGCCATGCCGCATGCGCCCTTGATGAGTTCCGGTGCGTCTTTGGCGCGGCCCCACTGCCAAATGTGCTCGCCCAGCCATGCGCGGACAGGTGTCAGGTCGCCGCTCGCACAGGCGCCGGTAAGGTCGACACCGTCGCGGCACATGGCCGGCACAAACATGGCGTCGTAGGCGCTGCCCAGCGCATAGGTGGGGAAGTAGCCAAACGAGCCACCGCTCCAGTGCGTATCCTGCAGGCAACCACGCGTGTCGTCGGGAACCGGAATGCCCAGGTACTCATTCATGAAGCGGTTCCAAAGCGCGGGGATGTCCTTGGCCGTGGCCTCGCCGGCAAACAGCATGCGCTCAATCTCGTAGCGCACCATAACGTGCAGCGGATAGGTGAGCTCGTCGGCCTCGGTGCGGATCAACGACGGCTGCGCGATGTTCACGGCGCGGTAGAGCGTGTCCTCGTCTACGTTGCCGTAGACCTCGGGCGCGTGGCGGCGCAGCGCCTCGAGCAGCGGTCCCATAAAGGCACGGCTGCGGCCCACGGTGTTCTCAAAGAAGCGGCTCTGGCTCTCGTGGATGCCCATGGAGGTCCCGCCCTCCAGGCAGGTGCGCGCATAGGCGGGATTGACGCCCAGCTCGTACATGGTGTGCCCCGCCTCGTGGATGATGCTGTAGACGTTGGAGATGCAATCGTCCTCGTAGATGTGTGTCGCGATGCGCGCGTCACCCACGGCAAAGCCCTCGCTAAACGGGTGCTCGGTAAAGGCAAGCGTGGTGTCGTCCAGGTTCAGGCCGACGAGCTTCATCAGGTCGAAGCTCATGGCGCGCTGGGCGGCCTCGGGCACGCGGGCGTGCAAAAAGTCGGCATCGGGCTGCTGGCCGCGCTCGCCGATGGCGTGCACGAGCGGCACGACCGTGGCCTTGACCTCCTCACAAAACGCGTCGAAGCTCTCGGCAGAAAGGCCGCGCTCGTACTGGTCGAGCCAAACGTCGTATGGGTCGCGCTTGGGGTCCATGAGTTCGGCCTGATGCTTAAGTTGGGCGACGATTTTATCCACATAGGGCTCAAAGCTCGCCCAGTCGTTGGCCGTCTTGGCCTTGTGCCACACGGCGTCGGCCTCGCAGGTGAGCCTGGTCCAGGCTTCGGCCTCCTCGGTAGGAATAACGCTTGCCTCGCGCTGGTCGCGGCCGAGCACGCGGATCTCGTCGAGCAGCTGCGGGTCGTCGATTTTGCCGCCTGCAACCGTCTCGCGCGCTAACGAGCGTACGAGCTCAACGGACTTCTCGCTGGTCAGTAGCTTGTGATGTTCGCCGGCAAGCGTGCCCATGGCGTCGGCACGGGCGGCAGCGCCGTTGGCAGGAGCAATCGTCGCTCCATCGAACTCGGCAATCTTGAGCAGGTACTCGCGAGTCCACAGCTTGCCCTCGAGTTTGCGGAACTTTTTGACGGCCTTGTCGACTTTAGCGGCCTTGACGCCCTTGGCAGCCTTTGCCACGGCGGCCTTGGCCTTCTTATCGAGTTTCTTTCCCATGCCGTATCCTTAATCTCGCAGGCCGAGCGCCGCAGGCGGGTGCACGGCCAGTTTGCACAGCTACCTGCCTTGTACCCAGCGCGAACAAAACTGAACGCGGCGATATGCTCGCAGAATGTGTTATCCTATAGCCCAATGCGTTGACGGAGAGGGTTTTGCCCGCCGCGTCGCCGGCAAGAGAGGGAAGGTCATGGGCTGCAAGCCTTCCTACGGTGGCAAGGGCCAAGCGTTCACTCCCGAGCAGCGACCTCAACGGGCGCGCGGCCGGTGGCAGCGAAGCCCCAGTAGGGAAGCCGTGAGCCTCGCGACAAGGGGCGCAGAGTGGGCACGGCGGGCCAGACATCCGCCGGGTCAAACAAGGTGGTACCGCGGAATTCAACCGTCCTTGGGCAATGTACATGCCCGAGGACGGTTTTTTGTTACCGAACCGGGCCGCACATCCGCAGCTATCGGGTGCTAGCTGCCCCGGCAAGCGAGATGCGCGAGAGACGAAAGGGAAGACATGAGTCTGATTGATGATCTGGTCAAACTCGAGGAAGAGGCCAAGGAGCTCGTCGCAGGCGCCGACGACGCTGCAAAGCTCGAGGCCGCGCGCGTTGAGCTGCTCGGCCGCAAGGGCCGCATTACCGGCCTGATGCGCATGATGGGCAAGCTCGCCCCCGAGGATCGTCCCATGATGGGCAAGCGCGCCAACGAGATGCGCCAGCTGATCGAGGGCATGCTCGACGAGCGCACCACCGAGATGAAGGCCGCCGCCCTCAAGCACACGCTCGAGCACGAGGCCGTCGACATCACGCTGCCGGGCATCCGTCCGCAGATCGGTCACCAGCACCTGATCAAGCAGATCATCGAGGAGGCCGAGGACATCTTCTGCGGCATCGGCTACACCGTCGAGTCCGGCCCCATGGTCGACACCTCCTACTACAACTTCACTGCGCTCAACGCCCCCATGGATCACCCGAGCCGCTCGGCCCGCGATACCTTCTACGTGGTCGACAACAACCCCGGCAGCGTCGCGCACCCCGAGGCTCACGCCCACGGCGAGTCCGATGTGCTGCTGCGCACCCAGACCTCGGGCGTACAGATCCACACCATGGAGTCGCAGAAGCCGCCCATCTACATGATCTGCCCGGGCACCGTCTACCGTCCCGATACGGCCGACGCCTGCCACCTGCCGCAGTTCAACCAGATCGAGGGCCTGGTCGTCGACGAGGGTATCACCTTTGGCGACCTGAAGGGCACGCTCGACTACTTTGTTAAGTGCATGTTTGGCGAGGACCGCAAGACGCGCTACCGTCCGCACTTCTTCCCCTTCACCGAGCCTAGCTGCGAGGTGGACGTGAGCTGCCACGTCTGCGGCGGCAAGGGCTGCAACTTCTGCAAGCACAGCGGCTGGATCGAGATCCTGGGCTGCGGCATGGTCGACCCCAACGTCCTGATCAACTGCGGCATCGACCCCGAGAAGTACACCGGCTTCGCCTTTGGCATTGGTGCCGAGCGCGTCGCGGCCCTGCGCTACGACCTGCCCGACCTGCGAACGCTCATGACAGGTGATATGCGCTTCCTGAACCAATTTTAGGCTTGCCCAGGCACCCCATCTTGGCGTTCAAACCGTCGCTCGCGTACCTTTAGTACGCGTCGCTCCTCTTTCACGCCAACCTGGGGCACCTGGACAACCCTAAGGCGAACGTCTTCATTTGATATTCCTCCCTTTGCGGAGATTAAGAACTAGGAGAGCTACATGCGCGTTTCTTACGACTGGCTCAAGACCATGATCGATATTCCGGAGGATCCCAAGACCCTTTCGGACGAATATATCCGTACCGGCACCGAGGTCGAGGCGATCGACACCGTGGGCGAGTCCTTCGACCACGTGGTGACCGCCAAGGTGCTCACCAAGACTCCGCACCCCGATAGCGACCACATGTATGTGTGCTCGGTCGACGTGGGCGACAAGAATCTCGACGCCGACGGCAATCCCGCTCCGCTGCAGATCGTCTGCGGCGCGCAGAACTTCGAGGCCGGCGACCATATCGTCACGGCCATGATCGGCGCCGTGCTTCCCGGCGACGTCAAGATCAAGAAGAGCAAGCTTCGCGGCGTCGTGTCCATGGGCATGAACTGCTCCGCGCGCGAGCTCGGCCTGGGCGGCGACCACTCCGGCATCATGATCCTGCCCGAGGATACGCCCTGCGGCATGTCGTTTGCCGAGTATGTGGGCTCGAGCGACACCGTGCTCGACTGCGAGATTACGCCCAACCGTCCCGATTGCCTGTCCATGATCGGCATGGCCCGCGAGACCGGCGCCATCTTCGACCGCGATTTCCACGTTGAGCTGCCTGCCATCAAGGCCGAGACCGGCCGCGCGACCGACGACGAACTTTCCGTCGAGATTGCCGACGAAGGCCTGTGCGACCGCTACGTCGCCCGCATCGTGCGCAACGTGAAGGTCGGTCCGTCGCCCGACTGGATGGTCAAGCGCCTCAACGCCCTGGGCGTGCGCCCGCACAACAACATTGTCGACATCACCAACTATGTGATGATGCTCACCGGTCAGCCGCTGCACGCCTTTGATCTGGACACCTTTGCCGAGCGCGATGGCCATCGTCGTGTGGTGGTTCGTGCCGCCCAGCAGGATGAGAAGTTTACGACCCTCGACGGCGAGGAGCGTACGCTCGACGCCGGCATGGGCCTTATCACCGACGGCGAGCGCCCCGTGGCGCTGGCCGGCGTTATGGGCGGCATGGATTCCGAGATCGAGGACGACACCGTCGACGTGATGGTCGAGAGCGCCTGCTTCAACGCCGGTCGCACCTCGCACACCAGCCGCGACCTGTCGCTGATCTCCGATGCCTCCATTCGCTTTGAGCGTCAGGTCGATGAGACCGGTTGCGTGGATGTTGCCAATGTGACGTGCGCGCTCATCGAGGAGATCGCCGGCGGCGAGGTTGCTCCCGGCTATGTCGACGTTTTCCCCGCGCCCAAGACCATCGACAGCATTAAGCTGCGCCTGGCCCGCGTGCACGCCATCTGCGGTGCCGACATCGAGCCCGACTTTATCGAGCGCTCGCTCACCCGCCTGGGCTGCACCGTCGAGCGCGACGGCGAGGACTTTATGGTCACGCCGCCGAGCTTCCGTCCCGACCTGCCGCGTGAGATCGACCTGATCGAGGAGGTCCTGCGCCTATGGGGCATGGGTCGCGTCACGGCGACCATTCCGGCTGCCAAGAACCACATCGGCGGTCTGACGCGCGAGCAGAAGCTTACCCGCAAGGTCGGCGAGATCCTGCGCGCCTGTGGCCTCAACGAGACCACGACCTTTGGCTTTGCCGCCCCGGGCGACCTGGAGAAGATCGGCATGTCCACCGAGGGCCGCGGCTGCCCCGTGGTTCTCATGAACCCGCTGGTAGCTGAGCAGACCGAGATGCGTCGTTCGCTGCTGCCGGGCCTGCTGCAGTCCGTGGCCTACAACGAGGCGCACGGTACGCCCAACGTACACCTGTACGAGGTCGGCAGCCTGTTCCACGGTCGCGAGAATGCCAGCCTGCCCAAGGAGACTAAGTCCGTGGCGGGTGTGCTCTCGGGCCAGTGGAGCGAGCAGTCTTGGAACATGAAGTACCGCAAGCTGCGTTTCTTCTTTGGCAAGGGCATCGTTGAGGAGCTGCTTGCCCAGCTGCGCATCGAGAAGGTTCGCTTCCGTCCCGTCGAGGGCGAGAGCTATGCCTTCCTGCAGCCGGGTCGTGCTGCCGAGGTGCTCTCGGGCGGTACCGTGCTGGGCTGGGTTGGCGAGATCCACCCCGAGGCGCGCGAGGCTATGGGCATTGACGAGGTCGTCGTTGCCTTTGAGCTCGACCTGGACAAGCTGATCAAGGGCGCCCGCAACCAGGAGAACTACCGTGAGTTCTCGCAGTACCCGGCCGTTGAGCACGACCTTGCTATCGTGGTCGACAACACTGTGACCTGCGAGGATCTTGAGCGTCGTATTACGAGTGCCGGCGGCAAGCTGCTCGAGGGCGTGCGCCTGTTCGATGTCTACCGCGATCCGGTCCGCATCGGCAAGGGCAAGAAATCCATGGCCTTTGCGCTTACGTATCGCTCCGACGACCACACGCTCACCAGCGAAGAGGTCGAAAAGGCGCACCAAAAGATCGTCACCAAGGTGTGCAAGGGCGTAAACGGCGAGGTCCGCGGCTAGGATTTGCGCTGGGAGCACAGGACCCCTCGGCAGTTGTTGTGGGGTCCTGCGTGACCGCGGTGTTCGGAAAAGACACCGTTGAACCTGCATATATGACACGCGCATTACATAGCGGCGTGCTGCTTTGTCGGCAGCGCGCCGTTTTGCTATGATAGCCCGCGTCGTGTTACGAGTCTGACAATACGTAACACTGGCAAGGTGATTCAGGCGGCGTTGCAATTCTGTGCGCCGACAACCGGGAGGCGTACATGCACATTCCAGATAATTATCTGTCCCCGCAGACCGATGCCGTCATGGCGGTGGCGATGGTGCCCGTTTGGGTCCACTGCATCAAGAAGGTGCGCGCCACGCTCGATCGCGAGCACATGGCTTTCCTGGGTATCTGCGCCGCATTTTCTTTCTTGCTCATGATGTTCAACGTGCCGCTGCCTGGCGGCACCACTGGTCACGCTGTTGGCGGCGCGCTCATCGCGCTGCTGCTGGGCCCCGAGGCCGCGGCTATCGCTGTCTCGGTCGCGCTGGCGCTGCAGGCGCTGCTGTTTGGCGACGGCGGCGTTCTGTCCTTTGGCGCCAACTGCTTTAACATGGCCTTTGTGCTGCCGTTTGCCGCTGCTATCGTGTTCCGTGCGCTCAACAGCCGTCTGCACGACAAGAGCTGGGGCACCTCGGTTTCCGCCATCGTGAGCGGTTGGGTCGGCCTGTGCCTGGCGGCCCTGTGCGCGGCGATCGAGTTCGGCATTCAGCCCATGCTCTTCACGAATGCATTGGGCGCTCCGCTGTACTGCCCCTTCCCGTTGTCTGTGGCTATTCCGGCCATGTTGATCCCGCATATGCTGGTTGCCGGCGTGATCGAGGGCGTGGCGACGGCCGCCATCTACGGTTTCATTAAGAAGACGGCGCCGAGCGTTATCGTCGGGCCCGAGGCCGTCGATGGCCAGCTTGCTGCCGAGGGCACTGCTGCCAAGAAGACCTCGCTGGTCCCCACGCTCATTCTGGTCGCCGTGCTTGTCGTGGCTACGCCGCTCGGCTTGCTTGCCACCGGTGACGCCTGGGGTGAGTGGGATGCCGAGGGCGCCGCGACCGCCGTTCAGGAGGCTGGCGACGACAGCCTGCAGGCTTCGGTCGGCCTCGACACCCCGACTTTTGCCGATGCCCTGCCCACGGGCGATTACCTGCAGGCCTATTCCGAGGAGCAGGGTCTTGGCTTTGCCGGTCAGGCTGCCATGTATATCCTGTCCGGCGTGATTGGCGTGGCGGTGCTCACCATCGCATTCCGTCTGATTTCGCTGACGGTTAAGGAAAGCGGTGCTCATGGCAATAGCCGAGCTGCCTAGCTGGCTTGCGGACGAGCAGCGTTACGAGCCCACGGGCGCTCGGCATCGCGTAATGCAACAGAATGTCCTGCACCTGGCGAGCCTGCTTGAGCGGGTTCGCCTGGGTGGAGGCGCGCACGAGGGCGGGTCGATGGTCGACCGCGCCCTTTCTTGCGTTTCGGCTCCGGTGCGCCTGGTGGGGATGTTCGTTTGCGTCCTGTGCGTGTGTCTGACACAGAGCCCGCTATACCTCATGTTGATGGCGGCCATTGCGCTGGTGCTCGTTGCCGTGCGCCCCGTACGCGGGCTGCGGGCGACCTTTGTGCCGGCGCTTGGCGCCGCGGGGCTCGCAGTGGTTTTGGCGCTGCCTGCCCTGCTGCTGGGCGCTTCCGCTACGGGCGCCATGCTCAAAATTGCGCTCAAGACCTTCATTAATGTGTCGCTGGTGCTGGGCGTTTCGTGGACCCTCACGTGGAGCCGCATGTCGGCGGCGCTCAAGATGCTTCATCTGCCCGACGAAGTTATCTTTACGTTTGATATGGCGCTCAAGCACGTCGAGGTGCTGGGTCGCACGGCGCACAATTTGTGCGAATCGGTCATGCTGCGCAGCGTTGGCCGTGCGCCTGAGGGATTTTCGCGTACCGATTCGATCGCGGGTATCATGGGCATGACCTTTATCAAGGCGATGGAATGCAGCCGCGCGATGGACGAGGCCATGCTGTGCCGCGGTTTTGCGGGTGCGTATCCGGCGCCCGCGCGCGCCGGGTTTGGCTGGCGCGATGCGGTCTATGCGGCCGGCGTGGCGCTGCTGGCGGTGTTGTGCGCCGTGCTGTAGGCGCTGCTGGTTCCGGCTGGGGATGCAAATAGGGAAGGGCGACGTTTTGACGATCGATATGAATAGTGCGGCGGGCACGAACGGTGCGGGCGGCGCCGAGGTCGCGCCGCTCATCGAGCTGCGCGACGTGGTGTTCTCCTATGCGGGGCATACGGTTGTCGATGGCGTGTCGCTGCAGGTCGATCGTGGTGAACTCGTTGCCCTGCTCGGTCCTAACGGCTGCGGCAAGACGACGATCATGCGCCTTATCAACGGCCTTGAGCTCGCGGACGCAGGGGCATACCTGTTTGACGGGCACGTGATTGATGCGGCGTTTCTAAAGGATTCTGCGGCCGCTCAGCGTTTTCATCAGCGCGTGGGCTTTGTGTTCCAGAATGCCGACGCCCAGCTGTTCTGCGCTACGGTGGGCGAGGAAGTTGCTTTTGGTCCCGTGCAGATGGGGCTGCCGGCAGACGAGCTCGAGCGCCGCGTGCGCGATGCCATGGAGCTGTTCCAGGTTGCCGACCTTGTCGACGTCTCTCCCTATCAGCTCTCGGGCGGGCAAAAGAAGCGCGTTGCGCTGGCTGCGGTGGTGTCGATGAACCCGGATATCCTGGTGCTCGACGAGCCTACCAATGGGCTCGACGAGGATTCATGCGACATCGTGGTCAACTTCTTGCTGGCCTACGTCGCGGCGGGTAAGACGGTCTTGATGAGCACACATCATCAGGATTTGGTGCGACGCCTGGGTGCCCGTGCAATCTATATCGATCGATATCACCATGTGGTCGAGGCGCCTTCGCCGTCGTATGGAACCGAAAGCGGCGCTGCGGAATAGTTGCTGCGTAGAGCGTGCGTAGCCGCCTGCGCGGCTTTGCCGTGATGGTATAGTTATCCAGGTTTTTATGGGGGTGGCTATGCCAAGCTGGAACATTCATATCGCTCAGACGGAGCGTTTGCTGGAGCGCACCGGTGCGCTTGCCAATAGCGTGCGCGACCGCAATGCCTTTTTGTTTGGCTGCGTGGTTCCGGATATCTTCGTGGGCTATATGGTCCCTGGCATCGCCGATCCCATCCCGTACCGCATTACGCACTTTGCCAAGCCTGAACCCATCCCTAAGCCTCGTGAGCATGAGTTCTGGGATACCTATGTGGCGCCGCTGCTTAACGGCGCACCCGCGGGCGAACCCGCCGAGGCTACCTCGATTGTCGAGGAGCGCGAGCGACTGAATCGCGTGCACTATCCCCAGCGCTACAGGGATGCCGAGCCGGTTGTCGGTCCCGGCGCTCGTGAGTTCTCGCTTGCGTCCGAGGACGTGGCGCAGTCGTTGCTCGATTTGACATTGGGTGTCTGGTCGCATCTGGTGGCCGATACCGTATGGAATACGCGCGTGAATCAGTACCTGGAGGCGCACGGCGGCAAGCCGTGCGAGGAGTTCCGCATTAAAAAGCAAGGCGACTTTGACTGGTTTGGCAAGACGCTCGGCATTGTTTCGATTCCGCGTGCGACCGATCGCCTGTATACCGCTGCGACGCGTTTTGGGCAGTATCCCATCCATAAAGAGTATGTGCTCAAGACCATCGGCGTCATGCACGAGATTGTACGCGAAAACCCCGGCGATCCCGACCATCCGCCATACCGCCTGCTGACCGAGGAATTCTTCGACGCGACGTTTACCGAGGTCATCGAGCTAACCGAGGCGGGTTTTGCCGCCCGTGTCGAATCGCCCGATGTGCCTGCGCTGCCCCTGATTGCTAGCTGCTAGCTGGCCGGCCCGGCAGTGAATAGCTCAACCCAATCGACAAGTAGCTCTTGCCGTAAGGTATCTTCGGCAATGCGCTCCTGTTTGGTCTTTGGGATGTGGGGAAGCCCGGCCTTTTTATGGATGAGCTCGGCTATGTGGTCGAAGCTCTTCTTCTCCTTGATCTGGTCATAGGTAATTTGGATGACGTCGTAGCCCATGCTTGTGAGCGCGGTGGCGCGCTCGGCATCGGAGAGGCTCGCGGCTTCGCTGTCGTGGGCAGAGCGGCCTTGGCATTCCAGAATGACGCCCATGCTGTCGGTGGCGCTTTCGATGAGGATATCGGCGTAGCAGCAGGTTTTGTCATACAGCGAACGTGCGGCTTCACTGAGCGGGATGCGCGCGTTGTTGGCGATCTCGATGCCCTGGCCGCCCTCGTCGCGGGGGAGCGAGATAAGCAAGGAGGTCTGTACTTCGAAGGGCGAGGCGGCCTGCCCCGTCATGTGCTCGGCCGCCCAGCGCAGTTGTTTGACGCCGCGCAGGCCTGCGGCTTGCTTGGCGAACGCGGCGATATCCGTTGCGGTAAGAAGCGGCGTGCGCTTCCACAAGTTGGTGTCATTGCCCTTGGTGTCGTTAACTCGCTCCCAGCCGCAGTTGGGTGGAATGAACTTAAGCGAAATAGCTTCATCGAGTTGTTGTTGCGTTCGCTCGCAGGGCTTAAACACTGCAAAGGAGCCGCACATCTCGTAGCACGCCATGAGCAACTGGTTGCGTGAGACCTGCGTGGCAAGGCTGAGCAGCGTGAACTCCGGTGAAGTGACATCAAATCCATGTTCAGTCTGCCTAAACGACCCCGGAGGTGGTTCTTGGGTCAGGAGGTGCGATTTAAACAGGCTTCGCGACCCGGATTGTGCCCGAGTGAATACAAGCCTGTGAAGTGGTGCGTGAAGCAGGTCTTTTACAACTGCATGACTTCCGAGGCCACAACATCTGCGATCCATATTGCCAAGGCTAATGGCGGGGTAAAGGCCTAATACCTGCGGCGGGATGCGGTAGTAGTTAAAGGCGGATTGCCCACAAAGCGTCAGGTCCATAATGCCCTCCTGGCCGAAATCATCTCTTTGAAGCGAGTGATGCCAGCGTCAATCCGGAAGTATGCGGCAAAATCTGAACTCTATGAGCGGACCTGGCTTTTGAGGCTAGTTTATCAGGCATTTTGTTGCGAAAAAACAGGGTGTGCTCGGAGGTTCCAGAATTTGCCGCATACTTCCGAAAACCAGGTCGATTTGGTTCTTGCTAAAACGATTTATCAGCCCTGTGTGAGGTGTGGGTTTGCCACCGGGCGAACACTTTTAGCGCTTGGGGCTTTATTTTTTGGGCCTCGAAGGGTGGATTTCGCGCTTTTGGTAAAGAAATGAGTGCGTGTTTTGCGGCTTATAGGACAAAATGTGTGTCCCGATAGAACATCCGTTTCTATCCATTAATCCAGCCAGAACGGGTACGGGTCCCTGTGGTGGAGGTCCTCCCACA
>URNC01000055.1 GCA_900549065.1 uncultured Collinsella sp. | reverse complement strand
GATCTACACCTAAGCCTTCGTCGGCAGCGTCAGATGTGTATAAGAGACAGCGTCTCGGCCATGGCGTCGATGGTCTCGGGGAGAAGATCCTTGGGATGCGAAGACGTAAAGAAGATGCGCTCCACACCCGTATCGCCCACGGCACGCAGCAGATCGGCAAAACGCGGCTTGCCAAACAGATCGCGACCATATGAGTTAACGTTTTGGCCCAGCAGCGTAATCTC
Organism: uncultured Collinsella sp.; assembly: GCA_900549065.1. Lineage (GTDB taxonomy): Bacteria > Actinomycetota > Coriobacteriia > Coriobacteriales > Coriobacteriaceae > Collinsella. The sequence continues at coordinate 11,629 of URNC01000055.1, read as the reverse complement.
ACGCACGCCCTGCCGCACCAAACCAGTCACCTCGTCGACAATCTCCTCGAAGGGGCGGCTCTTTTCGCGACCGCGCACGTACGGCACGATGCAATAGGTGCAGAAATTATTGCAGCCCGTCATGATGGGCACCCAAGCGTGATACTGGGTCTCGCGATGCCACGGCATGCTCATGGCATCCGTATCCTCATGCTCATTGGTGCGGATATGACGCTTACCATCAAGGAACGCCTCGGCAATGAGCTCGGCCACATGCGCGATGGAATGCGTGCCAAAGATAACATTGACGTTATCGACGTTGGTGAGCAGGCCCTCGCCATCGCGCTGCGCGATGCAACCACCAACGGCAACCACGCGCTTGCCCGAAGGCGAAGGCGGCAGGCTTTTGCAGGAATTGCACTGACCGTACAGGCGAGTATCGGCGGCCTCACGCACACAGCATGTCATGAAGACAACGATATCGGCATGCTCGGGATCGAGCGCCATGAGGCAACCATACGAATCGAGCAGACCGCTCACGCGCTCGGAATCGTGCTGATTCATCTGGCAGCCAAAGGTGCGGATAAAGTAGGTTTTACCGGCAAGAATATCGCGTACGGAACGCTGGTCCATGTGCATAAGTCCTAACGATGGAAGGGAGGCGAATCGAGGCAAGCAGAAGCTATGCCACAGGCTTAACATCATCCATGACGACGTTATCCATAGCGGCTCGATTGATCTGGTGAACGTAGATAGAAAGGCGGATGGCCGTGCGCGACTCCCCGTTAATGAGGATGTCGGAGAACACGGGCGCGCAGGAAATATCAAAACCGGTTGGAATCAAAAAACCGCGCGCGATTGCCACAGCCTTAATGGCCTGGTTGACAGCACCGGCGCCGACACACTGGATGTTGACGGGTACACCATCCTTGACCATGCCGGCGATAGCGCCGGCAACGGACGCGGGCGATGATTTGCTTGATACCTTCAGGCAATCCATGAAGAAACTCCTGCGTTTATAAGTACGTTTTAACTGCAATAACTGTATCGTACCGAGTGGACTCGGTAAAGGCACTATTCCTCTTTGGCAAGATCGAAGGTCACAGTGATTCGATCACGCGAAACGCGAATCTTTGGGTCGCCGCAAAGGTTGAGATAGTACCGGGCGGCAAGGTCATTAAAGTCACGCTCCACAGCACGCGAAAACTGTGCCATGTCATCCTTAGCAATACGTAGCCCGCGACGATCCTTCGCGAGATCGACAGGAGCCGGCGCATGCGAGGACGAATCACGCTCGCGCAGCAGACGCGCAGTCACACCGCGAACGGGCTTAATCTGCCCTGCCAAAATGCGATGTGCCGTGCGCTCGGACATCTCAAGACCCAAACCCGAGCAGATACGGATAAAGTCCTCGGCATCAGAGGCAAGGCCTAAACGATCGACAACCGGAAGCTCACTCTCGTCATCAATAAACAGGAGACGAGACGTATCGAGCCGACTTGACGCCTGAGCATAAAGGGTCGCGGCAATCTCAGACGGAGAACCAAGATAGACATCGCAACCACGCAGCTCCTCGAGCGCAAACTCACAGGCAGCGCGAATAATATTATGCGGACCGCGAGCACAGACATAACGTCCGTCCTCATCCTTGACGGCCTGGGGCCAGCTGGACTGATCGGCACGCTCACTGAGGCGATCGGCCGCAACGCTCACCTTAAAGGCTGAACCAAGATCGACGCCGGACGTGACCACACGGGCCTCGTCGGTGTTCTGCTTGACCGAAAACAATGCCATGCCACGACCGTGAACGCCCCAACGGTCCATCTTCATGCTCTCGAGCTTTGAGGTAACGCGGGCATCGAAGATTCGCTCTTGCATATCCTGCGGAACACCCGATCCGTTATCCAGAAAGACAAGCGTGCGGACGCCATCTTCCTTGGTCGTGGCGAGATAGACCTTGTCGGCGCCGGCATCGCGAGCATTACGGAGCATTTCGATGACGATATCCTCGACATGCTGAATGTCGTGCTTTGCCTGGCGCCGCTCGGCCTCCGAAACGCGGAGGCGGACATACCCCTCGCCAAGGTTCTCCTCGACGCGAAGGTTGCCCTCCCCCGACATCGACGCGATAAATGAGATGAGCTCGTTCGCGTCGCTCATGTTATTTAGCGATATCGACAGCGCGGCTCTCGCGAATCACGACGACGCGCACCTGACCGGGATACTCCATCTCTTCCTCGATCTGATGGGCGATATCGTGAGCCAGGACCGTGGACTGGGCATCGGAGATCTTGTCCGGCTGAACCATGACGTGGACCTCGCGACCAGCCTGCATGGCATAGGTACGCTCGACGCCTTCATGGGAGTTGGCGATCTCCTCGAGCTTCTCGAGACGCTTGATGTAGTTCTCGGCAGACTCGCGACGGGCACCGGGGCGAGAAGCAGAGACAGCATCAGCGGCCTGTACCAGGACATCGAGCACCGTGTTAGGGTCGACATCGGCATGGTGAGCCTCGATAGCATGAACGATAACGGGCTTCTCGCCATAACGGCGGGCAAGCTCGGCGCCGATGACGGCATGCGGGCCCTCGTCGTCGTGGTCAATTGCCTTGCCCAGGTCGTGCAGCAGGCCGGCGCGCTTGGCGGTCACAACGTCCAGGCCAAGCTCGGAAGCCATCACGCCGCACAGGTCAGAGACTTCGAGGGAGTGCTGAAGCACGTTCTGACCAAACGAGGTACGGTAGCGCAGGGCACCAAGGGTCTTGACGATCTCGGGGTGCAGGTCGTGAATGCCGGTATCGAAGGCAGCCTGCTCGCCAGCCTCGCGCACGCGCTGCTGAACCAGGTCGGCGGCCTTGTGATACATCTCCTCAATGCGGGCGGGGTGAATACGACCGTCGGCAATGAGGTTCTCGAGCGCCACGCGGGCGGTCTCACGACGGACTGGATCGAAGCTCGAGAGTACAACGGTCTCGGGAGTGTCATCAATCACGAGGTTGACGCCGGACACCTGCTCGAAGGTGCGGATGTTGCGACCCTCGCGACCGATGATGCGACCCTTGAGGTCATCGGAGGGAATATGAACGGAAGTGACGGTGACCTCGGCGGTATGGTCGGCGACGCAACGCTGAATCGCCAGGGAGAGAATCTCCTGGGCGGTCTTGTGGCACTCGGCGCGGACCTGCTGCTCGGACTCACGGATGATGGTAGCCGCCTCGCGGGTAACCTCGCCGCGGACCTTGTCGAGCAGCTCCTTGTGAGCGTCCTCGCGCGTAAGGTCGGCAATACGCTCGAGCTCGGAGGTCTGCTTGGCGCAGAGCTCCTCAAGCTCGCGAGAGCGCTTCTCGACCTGACCGGCCTGGCTGGACAGCTGGTGCTCGCGTTTATCGAGCGCATCGTTGCGACGATCGAGCGATTCCTCGCGCTGCATCACGCGGTTTTCGAGCGTGCGAATCTCGCTCTTACGCTGCTTGTCCTCGGCCTCGGCGGCCTGCTTGTTCTTGATGATCTCTTCCTTGGCCTCGAGCAGAGCCTCTTTTTTGAGGGTCTCGGCCTGACGCTTTGCATCACCGATCAGGGACTCTGCCTGCGCGTGTGCCGACTGAATCTTTTCGTCGGCCTCGTGAAGACTACCCTGCTTGGCGGTGCGCATGTAGGCAATGGCGGCGATGGCACCCAAAACGAGGCCAACGAGCGCTGCAATGATAGGCATGCTCACTCCTTTTTATGGATTCGTTACACAGCAAAGCGAACCGTCCTTACGAACGGCTCGCGACATTTGAGTAATATGGGCGCAGCTTATGCGGGTCGGATACAGATAAACATATAAACAAACTCATCACAGATGAGCACATATCACAAAGCAAATGACAATGTTTATCGTACGTTGAACCACAACAACTGTCAAATAAATGGCCCCGGCACGGCGGCTAAAACGCGGTGAACGGCAGGGCCACAAAACGCATACGCCTAAACCGCACATTCCTCGCGTTCGGCATCGAGACGTGCCTTAACGGCATCGGCGGCGATGTGATACGAGAAGCCCTTGCCCATCAAAAACCGAACCAGTTTTTCGAATCCGCGCGTCTCTGGAACACGCCGCTTGGCGAGCAGGGCTGACGCACGCGCCAAATCGTCTTTGACGGCAAAATAATCCTCGGGATAACCGGGAATGTCATCGAGCACGACATGACGGCGCTTGAGCTCGGTCTCGATTTTGCGCTGTCCCCAACCGCGCCGCTTGCGCTCCTCGATAAAGTACGAGCAAAAGCGGTTCTCGTCTAAAAAGTGATACTCGGTGGCGCGCTCGACGGCGAAATCGATCGCGGGCTGGTGAAAGCCGTAGCGAGCCAGCTTGTCACGGACCTCACCCGTCGCATGGTCGCGGCGCGATAACATCTCGGTCACCATGGTAAGTGCACATTTACGCTCAATGAGCTGCACCGCCTCACGGAAGTTGTCCCAATCACAGGGAAGATCGGGGCGGTTTTTGACATACAGCCGCGCGACCCGCACGGGAATCCAAATGGACCGCTCAAAACCGCCCTCAAGCTCACAATCGATATGTGCGCAAGGCTTTTTGGACGCATACCCGCTCGAGAACGAGGAGGCCGCCTTCTTATCGGGAAAGACGACCGTGGCCTCGGTCACCGTATACGACATGAGAGTAACCGCTACTCGTCGTCATCATCGAGCATGGCGGAACCATCGATGGCGTAAAGCTCGTCAAACTCCTCAGGCGCAGGCTGATCGGTCAGCTCGACCTCGGACGGAGCATCGTCATCAAACTCAAGTCCACAGGCAAGGCGGACCTTATGCTCAATCTCGTCGGCACAATCGGGGTGTTCGCGCAGGAACGCCTTGGCGGCCTCGCGACCGTTGCCGAGCTTATCCTCGCCATAGGCAAACCAGGAGCCCATCTTCTTGCAAATGCCGCACTCGACAGCCATGTCCAGAATCGAGCCCTCCTTAGAGATGCCCGTACCGTACATGATGTCGAACTCAGCAGAACGGAACGGAGCTGCCACCTTGTTCTTAACGACCTTGGCGCGCACGCGGTTACCGATAACCTCGTCCTTAAGCTTAATGCTGTCGATGCGGCGAATGTCGATACGCACCGAAGAGAAGAACTTAAGGGCGCGGCCGCCCGTCGTGGTCTCGGGGTTGCCGAACATGACGCCGATCTTCTCACGCAGCTGGTTAATGAAGATGCACGTCGTGTTGGACTTGGACAGCGAGCCGGCGAGCTTGCGGAGCGCCTGGCTCATCAGGCGAGCCTGAAGACCGACCGTAGTGTCGCCGATTTCTCCCTCGATCTCGGCACGCGGGGTCAGCGCGGCGACGGAGTCAACGACGATGGCATCGATGGCGCCGGAACGCACGAGCATGTCAACGATCTCGAGCGCCTGCTCACCCGTATCGGGCTGGGAAATGAGCACCTCGTCGATATCCACGCCGATGCGTGCGGCATACGTGGGATCGAGCGCGTGCTCGGCATCGATAAATGCCACAACGCCACCCATTGCCTGGGCCTCGGCCAGGATCTCGAGCGAAAGCGTCGTCTTACCGGAGGACTCAGGACCGTAAATCTCGACGATACGGCCGCGCGGCACGCCGCCGATACCCAGCGCGGCATCGAGGGCCAGGGCGCCCGTGGGAATGGCCTCGACCTCGAGCTCGGGACCACCATCGCCGTACCTCATGATGGAACCCTGGCCGAATTTCTTCTCGATCTCGGCCTTGGTGGTGGCGATCATCTCATCGCGCTCTTTACCCGTCGTGCGAGCATGAACGGTACGTACGGGACCTGAATTCTTGGCCATGAATAGCCCTCCTCTTAACAACCTACATCGATAATAAACGAACGGCTGTTCGTGGTCAACCGTTCAGGCCAATCATATGCAGGCGGTCTTTCCAAAACCAAACCAAACGCCGACCAAACACTGACCAAATGCTTGACCACAAAGGGCCAAATAAGAGCAAAGAAGGCGAGAATACATCTATAACCAGCACAAACGCTAAATTTGTCAGAGGTCCCTATCTCCACAATTAAGGGGCCCGGAGGCCCCTTAAAACACGTCTATTCCATAGAATCGAGCACGCAGACAATGCGACCCAGTGCCTCCGCGACCGCATGGGCACGAACACACGAACGGTCGCCCTCATAGTGGCAGCGCACAGAGTCCACGACCGGCACGCCCCCATCGGCGGAACGATGCGCCCAGCCAATATAGAAAGTGCCCGCCGGATCGTCCTCAGTGCCACCGCCGGGGCCGGCATAACCCGTTGCGCTCACTGCAATATCGCTCTGGTACAGCTCCAGCGAACCCACCGCCATCTCGCGCGCGGTCTGATGCGACACCGCGGTATAGCGGTCGAGCGTCTCCTGCTCAACACCAAGAACGCGATGCTTAATCTCATCGCAATAGGTCACCGCACCGCCACGCAGCACCGCCGAGGCGCCCGGGATATCGGCAATCGTCGATGCGATCATACCCGCCGTCAGCGACTCAGCCGTCGAAACCGTCACGCCCCGAGCGCTCGCGCGCTCGACAATATCGCGCGCCAGCTCCTCATTGTGTGCGGAAATCTGCTCAAAAGATTCCGTGATACCCACCAGGACCTAGACCGAAAAGACGATCTTGCGGCAGTTCCAGAAGTACTGGGCGCCCGAGATAACGGTCAGGACAACGGCAACGGCGTACAGGAAGCGCGACACCGAGTAGATGCCGAGCGTCAGCGCCACCGGACCAAGGTGCAAACCGGCCATCGCAAAGACGCACAGATAGCCGCAGATGGAGACCATCGTGGTCGCCGTCTTATGCTTGCCGAGCTTATCGGCGGCAACGACCACACCGGCCGCACTCGCGACCATGCGCAGGGCGCTCACCAGCAGCTCGCGGAACAGGATGATGAACACCGACCACACAGTAACGGCACCAAAGTCCAAGAACAGCAGCAGGGCCGAGAACACGAGCAACTTATCGGCGATGGGATCCAGGAACTTACCGAAGTCGGTGATCTCGTTGCGCGAACGAGCCAGATAACCGTCGACCTTATCGGTGCACGACAGGATCACATACAGAATGAAGGCAGCGGCGGCGAGCGGGCCGTCGAAGGTGCTCCAATCCGTACCGGCAACACTCGTGTGAGAAAGCGCCGACACGATCATGAACACCGGGATAAAGACGATGCGAACGCACGTCACGATGTTGGCGGGCGTCCAGACACTCGTCAGTTCCTTATTGCTCTCGTTAGCCACGACGCTCTCCTACTCCACAACATGACCGATAAGCTCATAGCAGAAGCTATCGGTAAACTCGACGGTCAGAATATCGCCCACGGACGCCTCGCTGGCGTCCAGATGCACCGCGCCATCGGAATCGGGCGCCTGGAACCAGGCGTGACCGATCAGCTCGGCGCCGTCCTCGGTCTCCTCGATGCCGTCGACAATCACCTGGGCGCGCTCGCCCACATGGGCCGCCGTGGCGGCAAAACCGAGCGACTCAGCCAGATCCATGGCCTCCTGGGCGCGCTCGAGCTTGACCTCCTCATCGACCTGGCCCTCCATCTTGGCGGCCAGGCTGCCTTCCTCACGCGAGTAGGCAAAGACGCTCGTGTAGTCAAAGCCGACGGTGTCCATAAAGTCGATAAGGTCGCGGAACTCGTCGTCGGTCTCGGTCGGGAAGCCGACCATGGCCGTGGAACGAATCACGATGCCGGGGATGCGCTCGCGAAGGTCGCGGAACAGATCCTCGAGCTCCTGGCGCGAACCGGAGCGACGCATGGCCTTGAGGATGCGCGCGTCGCAGTGCTGCACGGGGATATCGATATAGGGCAGCACCTCGGGCGTATCGCGAATCGTATCGATAAGCTCGTCGGTCATGCCCTCGGGCTGCAGATAGAGCACGCGGACCCAGACGTTGTGCGGGCGCACGGCCTCGGCGACGGCACGCAGCAGCTGCGCCAGATTGCGCGGCGAGCCCTCGGCGACATCCTCGTCAGCAAAGTCGGTGCCCCAAATGCCCGTGTCCTGGCCAATCAGCACGATCTCGCGCACACCGCCGGCAACCAGGTCGCGCACCTCGGAGATAATGCTCTCGGCATTTCGTGAATGATAGCGACCACGAATATAGGGAATCATGCAGAAGCTGCAGAAGCGGTTGCAGCCATCGGAAATCTTGACGTAAGCGACAGCACCCTCGACGGTACGTTTGACCTGCGGGATATAGGCTGCAATCTCACGCTCGACACCCAGCACGCCATCGATGACCGCCACGATGCCATCTTCCTCGTCGGCCTTCACAAAGGCAGCGACCTCGGGCAGCTCGTCAGGCAGGTCATCGCCATAGCGCGACGGCACGCAGCCGCACATGACGATGGGGCAAGAACGAACGCCGTCCTGAACCTCGTTGGCGAGCTCGAGCGTGGTCTCGATGCTCTCGGACGTTGCGGAGGCGAGGAACGAGCAAGTATTGACGATGGCGATGTCGGCATCCTGCGGGTCGAATGCCTCCTCGTAGCCCGCGGCGGTCAAAAGAGAACGCATGCGGTCGGTGTCAACCTCGTTCTTAGCGCACCCGAGGGTGATGTAGAGCACGGAGCCCGACGGTGTATCCATGTTGGAGAGCGGTCCTTTCGATTGATATTAGCGGTAGTTGGTGAACTGCAGCGGCTGGCCGTAGTCCTGGTCGCGCAGGAACTGAATCACGGTCTGCAACGCGTCCTTCGAAGCAGAGGAAACACGCAGCTTGTCGGCCTCGATGGTCACCTTGACCTTGAGCTTTTGATCCTTGATGTCCTTGTTGATCTTCTTGGCGGTCGCCTGGTCGATACCTTCGACGATATGGCCGAGCACGCGCACGGTGCCGCCCGATGCCGCCTGCGGAGCATCCCACGAGACAGCCTTGAGGTCGATGCCGCGCTTAATGAGCTTGGAGCTCAGCACGTCAACAATCTGTTTGGAGACAAAGTCGGCCGGGGCGTTGATCGTAAAGAGCTTCTCGCCCTTCGAAAGCTCGATCGTGGCGCCGGAATCCTTAAGGTCATAGCGCTGGGAAATCTCGCGCGTGGTCTGCTGGAAGGCGTTGTCGACCTCTTGCATGTTGACCTCGGACACGACGTCGAAGCTGGAATCTTTAGCCATGATGTTTCCTTTCGCGTACGAGCGGCCTAGTAGCTATCGTACGAATTGTCGGTAGAATCGGTGGGTGTCTGACCGTCAGTTGCGGTATCGGCGCCATCCGTGGACTGGGCATCGGTACCGTCGGTGGTATCGGTACCATCGGTGGTGTCGGTACCATCAGAACTTTCACCATTCTCGGAATCAGTCGTCTCCTTCTTAGGAACGGTGATCGTCACACGAGCCACGCCCGAGGTCTTGGTATCGTAACGGACCTTTTCACCGTTCTTGGTAACGGTAACATCGGAAGGCTTGGACGTGGTGATCTCGATCGAGGACTCGGGCGTGTACTCCTGCTCAAAGGGGCCAGTCGCCTGAGCGCCATAGACCGACTTGCCGTCGACCTTGATCTCAATCCACGCGGTCTTTCCCTTGGCAACGGAAACTTTGACCTTCGTGACCTCGTTCTCTTCCTTCTTGGCCGTCGTCTTGGTAGCGTCCGAATCAGTCGACTCATCCGTCGGCTCATCGGTGTCTTCGTCCTCGTCGACCGTTTCGGTCTTCTTAGAAGACTTCTTGGTCGTCGTCTTGGTAGCAGTGGGCGCCTCGGGCGTGGTCTCGGGCGCCGAAGATGCGCAGCCGCGCAGAAGCACCACGATGAGCACGATCAGCAGCAACGCCACGGCACCGATGCCGGCGTAGACGATACGCGGATCGAGCCCGTTGTTTTGAGGAGTACGGGATCCGCCGCGTCCACGACCGGAACTGCTGCGGCCGCCTCCCTGAGGCATACGACCACGATTGCTATCGGAACGGCCGCGATAGCCGCCCTGGCCCTGAAGGCTGCGCTGACCCGAGCGGGGCGCAAGTTCACCGCGGCCTTGATAGCCACGTTGGCCCGAACGCGGAGCCGAAGAGCGCTGGCCATACGGCTGTGATTGAGAGCGAAGACGCGGCGTCACCTGCGTGGTATCGGCATCCGCATAGCCACCGCGAGAGCGTCCGGTGGAGACACCACGGTGACCGCGATCTGAATAGCCGCCGTCGCCGTAGCCGGCACGAGGGTCACGCGCCACGCCGCGGGCAGCGGGAAGTGCACGGTCCTCGGGCATCGGCGTACTGCGGAACCGGTCACGCTGTGAGCGAATCTCCTCGCCCGAACCCGTCTCAGTAATATAACCGGCCTGCTGAGGACGCTGTCCATAGCGGGTCGAACGACCGCCCTGAACCATCAGGAAGCGCCCGTTATCGACCGAGGAACGCGAATTGACGTAGCCGGCGGCGTCCTGAAAACGACCGCCCTGCTGCGACGTTTCGCGTTCGTATGCCATCAGGTCGTCAAAGTAGGCATTGACGACCTCGCGTGGATTGAGGCCCAAAAAGCGAGCATAGCTCGAAATCATGCCCTGTGCATAGCCGCGCGGCGGCATCGAAGCAAAGTTACCGGTCTCGAAAAACTCGATGATCTGCGGCCTGATTTTGATGGTGTTGGCGACCTGCTGAATGGAAAGGCCCATTCGGCGACGCTGCTCGAGCAGCATGTCACCAAAGCGTGCAGCCATCAGAATCCTCCAAACTCACGATCTTCACGTGCCATCTCGGCGTCGACAGATTCCAGCGCGGCAAGCCCCTCCTCGTCCAACAGGACCTCGCGCGGCTTGGAACCGTCGGGCGGGCCGACGACACCCTTTTCTTCCAGCATGTCCATAATACGCCCGGCACGCGCATAGCCAACCTTCAGACGACGTTGCAGGCCAGATGTGGAGCCCAGCTGCGATTCCACCACAATATGGGCGGCTTCCCAAATGAGCGGATCATCGTCTTGCGGCTCAGCTACTCCGGTGCGGACAATGCCGCCGCCACCCACCATGGACATGGAAGCGGGCGCCACGGCAGACAGGATCTCCTCGTGGTAGTCGGGCTCGCTCTGCGACTTGACGAACTCGACAATCTCGTTGATTTCGTCATCCGAGACAAAGCATCCCTGGATACGGCGAGGCTTGCCCCAGTCAACCTTGGAGAACAGCATGTCGCCCAAACCGGTGAGCTTTTCGGCACCCATCTGGTCGATGATGACGCGCGAGTCGATGCCCGTGGCGACGTTAAAGGCGATGCGGTTGGTGATGTTGGCCTTGATGAGGCCCGTCACCACGTTTGAGCTGGGACGCTGCGTGGCCACGATAAGATGAATACCGGCGGCACGGCCCAGCTGCGCAATACGCACAATCGAGGCCTCGACATCCTTGCCGGCGACCATCATCAGGTCCGAAAGCTCGTCGATGATAATGACCAGATAGGGCATCTTTTGCGGCGGGTTGTCGTAATGCTCAAACTCGCCGGCGGCCTGCTTTTCGTTGTAGGTCGAGATCTTACGCACGTTAAGGCGCTCGAAGACCTTCAGGCGACGCTCCATCTCGGACACGGCCCATTGCAGAGCGCTCGCGGCCTGCTTGGGCTCGGTCACCACGGGGACATAGAGATCTGTCTCTTATACACATCTCCGAGCCCACGAGACTACGCTGCATCTCG
>URNC01000054.1 GCA_900549065.1 uncultured Collinsella sp. | reverse complement strand
CCTAAGCCTTCGTCGGCAGCGTCAGATGTGTATAAGAGACAGATCTTGCACCGTCCCTTCATGGGTGCCGGCATCGTCCTCGAGCCCGGGGAGAATGCCCGCGAGGCCGAGTACCGCGCCGCGCACAACGAGCTTGTGGCGAGCGCCTGGGCCACCAAGATCGCCCACGAGGTCGATCCGGAGAACAGGGTGGGCTGCATGCTCGCCGCGGGAAGCTACTACCCCTACTCCTGTCGTCCCGAGGACGTTCGCGCGGCGCAGGTCAAGAACCAGGAGGACCTCTTCTTCGTGGACGTGCAGGCGCGCGGTCGCTACCCCGGCTACGCGCTCAAGATGCTCGAGCGCGAGGGCATCGACGTGGGCATGACCGCCGAGGACGAGCGCATCCTTGCGGAGAACACCGTCGACTTCATCTCGTTTAGCTACTACTCCTCGCGCTGCACCGCGGGCGACCCCGACTCCGTGGGCGGCGTCGCCGAGGGCAACGCCTTCGCCGGCGTGGAGAACCCCTACGTGCGCACGAGCGACTGGGGCTGGGTCATCGACCCGCTGGGATTCCGCATCACGATCAACGACCTCTGGGACCGCTACCAGAAGCCGCTCTTTGTGGTGGAGAACGGCCTCGGCGCCTATGACGAGGTGCTTCCCGACGGCACGATCGAGGACGACTACCGCATCGCCTACCTGCGCGAGCACATCGAGGCCATGCGCGACGCCATCGAGCAGGACGGCGTCGAGATGCTCGGCTACACCACCTGGGGGCCGATCGACCTCGTGAGCGCGGGCTCCGGCGAGATGGAGAAGCGCTACGGCTTCATCTACGTGGACCGCGACAGCCTGGGCAACGGCACGCTCGAGCGCAGGCGCAAGAAGAGCTTCTACTGGTATCAACAGGCCATCGCCACCAACGGAGGCGACCTGGGCTAGCCGCCCGGGCAATATCACTAAGGAGATAATAATGGCAGAAAAATACGACGACCTGGCCAGATCCATACTCGAGAACGTAGGCGGCGCCGAGAACGTCGCCAGCGTCGCGCACTGCATCACGCGCGTGCGCTTCAAGCTCAAGGACGAGTCCCGCGCCAACACGGCCAAGATTGAGACCCTCAAGGGCGTCATCCAGGTCATCCAGGCCAACGGCCAGTACCAGGTGGTCGTGGGTAACATCGTCGAAGACGTCTACGACGCGGTCATGGAGGCCGGCAACTTCTCGGGCGGCGCAAGCGCCGACGACGAGCCCCAGGGCGATAAGACCGTTGCCTCCGTCATCATCGACCTCATCTCTGGCATCTTCCAGCCCATCCTGGGACCGCTTGCCGCCGCGGGCATCATGAAGGGACGCTTGCCCTCATCACCTACTTCGTCCCGGCCTTTGCAAACGACGGCCTCTACACGCTGCTCTACACCGTGGCTGACGGCTTCTTCTACTTCCTTCCCGTCGCCCTGGCGTTCAGTGCCGCGCGCAAGTTCCGCATGAACGAGTTCACTGGCGTGGCAATCGGCGTGGCGCTCCTCTACCCGACGATGGTCGCCCTGACTTCGGGCGAGGCGCTCGGCAGCATCGACCTCGGCGTGGCCGGCACGTTCTCGTGGTACGCCACCGCCCTCGGGGTCCCCATCATCATGCCCGTGTCCGGCTACGTGAGCTCGGTGATCCCCGTCCTTCTCATGGTGTGGTTCGGCTCTATCCTTGAGCGCTGGCTCAAGAGCTGGATGCCGACTGCGCTCAAGATGTTCCTCGTACCGCTCGCCACGATGACGGTCTCCATCGTCTTGGGCTACCTCGTCATCGGCCCGGTGGCAACCCTCATCACCAACCTGCTGAGCGCGGCGTTCTCGTTCATCTTCCAGCTTCCCGTGGTTGGTTCCGTCCTGGGCAGCGCCCTGGTCGGCGGACTGTGGATGTGCCTCGTCATCTTTGGCTTCCACTGGAGCCTCATCCCCATCTCCATCATGAACCTAAACACCCTCGGCCACGACAGCGTGCTCGCCGCCACTATCGGCCACGGGTTCGCGCTCGGAGCGGTCATCTTTGCCATGTACCTCAGAAACAAGGACGAGCGCTTCCGCGGCATCGCCCTTCCCGCGATGATCTCCGCCTTCTTCTTCGGCGTCACCGAGCCGGGCATCTACGGCATCGCCCTGCCCAACAAGCGCGCATTCGTCGTGGCATGCCTGAGTTCCGCCGTTGGCGGCGCCATCGTGGGAATGACGGGCGCCCTCATGTACATCTCGGGCGGCCTCGGCGTCTTCAACCTGCTCAACTTCATCGACGGGACCCCTGGTGGCGCCGGGATCTCTCACATGATCTTCGCGATCATCGCCTCGCTCGTCTCTGCCGTCCTGGCCTTTGTTATCGAGTTCATCACCTACCGGCCCAACGACGAAGAGGAAGGCGCCCGCTAGCTTGCGCCTCTTCTCGACCAGCTCCATGTAATTGAGGAGCAGTTGAGGTGGGTGAGGGCCGAGGGCGATCAAGGTGGCCGCCCTCGGCCCGGGACAACCTGCCAGAAGGCGTTTAGCTTTCTCGGGCGGCGCTGAAATGAACTGCGCCCCGATACTTGGACGGGTCAATTAGCGGCCTATACCGCACATGGGGACTGATTTCGGAACTCCTCCGGGGTCAGTCCCTTTTGCTTAACCCGCCTCCTCTTGTTCCAGTGAACGGTATAGGCTTCGAGGTCCCGCTTGAACTCCTCGAAGCTCCGCCACGTCCGGTTCCTGTAGAATTCGTCCTTCAGGCGCCCGGGCAGCAGCTCCGTCGCATGAGCTTGCCCTCGCACGCCGCCGGCCCCGGCCGGGTACGGACACCCTTCGGCCTCCCGCCGGCCTTCGGCGCGCTCGTACCCCCTGTCGCAAAGCTCTGCTGCAAGAGTCCTCAGCGTGGCATCGTGCCTGACTCTCCCGTTCATAAAGAAGCACCCATTTCTAATGTTCAAGAAATGAGGGGGCGGTTCAATTTCGGGGCGGGGATTAAATAATCATTCGGAGCAAATTTATTTTTATCCCCGTCTCAGAAAAATCATCGGGCGTGGTTTTGGGCAAACAGTCTAGTTGCGCTTGAGGTGGACGACGGTTTCGCAGTGGAAGGTTTGTGGGAACAGGTCGACTGGCGTGATCTTTACGGGGGAGAAGGTGCCTTCTTCGACAAAGCGTTTGAGATCGCGCGCCAGGGTGGCCGGGTCGCAGCTCACGTAGGCGACATCGCGGGCACTCGTGCTGGCGATAAGGTCGATCGCTTCGGGGGCGAGGCCTGCGCGCGGCGGGTCGACCACCAAGACGTCGGCATCCTGGTCGGGGAACTCGCGCACCGCGTCTCCGCCAATGACGTCGACGTTATCAAGCTTGTTGATCTCCAGGTTACGGCGCAGGTCGCGCACGGCGGGGCCGTAGGCCTCGACGGCGGCGACAAAGTCGCAGCGGCGGGCGAGCGGCAGGGTAAAGGTGCCGGCACCGCAGTACAGGTCCACGGCAAGCTCGTCTTCCTGCGGATCGAGCGCTTCCATGACAAGCTCGATCAAAATCTCGGCACCCTTGGTGTTGACCTGGAAAAAAGACGGGGCAGACAAGCGCATCTGACCCTCGGCGATATTCTCGGTCCATGAGCCCTCTCCGGCGAGCATTTCGACCTTGGAAACACGGCGGGCCTTCTTTTCGCCCTTGCTCATCACGCGTACGACACTTGTGGGGTGCGCGGCGTCTGCCAACACGCGCGAGACTTGCGAGCGCGGGAAAGAGCCCGTAGGCGTCCAGAGCGCCACCTCGAGTGCCTTGGTGCGACGCGAGGCGCGAATGCCCACGCGCTCAAGGCCCAGGTCGTGGCTGCCGCTCAGATAATTGAGCGCGCCGACGACCGATTTGAGTGCCTTGGGGAAACGTTTGTCGAACAACGGGCACGAATCGACGGTCACGATCTTGCGAGGATCGACACCGTGCATGCCAAGACGCACGCGGCCGTTTACAACGGTCGGCTCGAGTTCGATTTTATTGCGGTAGCCCCAATCATCCTTGGTGTGGCGGATGGGTTGCACCAGTTCATCGACTTGATCGGGGCTGAACTTGCCGATACGCTCGAGCGTGGAGCGCAGATTTTGCTCCTTGGCGGCGAGCTGTGCCGTGCGTGAGAGATTGCCCCACGAGCAGCCGCCGCAGATGCCCACGAAGGGGCAGGGAGGCTGAATGCGATCGGGGCTTGGCTCCAGAATCTCGGTGGTGCGGGCACGCATGAACGACTTGCCGTCCTGTACGACCTCGACCTCGACGGTGTCGCCTGCCACGGCGCCCTGCACAAAGACGGCCTTGCCGTTGTCGGCGTGCGCCAGCCCGTCGGCGCCGTAGGTCATCGATTCTATAGTGAGCTTCATATTCCTGCCTGTCATTCGCGTTGTTGTTCGCACCATGGTAGCAGGGAAAAGCGCCCCGCATCCGAGGCTTTCCTCAAATGCGGGGCGCTTCTACAAACTGCTTCTACAAACGACTATTTCGTCTTGCCGGTAATGAGCGTCTTAAGACCCAGGCCGATCAGACCCAGGCCCATGCGCACGCGGCCGGGGCGATGGCGCTCGATGGCCTTGGTCTTGCCGGCGGGCTTATCGCGACGGGCGCTCGTCTCGGGTGCGGGCTTGATGACCTGCGGATCGGGCTGAGGTGCAGGTGCAGGCTCGGGCTCAATGACGGTCGCCTGGACCTCTTGGACCTTGGGTGCTACTGGCTGCGGCTCGCCCTCGGGGGCAGGTTCCGCCTCAATGACGGGCTCGGGCGCGGCCTCGGCGTTGCGATAGGCACGCTCCAGCAGGGCTTCCTGCGAGTTGAAGGGTTTCTCACCCTCTGCACGCTCCACGGGGACCCAGATGCCGTCGCTCGTGAGGCTGCGGGCCTTCACGTTGTCGCGCAGCTGCATGCCCATGTACTCGTGCACTAGGGCGCGGCAGGTGGGGTCGAGCACGGGGAAGGCAATCTCCACGCGGTGCTCGGTGTTGCGTGTCATCATGTCTGCCGAGCTCAGGTAAATCATGTCCGAGTCCACGCCAAAAGCGTAAACACGGGCGTGCTCCAAAAAGCGTCCGACGATGGAGCGGACATGCACGTTCTCGGTCTTGCCCGGAACACCGGGCTTGAGGCACGAGATGCCGCGGATGATCATGTCTACGCGCACGCCGGCACACGATGCCTCGGCGATCTTGTCGATAACCTCGCGGTCGGTCAGCGAGTTGAGCTTAAAGAACACGCGGGCGGGCTCGCCGGCAAGGGCGCGCTGGATCTCGCGGTCAAGCCCGCGCATGATGAGCGGTTTCAGTCCGACGGGCGCCACACCCAGGAAGCGGTAGTCGCCGCGCAGGTTGCCCAGCGACAGATTGCGGAAGAACAGGTTGGCGTCCTCGCCGATGCCGGGATGGGCTGTCATGAGCATAAAGTCGCTGTAGAGTTTGGCCGTCTTCTCGTTAAAGTTGCCGGTGCCCAAAAGCGTGAGGCGCGTTAGCGCCATGCCCTCGCGATAGGTGAGCTGGCAGATCTTTGAGTGGCATTTAAAGCCCTCGGAACCATAGATGACGGTGCAGCCGGCCTCTTCCAGGCGCTCGGCCCACTCGATGTTGTTCTGCTCGTCAAAGCGGGCACGAAGTTCCATGAGCACCGTGACCTCTTTGCCGTTCTCGGCAGCATCGATCAGCGACTCGCACAGGCGGCTCTGCTTGGCCACGCGGTAGAGCGTGATGCGCAGCGAGATGCACTCGGGGTCGTAGGCGGCCTCGTGCACCAGATCCAGGAAGGGGTTCATGGCCTCGTAGGGATAAAAGAGCAGCTTGTCGTGCTGCAGCACCTGCTCGCGGATGGAGCGGGTCATGTCGATGGTGGGATTGGGCTGCGGCCTAAACGGCGTAAAGAGCAGCTCGTTGCGCAGGTGCTCGGGAATCTTGCCCTCAATGCCAAAGACGTAGCCCAGGTCGAGCGGGATATCGCAGGTAAAGACAGAGCGGCGCGAAAGCTCGAGCGCCTTGCGGATGGTCTTGAGCGTTGCCTTCTCGAGCGACCCCGAGACCGCGAGCACTACCGGCTGCAGACGCAGGCGCTTCTTGAGGATGCGCTTCATGTGCTGGCGGTAGTCCTCTTCCTCTTCGACGCCCTCGCCGTCCGGATCGATGTCGGCGTTGCGGGTGACGCGGATCAGCGCACGATCCAGCGGCTTATAGGAGCCAAAGCAGCTGTCCAGGCAGGCGAGGATGACGTCCTCGAGCAAGATGTAGGAGTAGGTGCCGGTGGGCGAGGGGATCTCGACCACGCGGTTCATCGAGGCGGGAATCTCGATAAGGCCCAGCAGGCTCTCCTCGTCGGTGGCGCCGTCCAGACCACAGGCCAGATAGAGCGCGCCATTGCGTAGGTTGGGGAAGGGGTGGCGAGGATCGATGACCAGCGGCGAGATGACCGGCGACACGTAGGCCTGGAAGTAGCGGGTTACAAAGGTGCGCTCCTCGGGCGTAAGCGAATCGATGCGGGCGCGGTGAACGCCCAAGGTGTCGAGCTTGCCCTCGATGCTCTTAAAGATGGACTCCCAACGGGTAAGGAGCCCGGGCATTTCGGCCATGACAGCATCGACCTGTTCGGAGGCGGTCATATTGCTCTTGTTGTCGACAGGTTGCTTTTTGAGCTCTGCCAGATCGGACAGGCCGCCCACGCGCACCATGAGAAACTCGTCGAGGTTAGACTCGAAAATCGACACGAACTTTAGACGCTCGAACAGCGGAACGGTCTCATCGAAGGCTTCGTCAAGCACACGGTTGTCAAAGCGTAGCCAGCTGAGCTCTCGGTTCTGCGTGTACGAGAAGTCGCGAGGCGGTTTGCGCAGCTTTGCGGCGGCTTGCTTTTTTTCGATTTTGCTCGGCATATGCATCTGTCCGTTCAGTCCCCGCAGGGGACGGTAGCCTAACCCTATTCACTATTGTCTCAATTTAGTCGACTTGTGGCACGGACGTATTGTGCGAACGGTATCTTTACCTACTTCTTACGCTGACAAGTCATAGGACTGACGCCCTGCTCGTCTGCAAGCGGTCTATATCCTCACTCAACTGGTACGTAAGTGTGAATAAGAATGATGGATAGCTGAATATCATTGAATGCAGGCGGAAACGTAAACAAACATCATTTATATACATAAAACCGATTTAGCTATGCAATTCTGAATCAAAAGTTTAGAGATGCAATTGCAAATAGTTTTTAGGAAAAAAGAGCGTTTACCTTAGAAAAGTTACTTTAGAACGCCGAAGTACATTATGGGGGAATCTCATGCGATATACCGTTCATCGCACTTTGTTGACCGTTCGGGGGCGAGGTGGAATTGCGGGTGGAATTTGGATATAACTAGAGCTGTCAGCAAGCAGCGTCCGCTATGGAAGGGCGCTGAGAGATTCGGCCGAAAGGCCCGAAAGAAAGGTAGGAGGCCATGACGAAAGGTCTGCACGTGCCTTCCGAGATCGGCAAGCTCAGGAAGGTCTGCCTGCACCGTCCCGGCGACGAGCTCCTCAACCTGCCGCCCGACGAGCTCGAGCGACTCCTGTTCGACGACGTCCCGTTCCTGGAGGTCGCGCAGCAGGAGCACGACACCTTCGCCCAGATCCTGAGGGACCAGGGCGTGGAGGTCCTCTATCTCGAGAACCTCGTCGCCGAGGTGTTCGACCAGGTCCCCGGCGCCCGCGCCGAGTTCACCGACCAGTACATCGCCGAGGCCGGCATCCGCGGCCAGCACATGCCGCAGATCGTCCGCGAGAAGCTGGACTCCATCGAGGACAACCTCGAGTTCGTCAAGAAGACCATGGCCGGCATGACCAAGTCCGAGATCGACATGCCCCTCACGGCGTCCACGACCCTCGACTCCCTGGTCAACTCCGAGTCCGAGTCCGACCTGATCATCGACCCGATGCCCAACCTCTACTTCACCCGCGACCCGTTCGCGGTCATCGGCGAGGGCGTCAACCTCAACCGCATGTACTCGGTCACCCGCAACCGCGAGACCCTGTACGGCAAGTACATCTTCAAGTACCACCCCGACTACAAGGACGTCTCGCTGTACTTCCGCCGCGACTGCCAGTTCCACACCGAGGGCGGCGACGTGCTGAACATCAACGAGAAGACCCTCGCCGTCGGCATCTCCCAGCGCACCCAGGCCGCCGCGATCGACGTCATGGCCCAGAACATCTTCTGGAACTCCGACTCCAAGGTCGAGCGCATCCTGGCCTTCGATATCCCGGTCTCGCGCGCCTTCATGCACCTCGACACGGTCTTCACCCAGATCGACGTCGATAAGTTCACGATCCACCCCGCCATCATGGGCACCCTGCGCGTCTACGAGCTGACCGCCGGCAAGAACCCGGGCGACGTGAACATCCGCCTGATCGAGGACACCCTCGAGCACGTCCTGGAGGACGCCACCGGCGTCGACCAGGTCAAGCTGATCCCCTGCGGCGGCGGCGACCCGATCGCGGCCTCCCGCGAGCAGTGGAACGACGGCTCCAACACCCTGTGCGTCGAGCCCGGCAAGATCTGCGTCTACGCCCGCAACACCGTCACCAACGACGTGCTGTACAAGGAGGGCCTGGACCTTCTCGTCGTGCCCTCCGCCGAGCTCTCCCGCGGCCGCGGCGGCCCGCGCTGCATGAGCATGCCCTTCTGGCGCGAGGACCTCTAAGTCTTTCCGTTTCCGGTGCGGTCCCCCTACAACCGCACCGGCTTCGCCCGTTAAACGGGCACCACTAATACTTACGTAATTCATTTCTTCGAAAGGAATCAAACCATGGGTGTTAACCTTTCCGGCCGTAGCTTCCTCAAGCTTCTCGACCTCACCACCGAGGAGATCGAGTACCTGCTCAAGCTCTCCAAGAACTTCAAGGATATGAAGCGCGCTGGCGTTCCGCACCGCTATCTCGAGGGCAAGAACATCGTTCTGCTCTTCCAGAAGACCTCTACTCGTACCCGCTGCGCCTTCGAGGTCGGCGGCATGGATCTGGGCATGGGCGTCACCTACCTCGATCCGGGTTCGTCGCAGATGGGCAAGAAGGAGTCCATCGAGGACACTGCCCGCGTTCTCGGCCGCATGTATGACGGCATCGAGTTCCGTGGCTTTGCCCAGGACGACGTCGAGGAGCTCGCTGCTAAGTCCGGCGTGCCCGTGTGGAACGGCCTGACCACCGAGTGGCACCCCACCCAGATGCTCGCCGACATCCTGACCGTCCAGGAGAACTTCAACTACGACATCAAGGGCAAGACCCTCGTCTTCATGGGCGACTGCAAGAACAATGTCGCTCGCTCCCTCATGGTCGTCTGCTCCAAGCTCGGCATGAACTTCGTGGCCTGCGGCCCCGAGGAGTGCATGCCCGCTGACGACGTCATCGAGGCCTGCAAGCCCATCGCCGAGGCTAACGGCTGCACCATCAAGCTGACCACCGACGTCAAGGACGGCGTCACCGGTGCCGACGTTATCTACACCGACGTGTGGGTCTCCATGGGCGAGCCCGACGAGGTCTGGGCCGAGCGCATCGCTCAGCTCACCCCGTATCGTGTCACCTCCGAGGTCATGGCTATGGCCAACCCGGGTGCCATCTTCCTGCACTGCCTGCCCAGCTTCCACGACACCAACACCACCATTGGCGCCGAGAAGTGCGAGCAGTTCGGCATCACCGAGCAGGAGGTCACCGACGAGGTCTTCGAGAGCCCCGCTTCCAAGGTCTTCGACGAGGCCGAGAACCGCATGCACACCATCAAGGCTGTCATGTACGCCACGCTCAAGTAAGAGCATCTAGCATCTCGCTCGGGGTGTATTGCTGCACACCCCGAGCGGTTTTATCTGGTAATAATCTCGCATCAAGCGGCAGGCACGGCACGGAAGAGCCGCTTCTGGCGAGATCAGTAAATGATTTATGAAGGGGGGATGAGAACTATGACTGAGACCGCTAAGAAAAAGCGCGGTATGCCTTCATCGTTTACCATTCTTCTTGCTCTGCTGGCAATTGTCGCAGTGATTACCGTTATCGTCTCCGGCACGTCCGGCGGCGCGGTTACTGCCGCCCGTCTGAGCGATTTCTGCACCGCCCCGATTAAGGGCTTCGCTGACGCTCTGCCCGTCTGCCTCTTCGTTATGATCCTGGGCGGCTTCCTCGGTATGATGACCGAGACCGGCGCCCTGGACAACGGCATCGCCGTTCTGGTGCAGAAGCTTAAGGGCAACGAGATTATGCTCATTCCCGTGCTGATGCTCATCTTCTCCCTCGGTGGTACCACCTATGGTATGTGCGAGGAGACCGTTCCCTTCTACGCCCTGCTCGCCGCTACCATGATGGCCGCTGGCTTCGACCCCATGGTCGGTGCCGCTACCGTCCTGCTCGGCGCTGGCTGCGGCTGCCTGGGCTCCACGGTTAACCCGTTCGCCGTCGGCGCTGCCGTCGACGCTCTGACCGGCGTTGGCATTGAGGTCAACCAGTCCATCATCATCGGCCTCGGTGCCGTCCTGTGGATTGTCACTACCGCTATGTCCATCTTCTTCGTGATGAGCTACGCCAAGAAGGTCAAGGCTGACAAGGGTTCCACCATCCTGTCGATGCAGGAGCTCAAGGACGCCGAAGAGGCTCACGGCAAGGCTGCTTCCGAGGTCCACAAGGAGGTCAAGCTCACCGGTCGTCAGAAGGG
This sequence comes from uncultured Collinsella sp., assembly GCA_900549065.1. Lineage (GTDB taxonomy): Bacteria > Actinomycetota > Coriobacteriia > Coriobacteriales > Coriobacteriaceae > Collinsella. The sequence continues at coordinate 1,335 of URNC01000054.1, read as the reverse complement.
TGTTCTGATAGCCTTCGCCTTCACCTTCGTCGTCATGATCGTCGGCTTCATTCCGCTGGCCGACCTCAACGAGGGCGTCGCTAACTTCTTCGAAGCTGGCGCTGTCTACGACGCCGACGGTAACGCCGTCGTCCAGGGCTGGTCTGCCCTGATCACCGGCCTGCCCATTGGCCAGTGGTACTTCGACGAGGCTTCCACCTGGTTCTTCCTTATGGCCGTCCTGATCGGTATCATCGGTGGCCTGTCCGAGAAGCAGATCGTTAACACCTTTATCACCGGCGCTGCCGACATGATGTCCGTTGTTCTCGTCATCGCCCTCGCCCGTGGTATCTCCGTCCTCATGGCTAACACCGGCCTCGACGTCTTCGTCCTCGACGCTGCCGCCAATGCTCTGGCTGGCCTGTCCGGCGTGATCTTCGCTCCCATGAGCTTCCTGGTCTACTTCGGCCTGTCCTTCCTGATCCCCTCGACCTCCGGTATGGCCACCGTCTCCATGCCCATCATGGGACCGTTGGCTGTTAAGCTCGGCTTCTCGCCTGAGGTCATGGTCATGATCTTCTCCGCCGCCATCGGTGTCGTGAACCTGTTCACCCCGACCTCCGGCGCCATCATGGGCGGTCTCGCCCTGGCCAAGATCGAGTGGACGACCTGGCTCAAGTTTGCCCTTAAGCTCATCGTCGCGCTCTCTGTCGTCTGCGCCATCATCCTGACCGTCGCCTGCGTGTTGATCTAAGTACCCAACGGGTACCCCACGGAAACCTTGACGATCCTGTAGAGGATCACCTGGTCATCGTCTGTCCGGTGGGGTAAACCCACCGGTAGACTCCTACCTTTAGCCCCCTTCCGTTCCGTGCGCGGGAGGGGGCGCTCTTGTGTTCCGGCGTTTTACCAAACGCCGGAACCACTCGACGCTGCAAGCCCGCCAGAGCGGCAATCTGACGTTCAATCGTCGGGCATGGCCAAAAGGCCTATGCCCTCCTCTTTCACGTCACCTTGCTCGCTCTGGCGGGCTTTCGCTGACTTTTGCTCCACCTGCGGCGCTGCCATTGTTGGTGCAGGGGGTAGCTTGCTCGCTCTGGTGCCCGTTCGCTGGCTTTGGCTTTGCCTGTGACGTTTTCATTGTTGGTGCTGAGTGCCTTGTTTCCCGTCCCAAATGATCTACCCCGGGTCCCCGGTGGTTGCGGTGGGCGTGTTTGGTTGGTGCCTGTTGATGGTCTGGGTATCGGGGAGGGCGGGCTCCGTTATAATCGCCTAGAACATTAAATGGAAACGGGATGGGAGCCATATCTGTCTCTTATACACATCTGACGCTGCCGACGAAGGCTTAGGTGTAGA
>URNC01000053.1 GCA_900549065.1 uncultured Collinsella sp. | reverse complement strand
GCGTAGTCTCGTGGGCTCGGAGATGTGTATAAGAGACAGCATCACCCCCGAGGAGTACGAGCACCGCACCAGCCAGCACGAGTAACCTTCCAAAAAGGGACAGGTTTGTTTTGGCAGGCTTTATCTGCGAAAACGTTAAACGGCCGACCGCGCAAGCAAAAGCGTGGCCGGCCGTTATTTGTATGCCCCCCGATGTGGGCATACCGCTCGTCTAACTAGGGGTTGCAATCGTCGCGTTCCGCGTTACCCTAATGGGCGCATTGTTTCCAAATTGTTAACGAGGGGTTGCCGTAATGGCCGACGAGCACGAAACAGAAAGCAAGGCATGGGCGATTGAGGCCGCCGCGGCAGAGGCGGCATCGCGTGCTGCCGAGGAGGTGCATCGTCCTCCCGTGGTGCCGATGGAGCGCGTGGTTGATCGCACCGATATCGAGCGCGGCGAGCGTGTCGGTCAAAAGCGCAGCCAGGAGCCGGGCTTCCCGCGCTTTTTTGCCGAGCTCAATCTGGGCCTGATTCTTACGGCCTTCGCCATCGTTGCGTTTAAAACCCCTAATCACTTTGCTTTTGGCGGCACCTCGGGCGTGTCGGTCATTCTGTCCACGCTGTTCCCGACCCTGCCCGTCGGCGTTTTTATGTGGATTATCAACGCGGTTCTCGTCGTCTTGGGCTTTATCTTTTTGGAGCGCAAGGCGATTCTTTGGAGCGTCTTCGCCTCGTTTGCGCTTTCGGCCTATGTTTCGCTGTTTGAGCTCTTTATCCCGACTGATGTCTCGATGACGGGCGATATGTGGCTTGACCTGTGCTTTGCCGTGATCCTGCCGGCGCTCGGCAGCGCCATTGTCTTTGATATTGGCGCCTCGACGGGCGGCACGGACATTCTCGCTATGATCCTCAAACGCCGCACCACGCTCGAGATTGGTCGCGCACTGCTGTTGGTCGATATCGGCATCGTGGCCATCGCGGCCTTTTTGTATGGCCCGCGTGTCGGTCTGTATTGCGTGCTCGGCCTGTTTGCCAAGACGCTTGTGGTCGACAAGGCCATCGAGAGCATTCACCTTCGTAAGGTCTGCACAGTCATTTGTTCCGAGCCCCTTAAGGTCGAGGAGTTTATCGTCAAGCATCTCAACCGCACGGCGACCATCAGCCGCGGTTACGGTGCCTTCTCGGGCAAGTGCGTGACGGTGATCATGAGCGTGCTGAGCCGTCGCGAGGCCGTGCAACTGCGCCGCTATGCGCGCGAGGTCGATCCGGGTGCCTTTATCACGATTGTCGACAGCTCCGAGATCGTCGGCAAGGGCTTCCGCGGAACGAACTAGCACAGACGTATTCAACGAACCGCCTGCTGGCGCCGTGTACCTTGCAAATCGGTCATCTTTGAGTATTTGACCCCACATTGGGCAATAATGATGCTAAAGACAACGTTTGCGATCCAAGTGATTCGTTCAAGATACGAAGGGATGATTCTATGTTCTGCTCGCAGTGCGGCGCCCCCATGGGCGATAACGACAAGTTCTGCGGCGTGTGTGGTGCTCCTAATGCCGGTGCCGCTGGCCCCGCTCCCCAGGGACAGCCTCAGCCCCAGCAGTTTGTTCCGCAACCGCCCGTGGCGAATGCGCCAAAGGGCTGTGTGGCTCAGGCGTTCCAAGATATGACCAAGACTCCGGGCGTGCTTCAGCGTGTATGCCAAATCGCGTTTTTGCCGGCGCTGATTTGCGTTGTGTCAGTGCTCGTGTTGTTTATTCCCGTTATTGGCGGCATTGCGGCTGCCATCGGCTTTTTGGCAGCTTGCATTGCGAGCGTGTGCGGTTCCGGCTTTGGCATCGAGTGGGGTCGCGATCTGTCGCTTAAGATCGATGACGGCATGGATCGTCCGCTGATGCGTTCCACGTCGTTTGGTCTCGGAGTCTTTTCGAGCGTTATTTCGGTCGTGCTCGAGGTTATCGCTGCCATTCCCGTTATCGGTGTAGTGCTTTCGCTGGTGGAGGGCGTGGTAATTGGCGCCGCGGGCTCGTATTCTTATTACGGCTCTTATGCGCTCGAGGCTGCGCTGTTCGGTTCGCTCGGCCTGCTTGTCCTGGCGCTAATTGCCTCGGCGATTCTGGGTGTCTTCTTTAAGATGTTCGCCGACATCGCCGTGATGCACTTTGCGGTGACCGGGCGTGTCGAGAGCGCGTTTTCGCTCGATAAGGTCTGGGCGGCGTTTAAGCACAACAAGACCAAGCTGTTCTGTGCTTCGTTCCTTCCCGAGTTTTTGACGGGCCTGGTCGCCAACGTTGTCACATGGATCTTGACGGTCGTCTTTGGCGCCATTGCCTCTGTCGGTATGTATAGCTACTACTATCGTCCTACGGGTATTGAGGCAATTGTTACCGGCGGTGGCGTCACGCTCGCGCTGTTCTTGGTGCTGGTCGCTTTCGTCACCGTATTTCTTACGGTCTTTGGCAAGATGCTCAAGCACCGTGCCGTTGGCTATTGGGCCGCACGCTATGCAAGCGAGTGGGCCGATGAGGATAAGGACGACGTCCTGACTTTTGTATTGCCCTTCGAGAAGAAGTCCGCTCCCTCGGGTTACAGCTCTCCGGATGTCGCGCCTGAGCCCGAGCCCAAGCCTGAGCCGGCACCTGCACCCGCTCCCGCGACCGAGCCTGAGCCGGCGCCCGAGCCTGAACCGGCGCCCGAGTCTGAGACGGCATCTGAGCTTGAGCCTGCGCCTGAGCCTGAGCCTGAGCCGGCACCTGCACCTGAGTCGGCGTCCGAGCCAAGCTCCGACGAGGAACCTCAGGACGAGTAGTCATGCCGTCTGCCATTTGGGGACGGGGTAGAAATAGTAGAAATAGCGCTTGAAGAATGAGCGGGGGCGGACGTGTCGAAACGTCCGCCCCCGCTTTGACATCGCGATGTGGCTATGACTGCGAGATGCCAGCGAATCGATTACTCGTCGTGCTTCTCCTCACGGCGTGCAGCAGCGCGTGCGTCGTGGATGCCCTTGATCGCGGCATGGCGAGCCGTTCGGGCATCATGGATGGCGTCGCGAGCCTCGGCGGTCGTCGCCTTGGCAGAGCGCAACTTGGCGGCCAGATCGGGGTTGGTTTCGGCGACCGCGGTAATCGCGGGGCCGTCGAGCTCCTCTTGCGTGGGCTCGGCCAAAAAGTCGATAGCATACTGGGCGGCCACCATGGAGCCCTTTGCCAGCACGGTCTCGTCGATCTTGTAGAAGCAGGAATGTTGGGCGTACGTGGCGCCAATCTTGGGGTTGCGCGTACCTACAAAGGCGAGCACGCCCGGTACGCGACGCAGGTACTCCGAAAAATCCTCGCCCGAAAGCGTGCCGCGATAATGGCCTTGGCCGGCGGGGCCCAGACACTTAATTACAGCCTGACGGCAGCGCTCGCTCGAGGCCGCGTCGTTTTCGACCTTGTAGTTGGCGATGGTGTAGTCGGTGAGCTCTGCCTCGGCGCCCAAGGCGGCCGCGGTATGCTCCACGATGCGGCGCATGAGCTCCGGCATTTCCTCGTGGGTCGAATCGCCGTAGGTGCGCACCGTGCCGGCGAGGTAGGCCGTGCCGGCGATAACGTTGCGTGCGGTGCCGCCGTGCAGCTCGCCGACGGTGATGACAGCCGGCTCGTAGGGGCTGATCTCGCGCGAGACGATGGTCTGCAGGGCGTTGACGATCTCTGCGGCCACCATAACGGCGTCGTGACCGCGCTGGGGCATGGCGCCGTGGCACGAGGTGCCGCGTACGTCGATACGGAACCAGTCGGTATTGGCCATGCGCGGTCCGGGCTCGCAGCTCACGGTGCCGGCGTCGACCTCGCTCCAGATGTGCGCGGCGTAGGCGCCATCGACGCCGTCGAGCACACCCGTGCCGATCATGAGCTTGGCGCCCTGGCCGTTTTCCTCGCTGGGCTGGAAGGCGATGCGGACCTCGCCGTGGATGTCGTCGGTCATATGGCGCAGGATTTGCAGCGTGCCGAGCATCATGGCGATATGGCAGTCGTGGCCGCAGGCGTGCATACAGCCCTCGTTGACGCTGGCGAACTCCTCGCCAGTCTGCTCGGTAACGGGCAGGGCGTCGATATCGGCGCGCAGCAGGATGCGGCGGCGTGGCGTGCCGTCCTCGCGATAGGCGTCGGGCGCGGTGCCGCGAAGCGTTGCCACCAGGCCCGTCTTAAGGGGACGCTCGTAGGGGATATTCATGGCGTCGAGCTGGTTGGCGATGTCGGAGGTCGTGCGCTCCTCGGCGAGGCTCAGCTCCGGGTGCTTATGGAAGTGCCGGCGCTGCTTGATGATATATGGTTCAAACTCGGTAGCGATATCTTGGATGGCCGCGGTGACGTCGTCAGCCGCGCGAGCCTCGGTCGCCGCCATAATCTGCTGTGCCTTGGTCTTCGTCATGGTCGATTTGCTCCTTGCTGGGTTGATCGCAAAATCGTACAGGCTCTCTCCAGTATGCCACCTGCCGCTAGGGCTGGTAAAGTTGCCGTTTGCCGCTTGGGGTTTTGTTACAAGGGCGGGGGAGTACACTCGGGGGTGTTGAATTTCCTGCCAGAGATGGGGATGCCCATGCAACATATCGATCGGATTATCCGCTCCAAGAACGTCTTTACCGCGCAAGACGGCATCGATACCACCCGCGAGCTGGCGATTGCCATCGCAGGCGACCGTATCGTCGCAGTCGGTGCGCCCGATGACGTGATCGCCGCCGCTCCTGCCGTTACGTCGGTTATCGACTACGGCGAGCAGTTTGTCTGCCCCGGTTTCCATGACGCTCATCTGCACTTCTTCCATACCTCGGTCGGTTCCTCGCCGTACATGCTCATGGATATGGGCACGTCCGAGGCGGCGCTGGTGCAACATGCGCTCGAGTTTTCCCAGGACCTGCCCGACGACGCTTGGGTTGTGACGCAGGGCTGGCGCGACTACCGTTGGGACCCGCCCGAGCATCCTACCAAGGCGTCGCTCGATGTGGCATTCCCCGATCGTCCCTGTGTTATGTATTCGGGCGACGGGCACACGCTGTGGCTCAACAGCCGCGCACTCGATGCACTCGGCGTCACGCGCGACAGCGAGCCACCAGCGGGCGGTAGCTACGACAAGGACGCAAACGGCGAGCTCACGGGTATTGCTCACGAGGCGGCTGCCATGCAGCTGCTACCGCGCTGCCTTGAGTGGCTGGGCGAGGATCGCATCGCAAGCGCTTACGCCGATCAAATGAGGCGGATGGCCGAGCAGGGCATCACCTCGATATGCGATATGTCGCTCATGCCCATGCCGGGCTGCGATTTTATCCGCGACGACGTCTACGACAAACTGCAGGCAGCCGGCAAGTTGGGCATCCGAGCCCATTTGTTTCCCACGCTGCTGGATGACCAATCGCGCTTGGAAGAGCTGCAGGTACGTTACGCGAACAACGCGCTGCTCTCGGCGCCAGGCTTTAAACAGTTCTTCGACGGCGTGTCGAGCGAGCATACGGCGTATCTCACCGAGCCCTATACCAATCCGCGCTTCCCGGGCGACCAAGGTCGCCTGACGGTTCCTGCCGAGCGTATGCGCAAGCTGGTCCTCGCTGCCGCGGAGCGTGGTCACACCGTGCGCATCCACGTCATCGGCGACGGTGCCATCCATGCCGCGCTCGATATCTTTGAGGAGGCCGCCGAACTGTATGGCCTGCCCCAGCACAGTCATAACACGCTCGAGCATCTGGAGAACCTCTTGCCCGAGGACATCGATCGCCTGCGCAAGCTCAACGTGGTTGCTTCGAGCCAGCCCTGCCACATTACACTCGACCCGGGTGGACCGGAGCGCGACCTGGGCCTGGAGCGCAGCCGCATCATGTGGCCGTTTGCGACCTATAAGCAGCGCGGCATCCGCCAAGCCTTCGGCACCGATAGTCCCATCACAGCCGTTACCAGCATGAACGTGCTCTACACGGCCATCACGCGCCAAGACCCCAAAAGCCACTGGCCCGAGGGCGGCTGGTTACCGAGCGAGCGTATCGATGCGGCAACAGCTCTGCGCAACTACACCCTGGGCAGCGCCTACGCGGCAGGCGACGAGCAAAACCTCGGCAGCTTGGAGCCAGGCAAATACGCCGACCTGGTAGTCCTGGACCAAAACCCGCTCACCATCGACCCCCAAGAGCTCCAGGCCACCAAGGTTCAGGCTACCTACCTGGCAGGTAACTTGATCTACGAGCGTTAACTCCACATCCCACCCCTCAGTTGCGGTGAAATAGTCCCTAAAATCGGCCTTCAAGCCCAAATACAGGAACTATTCCACCGCAACTTAAAAGAGCGCGTCCCAAGAACGTGCCCCTATCTTGTGCATTCCATCCGCATCGCCATTTTGCTGCACTGACTTTTCTGAATGCCGGGGCCGAATTAGTCAACCTGGCTCCCGGGGCGGACCGGAGGGCATGAAGTTTGTCGCGAGTTCCGCACGCAAAGGAAAGCACTTAATGTGCTTTCCGTCTTGCGCAGGACTGTAGAGCAGCAAACTTCATGCCCTCCGGTCCGCCCCGGGAGCCACTGCTAAGTTATCCCCCGGCATTCAGAAAATCTAAGTGCCAAAAAATAAGATTTTTTGACTCCGTGTTGTATAACCTGCCATTCGTGGGTACCATTCAACGCGTACGCAAACAAAAAGGGTTAATTCGCGTGGTATAACCGCGCGGCCCAAAAAGGAGGAGACAAGCATGTCGTCTTTGAAGCCGCTTGCAGATCGTGTTCTGGTCAAGCCCGACGAGGCCGAGCAGAAGACCGCTTCTGGTCTGTATATTGCCAGCAACGCTCAGGAGAAGCCGCAGCGTGGCACCATCGTTGCCGTGGGCGCCGGCAAGGTCAACGACAAGGGTGAGCGCATCCCCATGGACGTCAAGGTCGGTGACGTTGTCATCTACGGTAAGTTCGGTGGCAACGAGGTCAAGGTCGACGGCGAGAAGTATCTGCTGATGCGCGCCGACGACATCTACGCTGTCGTCGAGGCCTAGTCTCGTCGGAATCTCTGATTCGTCTTTGAACGCGCCTGCCGCATAGGACTCGGAAGCGGCGACGCGAGTCACATTTCTTTTGGAGGATTACTTACCATGGCAAAGAACATTACGTTCAACACCGATGCCCGCGCTAAGCTCGCCAAGGGCGTCAACACTCTGGCCGACGCCGTTACCGTCACCATGGGCCCCAAGGGTCGCTACGTTGCGCTGCAGCGCACGTTCGGTGCCCCGACCATCACCAACGACGGCGTTTCCGTCGCCAAGGAGATCGAGCTCGAGGACAACATCGAGAACATGGGCGCTCAGCTGGTGAAGGAGGTTGCCACCAAGACCAACGACACCGTGGGTGACGGCACCACCACCGCAACCCTGCTCGCTCAGGCTATCGTCAACGACGGTCTGCGCAACGTCGCCGCCGGCGCCAACCCGCTGGCCATCCGTCGCGGCATCGACAAGGCTGTAAACGCCGCCGTCGCCGAGATGAAGAAGCAGGCCAAGCCGGTCGAGACCAAGGAGCAGATCGCTTCCGTCGGCACCATCTCCGCTGGTGACCCCGAGGTCGGCGAGAAGATCGCCGAGGCCATGGAGGTCGTGGGCAAGGACGGCGTCATCACCGTCGAGGATTCCCAGACGTTCGACATCACCATCGACACCGTCGAGGGCATGCAGTTCGACAAGGGCTATGTCTCCGCTTACTTCGTCACGGACAACGACCGCATGGAGGCCGTGATGAAGGATCCGTACATCCTCATCACCGACCAGAAGATCTCCAGCGTCCAGGACATCATGCCCGTTCTCGAGGCTGTCCAGCGCGCTGGCCGTGGCCTGCTCATCATCGCTGAGGACATCGACGGCGAGGCACTGCCGACCCTGGTCCTCAACAAGATCCGTGGCGCTCTCAACGTCTGCGCCGTCAAGGCCCCGGGCTACGGCGATCGCCGCAAGCGCATCCTCGAGGACATCGCCGTCCTCACCGGTGGCCAGGCCGCTCTGGACGAGCTGGGCGTGAAGGTCGCTGACATCACCGCCGATATGCTCGGTACCGCTAAGTCCGTCACCATCTCCAAGGACAACACCGTCGTCGTCGGTGGCGCTGGCTCCAAGGAGGCCATCGACGCCCGCATCGCTCAGATCAAGGGCGAGATGGAGAACACCACCTCTGACTTCGACCGCGAGAAGCTCCAGGAGCGCCTGGCCAAGCTCTCCGGTGGCGTTGCCGTCATCAAGGTCGGCGCTGCTACCGAGTCCGAGCTCAAGGAGATCAAGCATCGCGTCGAGGACGCCCTGCAGGCAACCCGCGCTGCTGTCGAGGAGGGCATTGTCGCTGGCGGCGGCGTCGCCTTCATGGACGCTGCTCCTGCGCTCGATGCCGTCGAGATCGATGACCCCGAGGAGAAGATCGGCGTCGACATCGTCAAGAAGGCTCTGACCGCTCCGGTCGCCACCATCGCCAAGAACGCTGGCTTTGAGGGCGCTGTCGTGGTCGACAAGGTCGCCGAGCTGCCCGCCGGCCAGGGTCTCAACTCTGCCAACGGCGAGTGGGGCGACATGATCGAGATGGGCGTCCTCGACCCCGTCAAGGTCAGCCGCGTCACCCTGCAGAACGCTGCTTCTGTCGCCAGCCTGATCCTCATCACCGAGGCCACCGTTTCCGATGTGCCCAAGAACACTCAGCTTGAGGACGCTATCGCTGCTGCCACCGCTGGTCAGCAGGGCGGCGGTATGTACTAAGGCCGACAAGGTCTAGAACTCCCACCGGGAATCCGGGGGCGTGACGGGGACTTCTCTCCGGAACGTCCTCGGTTAGATTGGGACCCCTTGTCCTGCTCCTTTGGAGCCGCGGACAAGGGGTCCTTTTTGTGCTGAATTATTGTTCAACTTTTCGAAATCTTTCATTTGTTCGACTTTAATCGACTGTCTGCTCAATTGAGTGGCGGGCTCGTCTCGACTCGCGTCTTGCAAGTTCTTGGGTAGACGGCTTGCTCGAGGTTTATGAAAGGGGCCGTCCCGCGGGACGGCCCCTTACTTGCTATCTGACTTTGGCAGGATCGAACTCATTCGATATATCTTCGATGCCATCAGATTGAAGAATGAGCTCGCTAGGCAGATGGTGGCCCATCGGATCGATTAGGAAATCGAGTCCTGCCCTTCTGGCCGTTTTTGCGACTGGGATGAAGTCTGTGTCACCAGCTATGAGAACGATTTGATCAACAGTTCTCCCATGGGCGAGCGAGGCGACATCGAGTCCGATTCTCATGTCAACACCGGATTGCTTTAACCCAACGAGGGTGAAATCTTCCTGCCCGAGGTCGGTTGTTGTCAACTCACCCTTGAGTAGCTTCTTGAGCGATTCTTGTTTCAAGTTGTAATGCGCGTTCGCTGAGCGTAGTTCGCCCATGCGCATCGCAACTTTCCTCTTCTCCCCGAGGGCTGCGTGGAAATCGGACATCCATACATTGGAGGGATGCTTCCGGCTGAACACGGTATTGTGTTCGTCCCAGGGCTGCTTAAAAGTGCCGTTTTCTAGTGGTGGACAGTTGTAGAAGAAGATTCTGTATAGGGAGCGGTCGCCGTATTCTAGCGTCATCTTTCGTTTAGCGGATATGTGCCGCAGGGCATAGGCATGACATTCCGATGCGCGCTTTTCGGGTGAAGTGTCTCCCCATAGCCTGCGCGCTCGTTTCAGGAAGAAATTTCCATCGATTAGGACAGCGGTTCTTGTCATGATATCTCCTGCTACATGAATTGACCCCCGAGCTGTGGTACTCCGGCTAAAGATTGGAGCCACTGTCGGAGGTCTTCAAAAAACGGAGGACAGGGAGATGGCGGAAAACCTAATTTCTCTGTCTGGCTTGAGTCTACATCCATTGACTCAGCAATTTGTGGTGGAATTCGGGTTAGATTGTGGAATCGCGCCCTTTGCACTTCGGGGAATTCTGTGTTGACTGCCCTTCTTGATCTTTCGTACTTGTCTGCGATCAGTTGTTAGCGTGCTGCAGCATTGTTGTTGCGCCGCTCTATCCCGGGCGTATTTGTGGGGCGTTTCCCTACCATAAATTACCCTTGGCATACTTGCGCGAAAGCCTACTGGTGCTACACTTGCAAGTGCTGTTTCAGGGCGGGGTGGAATTCCCCACTGGCGGTAAATCGGGCGGTGCCAAAGGGGTGCCGTGGCGCAGGCGAGGCGTCTGCGACCGAGCCGATGAGTCCGCGACCCGTGTGTGCGTTGGTTCGCATGTCGGCTGAACTGGTGAGATCCCAGTACCAACGGTTAGAGTCCGGATGAAAGAGGCAGGTGATCTTATGTCTGAACAGTCGCAGCATATCCATTTTGAGAACACGAATAGGTGGAGCACCAATCAGCTCGTTACCATGGCGTTGATGTGCGCCTTGGGCGCCCTGTTTATGTACGTGCAGCTGCCTATCCTTCCTTCGGCGCCGTTTTTGACGTATGACCCGTCGCTGGTACCGGCGATGGTGTGCGGGTTTGCGTATGGTCCTGGCGCCGGCACTGCTGTTGCCGCTATGGCTATCGTTATCCATGCGCTCACCACGGGTGACTGGGTCGGCGCGCTTATGAACCTGGTTGCCACGCTGGGCTACATTCTGCCTGCGGCTATCGTCTATCAGAAGATACATACCTATAAGGGTGCCGTGATTGGCCTGGTGCTCGGTGTTATTGCCGCTACGGCGTTGTCTATGGTCGCAAACCTTACCATTGGCGTATGGTTCTGGTATGGCTCGGTCGATGTGATCGCCCCGCTCATGATTCCTGCCGTGCTGCCGTTCAACCTTATCAAGACCGTGCTTAACTCGGTGTTGACACTGGCGGTGTATAAAGCGGTCTCCAACCTCATCACGCCTAAAAAGGACCAGGTCAAAGGCCGCGCATGATTGAGTGTCGGGGCGTTTCCTTTAGCTATGACGGTGCCGTACCGGCGCTCGACGGCGTCGATCTGAATATCGAGGACGGCGAGTTTTTCTGCATCCTCGGTGGCAATGGGTCGGGCAAGTCGACGTTTGCCAAGCATCTGAATGCACTGTTGCAGCCCGATGCGGGCACGGTACGCATCAACGGCATGGATGCGTCCGACCCCGAGCTGGTCTACGACATTCGTTCGACCGCGGGCATGGTGTTCCAGAATCCCGATGATCAGCTGGTGGCAACGCTTGTCGAAGATGACGTTGCGTTTGGCCCCGAAAACCTTGGCGTGCCATCGGCGCAAATTGCGCAGCGCGTACGTGAGGCGCTGAAGGGCGTGGGCCTGGTGGGCTTTGAGCGCCACGAGACCCATGCGCTTTCGGGTGGCCAAAAGCAACGCGTGGCGCTTGCCGGCGTGCTTGCCATGGAACCGCGCGTTCTCATTTTGGACGAGGCTTCCTCGATGCTCGATCCGCGTGGACGTAAGGGCCTCATGAAGGCTTGCCGCGCGTTGCACGCTCGCGGTATGACCATCGTGATGATTACGCACTTTATGGAAGAAGCCGCCGAGGCCGATCGTGTCGCGGTGTTTCGGGCGGGGCACGTTGCCATGCTCGGTACGCCCGAGGAAATTTTGACGCGGGCGGATGAGCTTGCGCAGCTCAACCTGGATATGCCGGAGTCGTGTCGTCTGGGCATGGCGCTTCGTACGAAGGGCGTGCCCGTTCACGCGCAGGTGCGTGAGGCGGATATGGTCGCCGAGATTGCGCAGGCTTATGCCGAGCGAAGTGGGGCAGGCATCGCGGGGCAGTCTTCCGTATCCCAGTCGGAAATCGCTGACGGCACTGTTCCGGTAGACAACGAGGGCAACGCGTCGGAGCCCGTCATCGAGCTATCCCATGTTTCGTATAGTTATTCGCTCAGTCCGCGCGAGCGCCGCCGTTGGCATAAGCGCTCGGCCACTGCGGACAAATCGAGCAAACAGGCTCTCTGGGGAAACGACCCCAGCAGCCCGTGGGCGCTGCGCGATGTATCGCTGACGGTGCGTCGCGGCGAGTTCCTGGGCTTGGCAGGTCATACCGGTTCTGTCTCTTATACACATCTCCGAGCCCACGAGACTACGCTGCATCTCGT
>URNC01000052.1 GCA_900549065.1 uncultured Collinsella sp. | reverse complement strand
GTCGGCAGCGTCAGATGTGTATAAGAGACAGTAACAAGGCCTATTGCGCCGATAAACGCTATGCAGGTGTAGTAAGCTGGCTGCGAACTGGCGATATGTTCAATGCCGATTTTGCCTATCACGAGGTGCCTATCGAGCGCGATCCCATCGACTTGGAGGCGTATCGCGCCTGCCCCATGCGATTTACGTGCGTGTGTACCGATATCGAGACGGGCAAGGCCGTCTACCATGACCTGCCCTATGGCGACGAGCGCGATATCGAGTGGATCCGGGCGTCGTCGGCAATTCCCGTGGCGACGCGTCCTGTCGCCATTGAGGGCCGCAAGTACCTGGATGGCGGCGTGGCTGATTCTATTCCCAGTGCATGGCTGTTTGCGCAGGGGTATGACCGCAATATCGTGGTGCTCACGCAGCCGGAGGGCTTTGTGAAGCAGCCCAACAGCGTGATGCCCATGCTGCGTCGCGCGTTCCGTCACTATCCGGAGTTTGTCGCAGCGCTTGAGCATCGGCATGAGGTCTACAATGCCACGCTCGATGACTTGGCACGTCGTGAGGCTGCCGGCGAAATCTTTGTGGTGCGGCCGAGCGAATCGGTGAAAGTGCCGTCGCTGTGCCGCGAGCCCGATGAACTCGAACGCATCTATCAGATCGGCCGCCGCGATGCGGAGGCAACCTTGCCGGCACTGGAGACATATCTGGCAGGGTAGAGGCTGCTGCCGCCATCTCGGCGGGAAGCGCATCCCGGAATGGAGGTCCAAACTGGGATGCGCTTTCCATCGCTGAAGATATGAGGCTGCGAATCGGCTGCTCGGCTTGAGCCTATGCCTGCTGCCAGGTATCGACGAGCTCCTTGGCGGCGGCGTAGGGGTCGTCGGCACTGCAGACGGCGCTCACCACAAAGAAGCCATCGACGCCGGTGGCCTTGAGCTGTGGCAGGTCGGCCGTCTTGACGCCGCCGCCCACCACGATGGGCACGGGGCTTGCCGCGTGGAGTGCGGCCAAGTCCTCAAAGCTCTTGGTGATGATAGAGCCGTCGGCCGCGCGTCCGCAGTCGCGCTTGGTCTCGGTCTCGTGGAGCGGGCCGATGCCCAGGTAGTCGACCAGGCTCATGTCGGCGGTCTTGACGTACTCGAGCATCTCCTCGCAACGGGCCGAAAGGCCCACAATGGCATCGGGGCCCAAAAGTTTGCGGCAGACCTCGACGGGAATATCGCTCTGGCCAACGTGCACGCCGTCGACAGCGATGCCCTGCTCGCGCGCGGCGAGTACGCAGTCCAGGCGGTCGTCGATCAGCAGGGCGACCTGACCGGTCTTGCCGGCCTGTGCGATTGCCTGCGCGGCGTCGCCCGTCAGCGCGATGATCTCGCGGGCACTTGCCACCTTGGAGCGCACCTGGATGCAGGTAAAGCCTGCGTCGAGCGCCTGGGCCACCACATCGCCCACGGGACGCCCGAGCGTGTTTTCGGGGCCGAGTACCAGATAGGCCGAGATATCAAGGTTGTCGCGGATGCTCATCGTGCTTCCTCCTGCTTTTTGATCTGTGCTTCCATGCGCTCGAGCTTGCCGGTCATGGTGTCGGTAAATCCGGGTCGAATATCGGCTTTGAGCACGACTTCGGTGCGGATGCCCTTGCTCGCCAACACAAAGGTTGCGTCGCGCACGACCTGCATGACCTCGTCCCAGTCACCCTCGATCTCGGTGAACATCGAGGTGGTGCGGTTGGGAAGGCCGCTCTCGCGAATGACGCGCACGACCTCGGCGACCTCGGCGGACAGTTCATCGCCGGTGCCGCACGGGGCGATGGCCACGGCGACGAGTGTGTTCATGCCGGCATTGGTTGCGGGCTCGGACATGGCTTATGCCTCCTCGAGCTCGAGTTGGTTATCGGCGATGTCCTGGGCGGTCGCGCGGTAGAGCTCGTCGATAAAGGCGACCTTAAAGCTTGCCGGGGCATCGGCGACGGCGGCGGCACGCGTGCCGGCAACGTTGTAGACGGCGGTGCCGCAGACGGCTGCCGTAAACGGGTCGGCGGCGCAGGCGTACACGGCCAGCACGCCGCCCTGCGAGCAGCCGCAGCCGGTGATCTTGGACATGAGCGGGCTGCCGCCGTGGGACTTGGCCACGGTCGTGCCGTCGGTAATCAGGTCGACTTCGCCCGAGACGACCACGGCGCCGCCGGTGTAGCGGGCGAGCGCCACGGCGGCATCGCGGGCGGCGTCGACCGTGTCGGTGGTATCGACGCCGCGTACGCGGCTCAGATCGGCCGCCTCGCCCTCAAGACCCCACAGGCCGGCGAGCGCAATGATCTCGGAGGCATTGCCGCGCACGATGGCGGGCTTGTACTGCTTGAGCTCGTTTACCAGCTGGGTGCGCAGGCTACCGATGCCCAGGCCCACCGGATCGAGCACCCAGGGCTTGCCGGCGTCGTGTGCCGCCTTGGCCGCTCGGGGAATCGTCTGCTCGTAGATGGGGAAGAGCGTGCCCATGTTGAGATAGATGGCGCCGCCGCCGGCAACGAGTGCCTCGCCTTCGTCGGGCAGATAGACCATGGCGGCCGATCCGCCCACGGCGAGCTGTGCGTTGGCGACAAAGTCGATCGTCACCGTGTTGGTGATGGAGCCGGCCATCGGATTGGTGGCGCGAATCTCCTCCACGGCCTTGACCATATGCTGCTTAAGCTGTTCCGAATCAATCACTGCACATGCCTCCTTGGCATAGAAAAGGGGCGCTGTGCATAGACAGCGCCCCTGTAAAGGCGGCATGCTCCCTACGCCAGCATTAACTGACAGGTTCAAAGGATTGGGCCCCATGCCCTCTCAGCCTTGTGGTTTGCACCGCCGGCACTCCCGCATCGAATCTGTTGTTCCCTATACTAGCGCACCTGCCAAAAAGGGACAGGTTTATTTTGGCAGGTCGTTACAATAGGTAGGACCGATACGAATGGGGGCCTTATGATTAAACTTGTGCTGACCGATATGGACGATACGCTGATTCCAGCCGGGCATGACGGCGCTAGCGACTACGCCATCGAGGGCATTCATGCCATGCGGGCGGCGGGTCTGCACTTTGGCCCGGTTTCGGGCCGTCAGCCGTCCGCGATGGGCTGGATGTTCAAAAATCGTTCCGAGTGCTTCTCGACTGGCGCGTTCTGTAACGGCCAGGTCATGTTTGTGGACGGTGAGGCGGTAGCCTCGCATGCGACCGACAACGCCGCCCTTATGCGCTTGGCTGACTACTTGGAGCAGGAGACCGACGATACGTACCTGAAGGTCTACAGCCTGGGTGATGACTTTTGGGGCAACGATGCCTATTGCGTGACGAGCGATCCCGAGCGCGTTCGTCGCGCCATGGAGTCGGGCGGCAACGCGTGGCTCAAAGGCGAAGAGGCCCCGTGCCGTCCTGTTGTCGATGATGCCCCGGTATACAAGGCGAATATCTGGAGCGCCCGCTCGCGCGAAGAGCTCGCTGAGCTGCGCGAGCGCATTGCCGCTGAGGTGCCGGAGCTCTCGCTTGTATTTCCCAACAACCGCGTGCGCCTATTCGATATTCTCCCGGCCGGTTGGGACAAGGGCTGCGCTGCGCTGGAGCTGGCGCGCGCTTTGGGCCTGACGCCCGATGAGGTGGCCGTGTTCGGTGATTCCGATAACGATCTGCCCATGATCGATGCCGTTCCCAACTCCGTTGCAGTCGCCAATGCCAACGAGGCCGTCACTGCTGCCGCACGCTGGCATATCGGCGCTGCGGCAGACGATGCGGTTGCCGGGGCTCTGCATCAGATTGCCGCCTGCGCCGCGACGGGGGAGATGCCGCCTTTTATGCGTCAGATGGATGCGGTGGGTTCGGGTATCGCGGACGTCTAGGGAGGCCATCATGAAGCTCCAGCAGCTCAGATATGTCGTCAAAGTTGCCGAATGTGGCAGCATCACCGAGGCCTCGCGCCGGCTTTTTGTGTCGCAGCCTTCGATTACTGCGTCGATCCGCGATCTCGAAAACGAGATGGGTGTGCACATCTTTGAGCGCACCAACAAGGGCGTCGTTGTGTCCGAGGAAGGTGAGACCTTCTTGGGCTATGCGCGCCAGGTACTCGACCAGGCCGACCTGCTCGAGGGCAAGTACAAGGGCGCATCCGAGCAGGTGCCGCACTTTAGTGTGAGCTGCCAGCATTATTCCTTTGCCGTTAATGCGTTTGTCGATGTGATCCGTGAGTTCGATGCCGCGCGCTACGACTTTACCCTGCGCGAGGAGCAAACCCACGAGATTATCGAGGACGTCGCGCACATGAAAAGCGAGCTCGGCATCCTGTATCTGTCGGAGCACAATCGCGAGGTCATCGAGCGCATGCTGGCGGCCAACGAGCTCGTGTTCGAAGGGCTCTTCTGCGCCACGCCGCACGTCTTTGTGTGTGCAGACCATCCGCTGGCTGGCCGCTCCAGCGTGACGCTCGAGGACTTGGAAGACTACCCGTTTTTGTCCTATGAGCAGGGCAGCTATAACTCGTTCTACTATTCTGAGGAGCTGACCTCGACCTTTGAGCGCCGCAAGAATATCCGCGTGCGTGACCGTGCGACGTTGTTCAACCTGGTCATGGGCCTCAACGGCTACACGGTATGCTCAGGCGTGATCAGTCACGAGCTCAACGGGCCCGGCATCATCTCGATTCCGCTCGATGTAGACGAGTACATGGAGATCGGCATCATCACGCGCAAGAACACGACGCTTACGCGCTACGGCCAAGCCTATATCGACGTGATTCGTCAGCACATATAGACTGCTGCATTCTGTACGGGTCAAATCTCTTTATGGCAGTCCAAACTGATATAGGAAGCATCTATATCAAACTGTTATAAACGTATATTTTGCGATGGCCATATGAGCGCTCATACTCTGTCCCAGTAAAGCAACCAATGCAAAGGGAGATATCTATGAGTGCTTTAACCACGCTGAACGCGCCGTTTCGCGCTGATATCGTCGGCAGCTTTCTTCGTCCGCAGGCCGTAAAGGACGCCCGCGCTACCTATGCGGCAGGCGCGCTTGATGCCGAGGGGCTTAAGGCCGTCGAGGACGAGGCCATTCGCGATTTGGTGGCAAAGCAAAAGGCCGCCGGCCTGCAGGTCATCACCGATGGCGAGTTTCGCCGCAGCTACTGGCACCTCGATTTTATGTGGGGGCTGAATGGCATCGAGCGTCGCACCTCGCGTACGGGTTATATGTTCCACGATGAGGAGACCACGGCCGACACCGCCGTGGTAACCGGCTCCATCAGCGGCGAGAACCACCCCTTCGTCGAGCACTTTAAGTTTGTCAAGGCACTTGAGGGCGAGGGCCACGTTGCACGGCAAACCATCCCGGCGCCGATTCAGACGTTCTCCGAAGTCACGCTCGACCGCTGCGATGGCCAGCAGGAGAGCTTGCGTGCTGTCTATAAGACCGACGAAGAACTCGCCGATGCCATCGCCGCAGCATATCGCACCGTGATTGCCGACCTTTATGCCGCGGGCTGCCGCAACATCCAGTTTGATGACTGCACCTGGGGCATCTACTGCGATACTGACTTTGTGTCCAAGACCGGCATGAGCCCGGTCGACCTGCAAAAGGTAAGCGAGCTGGGCGTGGCGCTCAACAATGCCGCCATCGCGGACAAGCCCGACGATCTGGTCATCAACACGCATGTGTGCCGCGGCAACTACCACTCCACCTATGCCTTCGAGGGCGGCTATGACCCCATCGCGCCGTACCTGTTCGCAAACGAGGATGTCGATGCATTTTACCTGGAGTTCGATACGCCGCGCGCCGGCGGTTTTGAGCCGCTGAAGTACGTTGCCCCCGGCAAGAAGGTCGTGCTGGGCTTGGTAACCACCAAGGCGGCAGAGCTCGAGAACGAGGATGTTATCGTCGAGCGCATCCGTGAAGCCGCAAAGTACGTGCCGCTCGAGAACCTGTATCTGTCGCCTCAGTGCGGCTTTGCCAGCTGCGAGATTGGCAACAAGCTGACCGAGGATGAGCAATGGGCAAAGATCGCGCTGGTCAAGCGCATTGCCGAGCGCGTTTGGAAATAGCACTAGTGTTTGCAGGTGGCGGCGCGTGCGAGGCATAGTGTATCGCGTACAATGGTTCGGATCGTATCGTTCGGGCAGGTTATCCGATATGCCTGATCGCCCTTCCATTCGAAAGGACATCCATGTCCCAGTCCTCGACGCCCGCCGTCAGCGATGCCATCTACGACGCATCGTCGCTCGGCCGCCCGCGCATGTTCCTGCTCGGCCTACAGCACCTGTTTGCCATGTTTGGCGCCACCGTGCTGGTGCCCGTGCTCACCGGCCTCTCGGTATCGGCAACGCTTTTGTTTGCCGGCTTGGGCACGCTGCTGTTCCACTTCCTGTCGCGCGGTAAGGTGCCGGCATTTTTGGGCTCATCGTTTGCCTTTATTGCCGGTTATGCCGCAATCGCGCCCAACGGCGAGACCGAGCTTTTGCCCTACGCCTGCCTGGGCGTAGCTTGTGCCGGTCTGCTCTATCCGGTGCTGGCGGCGCTCTTCCGCGCGTTTGGCGCCAAGCGTGTCATGCGTTTCTTTCCGCCGGTGGTGACTGGCCCCATCGTCATTTCCATCGGCTTGATCCTGGCAAGTTCCGCTATTGCTAACTGCCAGACCAACTGGCTTGTGGCTGTCATTGGCGTTGCCGTTATCGTCATCTGCAACATCTGGGGCCGTGGCATGGTCAAGATCGTGCCGATTTTGCTGGGCGTTGTGGTGAGCTATGCCGTTGCGGCTGCGCTCGGCGAGGTTGATTTCTCGGGCGTTGCCGCCGCTCCGTGGGTCGGTCTGCCCATCGTGTGGGACAACACCGTGTTTGCACTCTTTGGGCCGCAGTTCGATAGCGGTCTTGCCACGACGGCCATCATCACCATCATGCCGGTGGCCTTCGCGACCATGATCGAGCATATCGGCGATATCTCTGCTATCGGTTCGACTTGCGAGCGCAACTACATTGCCGATCCCGGTCTGCATCGCACGCTGCTCGGCGACGGCCTTGCCACGATTCTGGCTTCGCTCTTTGGCGCTCCGGCCAACACTACGTATGGTGAGAACACCGGCGTGCTCGCCCTGACGCGCGTGTTCGACCCGCGCGTAATTCGAATTGCCGCGTGTTGCGCCATCGTGCTTTCGTTCTGCCCCAAGTTCGCGGCTGTCATTGCGGCCATGCCGGCGTGTGTGATCGGCGGTGTGTCGCTCGTGCTCTACGGCATGATCAGCGCTGTGGGCGTCCGCAACCTCATCGAGAACCAGGTCGATTTCCAGAACAACCGCAACGTGCTGGTTGCCGCGCTGGTGCTCGTGCTTTCGCTCGGCATCGCGTACAGCACCGCCGGCGCCATCGTGTTGGAGCTGGGCGGCGTGACCATTTCGCTGTCCGGCATTGCCGTGGGCTCACTGGTGGGCATTGTGCTCAACGCCATCCTGCCGGGTAACGACTTTGAGTTTGATGTCTCTGAGCTTGAGGAGGCTGCTGAGTAGCAGCTGCGTTCAGCTAAAACAAGATATGGTGCCCATGCGTATATGCGTGTGGGCACCATTTTTAATGTGTCAGTATCCAGTGGATGCCGCGGGCCATGCGTAAGTCGGTTTGGGCAAAGTGATTGCCGGGGTTGAGCTCCAGCGTTGTTGGAATGCCGCGCTCGACGAGCAACGCTTCCATCGCGCGTGTGTCGTCGAGTACATGCCGCATCATGCGGTTGGGCGTCTTGGTTTCCTTTTTGCCGAGTGACAGGTAGACGGCTTGCGGGCTGCCGGCAAAAGGGGCCGTGCTGGCACGGTCGACAAAGTCGGGAAACCATAGCGACCCCGATGCGCTCGCGGCGCGGTCAAAGGCGTCGGTTTGCCAGAGGGACCAGAGTGCGAAGAGGCCCGCGAGCGAGTAGCCGGCAATGCCGCGCCAGGTGGGCGGCTGAGGAAGCGACGACTCGACCTGGGGGATTATCTGATTCAGCAGCTCATCAAGAAAATCGGCAGCTTGGCCGCCGAAAGGCTCGGCATCGCGTACGGTCCCGTCGCATGCCCAGGGGCTCAGCTCGCGATTCCAATCGAGCCCGCCAATGGTGACGAGGGCGAATGGCGGACAGTCGAGCTCTCGGCAACACTTATAAACCTCGCTGCCGTCGCCCACGACCACAGGAAGGTAGATGACAGGCGCGCTTTCCGTATGATTCGAATAAACGGTTATCTGCTTTTGATGCGCTTCCATGACGGGCTTCTCTCAGTGCTGTGATATCGGCAGCCCCAATTGTCGCACGCCAGCGTATGCCGGTTGGGCTAGACCAAAGACAATCTCGTGCATCCCCTGCGGACGCATATGGAAAACGCCACCGCCGGAGGGGAGCTCGGCGGTGGCGTTGTTAAACGGTGCTGGGGCTCGGGGCCTTCGCGGGAGCTGCCATGTGCGCAGAGGCGTCTAAGAACGCTTACGGCTCGCCATGGTGCCTGCGGCGATAGCGGCTGTTCCCGCAAGGACGGTTGCCACGATGGCCGCACCCGAGGTGTCGCCGGTTGCCGCGAGCACGCCGGTAGTCTTGGCTTTCGTGGTTGAAGCCGCAACGGCCTTGGTCGGCTTTGAGCCCTCAGGCTTGGGGTTCTGCTTGGACTCCGCGGGCTTACTTTCTGCGGGCTTGGTCTCGTCGGGCTTGGGGTCTTCCGGCTTGGCTACCTCGGGAGGTGCGATGGTCGTACTTTTGGCGACTGCTTTGATATAGAGGGAGTCGACCGTGGCGTCGCCCGTGCCGATGGCTTGGCCTGCCTCGTAGATGCCGTCACGGAGCTTGCGATAGTCAATGACCTTGCCGCCTTCGGGCGTCTGGATGGCGGCGTTCTCAATCTTGATGGTGCCGATTGTCTTGCCGTCAGCGCTCATGGCACGGGCAAAGATTGCCGCTGTATCTCCTTCGGCCGTTACCTTGCTGCGGATGATCGAGATGACTGCGGGTGTGACGCCCTCGCTGGTCTGGGCGATGATGCCGATGTTCTCGCCTTGGGGTTCGCGCCTCGTCTCGCCATCTTGGTTTTCGCTGTAGGGGATGGGGCCGTCGCCGTTCTCGACATAGCGGGCTATGACCTTGACAACGGAGTCGCTGATGTAGATGTGGCCGCCCTTCTCGTTGGGTCGATCGTTTCTGGTGGAGAATGCAGCCGAAACCTCGCCTTCCGCAAACGCGTCCACGGTGGAGCCGTTCTTGACGACGATGTCGTCCTGGTAGGTGAAGAGGGCGTTGGCGCCACCGTATCTGCCTTTACTTGCACGGACCGTCACGTTTGCATGATCGAGGGTGATGCCCTTGTGGGCATAGACGCCATATTCAACACCGTTTACGTTGAGGGAGGCGTTTGTGGCTGCGAGGCTGCCCTTGGCCTCGACGGCAGCGTCTTTCTCGGAGCTTGCCTTGACCTGGCTGCCGTCCGAGATGTTGATATTGCCGCCGCTCCAAAGGGCCTCACCATCGGCTGAGCTTGCCTCGACCGTCCCGCCACCCTTGATGGTGAGGTTCTTGTCGGCTCCAATACCCTTGTCCTTGGTAGCCCTGGCGGTGACGGCTCCGCTGTCGTCAATCGTGATATTGCCGTTTGCCCTGATGCCATCCGATGCACCCGTGGCGTTGACGTTGCCCGAACCTTTGATAGCGAGATCACCTCCGGCATTGATGGCATCAAACCCAGTGCTCGTGGCGTTGACGGATCCGGCTCCGTCGATGTTGATATTACCCGTGGTGAGGATAGCGTCCTCAGTAGATGTCACGCTGAGCGTGCCGCCCTCGTCGCCTTGGATATTGAGCTCGGCATTCTCGTTAGTGCCATGAGAAACGTTGATGCTTTCGATCCATTCGGCAGTGACGATGTTGGTTCCCGAGTAATTCACGTTGAGCTTGCCCGCGGCCTGGATCTCGCCGCCGTTATAGTTGTTGAGCTTCAAGTCGTCGGCGCCGTCCCACGACCAGGTACCGGCCTCGTCGCTCGCTGCGGTGTTGTACTTGTTGCCGCCGACCTTGACCCATTCCGCTGCGAGCGAGACGCTCGGCATGAGCAGCGAGCTCACCGTGAGCGCGCACACGGCGCCCGCGACGATGCGGCGCGTCACGCGGCGCCAGCTGCCGTGCGCGAGTCCTATGCGACGGTGAACGTCGGGTTCGGCATCATGGGTTCCGGCGGTAGTGTCATTGCGTTTGGGGGTCGTGAACAAGGCTGCCATGGTTGCTCCCGTTCTCATAGGGCCTATACGACTAGATTCAGCGTATCTGCTGGATGTTGCCGGCGTTAGTGCCGTTTGGAGGGCAAAATGGCCAAAATGGGGGAGAAATAGGCCGCACGCCGGCGCAGGGACCGGCGCTAAAAG
The DNA here is from genome assembly GCA_900549065.1 of uncultured Collinsella sp. Taxonomy (GTDB): domain Bacteria; phylum Actinomycetota; class Coriobacteriia; order Coriobacteriales; family Coriobacteriaceae; genus Collinsella. The sequence goes on along the minus strand of URNC01000052.1, from coordinate 1,719 downwards.
AAAAGCGCGGGGCCGCATGGCGACTCCGCGCTTTATTGTTCAGCTTTTTCAGCCTTGCCCTTACGCTACGAAGAAGTAGACGAGGAAGGCAAGGGCCGCGATCCACCCGTCCCGTGCGAAAAAGTGTTTACGAGCGCTTGCGGCTCACCACGGCGCCCGCGGCGATGGCGGCTGTTCCTGCAAGGGCGGCTGCCACGATGGCTGCGTTCGAGGCGTCGCCGGTTGCCGCGAGCTTGCCGGTGGTCTTGGCTCCCGTGGCTGCAACTGCAACGGTCTTGGTCGTCTTCGTGCCCTCGGACTTGGAACCCTCGGGCTTGGTCTCGCCTGGCTTCTCCTCGGGTTTGATCTCCTCGGGAGGCGCGATGACCGTGCTCTTGGCGACAGCTTCGTTGTAGGGGGAGTCGATCACAGCGTCGCCCGTGCCGATGGTTTGACCCACCACGTAGAAGATGCCGTCATCGAGTTCTTCCTTGTTGCGATAGCCAATGATCTTGCCGCCTGTGGGCGTCTGTATGGGAGCGCCTTCGATCTCGATGGTGCCGATTGTCTCGCCGTCCGCGCTCACGGCAAGGGCGAAGATTGCCGCCGTGTCTCCCTCAGCTGTGACCTTACTGCGGACAATCGAGATGGTCGCGGGCGTGATGCCCTCCTTGGTCCGGGCAAAGATGCCGATGTTCACGCCCCTATGCTCGGGAATGACCGCGCCACTTTGGTCGTTGCTGTAGTGATCGGGGCCGTCGCTACCGGACTCGACATAGCGGGCTATAGCCTTGACAACGGAGTCACTAATGTAGATGTGACCACCCGCTTCGTTGGGGTAGTAGTTTCTGGTGAAGATTGCGGTCGAGAACTGGCCTTCTGCGAACGCATCCACGATCGAGCCGTTCTTGATGACGATGTCGTCCTCGTCGGTGAAGAGGGCGCTGGCTTCATCGTTCCCTGCACTTGCACGGACCGTTACGGTTGCGCCATCGAACGTGATGCCCTTGTAGACATAGATGCCATGCCCAACGCCACTTGCGTTGAGGGAAGCGTTCGTGACCGTGAGGCTGTTTTTACCGTCGATGGCGGCGTCTTCCTCGGAGCTTGCCTTGACCTGGCTGCCACCCGAGATCTCGATGTTGCCGTCGGCCCAAATCGCATTGTCTTTGATAGAGCTTGCCTCTACCTTGCCGCCGCCCTTTATGATGAGGTTCTCGTTAGCATCGATACCCTGATCCTCGGTGGCCTTGGCGGTGACGGTTCCGCTGTTGTCGATCGTGATGTTGCCGTCGGCCCTGATGCCATCCGAATCGCCCGTGGCGTTAACGTTTCCCGAGCCCTTGATGGTGACATCGCCCCCGGCATCGATGGCATCGTGCTCGGTGCTCGTGGCGTTGACAGTGCCAGCGCCGTCGATGTTGATGCTGCCGACGGAAGTGATGGCGTCACGAGAAGATGTCACGTTGAGCGTGCTGGACGCGTCGCCCTGAATATTAAGCTCGGCGTTCTCGTTCGCGCCATCCTTAACCTTGATGCCGCGGCCGTCGCCGTTAGTGACGATGTTGTCGCCCTCGTAGCTCACGTTGAGCTTGCCCACTGCCTCGATCGCGCCGCCGTTATAGCCGTTGAGCTTCATATCGTCGGCGCCGTCCCAGGCCCAGGTGCCGGCCTCGTCGCTCGCCGCGGTGTTGTACTTGTTGCCGCCGACCTTGACCCATTCCGCTGCGAGCGAGACGC
>URNC01000051.1 GCA_900549065.1 uncultured Collinsella sp. | reverse complement strand
GACCGTTGTAGAGCACGCCGACGATCACACCGTCCTTGACGGCAACGCTACCGGGCGCCACACGCTGGCCATACACGTCGACAATCTGCGCATTGGTAAACAGCGTGTCGACGGGCACGCGCCCCTCGGCAGCATCGATCACAGACCTCATGACCTCAACGGACATACATACTCCTTTAACCGTAGAAAACAGCTGCGGAGCGGACAGGCCTTCACCGCAGCAAGCTCATAGCCATTGTATGCCCAAACGATGGGCCAACAATACGCCCCTCCGCTTAACGGCACACGCCGCTTGACGCAATGGGGACAGGTTACTTTGCACCAATGGCAAGGAGTGTCCCAAAGTGCCGGCACAAAAGGAACGTCCCCAAATGCCAAAAAAGGGCCGCAGCCGGAATCGTTCCGGCTGCGGCCCTATTGCACATGTTAGGTTGACCTACTTGCTAGACCAACTTGAAGCCCTTGCGCTTACCCACAGAAAGGGTGTCGCCCAGCTTGAGGGCGCTGGGATCGATGTTGTAGCTCTTGGGAGCCACGGCCTTGCCGTTGATCTTGACGCCACCGCCGTCGATATCGCGACGAGCCTGGCCGGCGCTCGCCGAAAGGCCCAAGTCCTTGAGCAGGCCGGCGAGGTAGATCTGGCCCTCGTCGTTGACGGTCAGCTCGACATGCTTCTCGGGGAAGTCGGCAAGCTGGCCCTCCTTGAACACGCGGTCGAACTCGGCCTGAGCCTCGTCGCCGGCGCCGGCGCCGTGGTAGGTGTCGCACAGGTCACGGCCCAGAGCGCGCTTGAGCTCGTAGGGGTCGGCAGAACCATCGGCCAGGGCGGCGTCGATCTTGTCGACCTCGGCCGGGGTGAGCGAGCTGGCCAGACGATAGTACTTGCCGATCATCTCGTCGGGGATGGACATGGTCTTGCCGAACATATCCTTGGGAGCGTCGGTCAGGCCGATGTAGTTGCCGTATGACTTGGACATCTTGCGCACGCCGTCGGTGCCCTCGAGCAGCGGCATGGTGAGCGCGATCTGCGGCTCCATGCCCATCTTCTCCATGAGCTCGCGGCCGGCGAGCAGGTTGAAGAGCTGGTCGGTGCCGCCCATCTCGACGTCGGCCTTGATCTGCACGGAGTCAAAGGCCTGCATCACGGGGTACAGGAACTCGTGCAGGGCGATCGGCGTCTGAGACTGGTAGCGCTTGGTAAAGTCGTCGCGCTCAAGGATGCGGGCGACGGTGAACTTGGAGCACACCTGCAGCAGGCCGGCCAGGTCCATCGAAAGGATCCAGTCACCGTTGTGCACAATGGTGGTCTTCTCGGGATCCAGGATCTTCATGGCCTGGCTCACGTAGGTCTCGGCATTGGCCTCGATCTGCTCCTGAGAAAGCTGCGGACGGGTGGAATTCTTGCCCGAAGGGTCGCCGATCAACGCGGTACCGTTGCCGATGATGAGGGTGACGTTGTGGCCCAGGTCCTGGAACTGACGCATCTTGCGCAGCGGCACGGCGTGGCCCAGGTGCAGGTCGGGGCTGGTGGGGTCGACGCCGAGCTTGATGTTGAGGGGCTCGCCCTTCTCAAGCTTCTTGCGAAGGTCGGCCTCGGGAACGATCTGCGCGGCGCCCGAGGTGATGATACGCATTTGCTCGTCAACAGACAGCATTGGGTATCCTCCTTTTGCTATAGCACCCTCGCCGAAAACGGCGGTGCTGGAAGTCCATAAACTCTCTTATGATAACAAACTGACGCGACGCGGCACCTACGACAGGAAAATCCTCGTCCTGCCGCATGCGTCAATGGCAACTGGCAGACGTGTACCGTCACGCTCGACCAGATAGCGTGCCTGCCGACGACGCAAGCAGTCGCGGCAACGGACCTGTCCCGTCGCATCGGTGGCGCAGACGCCCTCGGCGGTCAGCAGGCAGTGCTCGCACACCATAAGCTCGGGACGGTCGGCGTCGACCGGACCCAAGACGCCGGGTTCAGCAGCCAGTTCGGCAATACGCTCCGCATCATTGCTGAGCAACTCGGCCGGCAAGTACACCCGCCCCGCACCGAGTCCTCGCAACCAGGCGAGCGTTGCCCGGTTCGCGCAGAACACCGGCGCCGCCACGTCAAACGCGACGCGCAGTTCGCGAGCTATCGCCACCTGCCCCAGGTTGCGGCAGACGACGCGCCCGGCACGCTGTATCAGTGAGCGGGTCCAGTCAGCGTCACTCGCGCGGCACACCTCGTCAAGCACCACAACGGCGTCGGACAAATCGAGTTCCCCGCGCGGGTCGGCATCCATCAGCTGCCAAGCAAAAACCATGCGAGTGGGAACCGCGCACTCCACCAACTCCGTCGATGCACCGCCATCCACCGCAACGCCCTCAAAGAGCAGTACCTCGACGGCACGCGCAACGGGCGCAATCGCATCCGCCTCGGCCCGCATGCGCTCCAACACCGCCGCCGTCTGATCCAACACGCCGGCGCTGCGAATCAGGTATACCTCGCAGCCCGCGTCGACCTTACGCTTGCAATGGACAACGATGCGCTCCCCCGCCGCGGCATCCACCGGGCAGGGAACTTGCGGCCAGCGTTTAGGTACATCGGGCCGAGCGTCGGCGCCCGGGTAAAACCTGATCTCGAGCGTATCGCCCGCCGCCACGGCGGCGTCGAGCTCAACGGTCACCTCTTCGTGGCCCACAGCGACCAAGCGCCCCACACGCACGCCCTGGTTGATCGCGCGTTCAAAACTCATAAGCTCCGCACCCGAGCGGCCTCGCAAATACGCGTCGGTAAACCCGCGGTTAAACGACCTTCCCAGCTCGCGCTCAAGCTCTTCCACGGCATCGGGGTCCCACGCGCCGTCGCACAGCATATCGAGTGCCCGGCGCCACACCCGCACCACGTTGAATACGTAATCGGGGTTCTTCATGCGCCCCTCGATCTTGAGCGACGCCACGCCGGCATCTACAAGCTCGGGCAGATGCGCAATACCCAGATAGTCGCGCGGACACAGCAGGCGATCTCCCTCGACGGCGGCAACACTCTGCCCAGCCTCGTCCACCAAGTCATAGGATAGACGGCACGGCTGCGTGCAATCACCGCGCATCGCAGAGCGGCCACGTCGAAGGGCAGAGAACTCGCACGCCCCCGAATAGCCGATGCAAATCGCACCGTGGCAGAATACCTCGATGGGCACACCCGTGGCACATAGCGCCGCAATCTCGTCGACCGTCAGCTCGCGTGCCGTCGTCACGCGCTCGACCCCCAGCTCATCGGCGGCAAGCCGCACGGCGCCTTCGCTATGAACGCCCGCCTGCGTAGACAGGTGAATCTCGACCCCGGGAATCGCCGCGCGCAGCGCGCAGGCCAACCCGGCATCGGCGACAATCAGAGCATCGGCGCCCAGCTCCAGTGCATGAGCTCCCAACACCACCGCGTCGGACAACTCATCGTCAAACACGAACACGTTGAGCGTTACGTACACACGCACGCCATGGGCATGCGCCACGGCGCAGCCGCGCGCAAACTCGTTATCCGTAAAGCCATGGGCGCTCACACGGGCGTTAAAGCCGCCCAACCCCGCATAGATGGCATCGGCACCCGCGGCGATGGCCGCAAGCATCTGGTCGAGCCCGCCCGCCGGCGCCAGCAACTCGGGCAGCGCCGCACCAGCAGCATCCAATCCAGTCTCGTATTGTCCGCTCGGCCCCATCGTCCGAATCGCCATCGACAAACTCCTTACCAAGGTATGCATTCACTCTGAAAAATGCTGTCTTCCAGCATACACGAGGCATCGCGCGCCCCGTTTGGTTTATCGTGTAATAACTTATGTCCATCCTGCCCCGACGGCACATCCACCGTCCGGCACGACATACCTGGAGGTCAATATATGGGTCCTCGCCAACGACAGGGACGCAGCCGTTCAAAGACGCATGCCCTGCCCATAATCCTGCTCTCGTTTTTGGGCTTTCTGCTGATTGCGGGCGTGGCATTTGGCATCGGCATGGTCGGCAACGTCAACCGCTGGCTGTCCGATCTGCCCGACTACACCGACGCCAACGCGTATCTGGTGAGCGAGCCCACCGAGATCGTCGACTGCAACGGCAACAAGATCGCGAGCTTCTACACGCAAAACCGCAAGTCCATCACCAAGGACGAGGTCTCCCCCTACGTGCTGCAGGGCACCGTTGACGTCGAGGACGAGCGCTTCTACGAGCACGGCGGTATCGACCTGTGGGGTATCGCGCGTGCTGCGGTGGCAACCCTCGGCGGCGGACACGAAGGCGCCTCGACTATCACCCAGCAGCTGGTGCGCAACACCATCCTGCAGGAGGAGCAGTTCGACTCGACCATCGAGCGTAAAGTGCGCGAGGCCTACATCGCCGTCAAGATGGAGGATATGTACTCCAAAGACGAGATCCTCATGATGTACCTCAACACCATCTATTACGGTCACGGCGCCTACGGTATTGAGGCCGCCGCCGAGACCTACCTGTCCAAGAGCGCCGCAGACCTCACCCTGAGCGAGGCCGCGCTGTTGATCGGCCTTCCCAACTCGCCCTCGCAGTACGACCCCACGGTCAACCCCGACCTGGCGCTGTCCCGTCGCAACAAGGTCCTCGACAACATGCTGCGCCTGGGCCACATTACGCAGGAGGAGCACGATGCCGCACAGGCCGAGCCCATCACCCTCAACGTGACCGAAATCTCGGGCAGCGGCGTCGACGTATACTCGCAGCCCTACTTTGTCGCCTATGTTAAGCAGCTGCTGGAGCAGGAGTTCTCGACCGACGTGCTCTTTAAGGGCGGCTTGACCGTCAAGACCACCATCGACCCCACGATGCAGCAGGTGGCAGAGAATGCCGTCCGCGAGCAGCTCGACACGCTCTCGCTCGACGGCCTGGACATGGGCATGGTCGTCGTCGACCCCAAGACCGGCTACATCAAGTGCATGGTGGGCGGCTACGACTACAACGCCGACGAGAACCATGTGAACCACGCTACGGCGAAGCGCCCCGTCGGCTCCACCTTTAAGGCCTTTACGCTGGCAACTGCCATCCAAAACGGCATGAACCCCAACGTCACCCTCAACTGCAACTCGCCGCTCAAGGCCAAGGGCACCACGACCGAGGTCCAAAACTACGCCAACCATAGCTATGGCAACATCACGCTTAAGCAGGCGACGGCATACTCCTCCAACACCGGCTACATCCAGGTGGCGGAAGCCGTCGGCAACAGCAAGATCATCTCGCTCGTCAAAAAGCTCGGCATCGATCCCGCCAAGGACAACATCGAGGACGTTCCCGTCATGACGCTCGGCACCGGCTCGATCTCGCCGCTCGAGATGGCCGCCGCCTACGCGACGTTTGCCAACGGCGGCTACTATCGCCAGCCGATCGCCATCACCGAGATTGACTCTCGTACCGGTTCGGTGCTGTACCAGCACACGGACAATCCCTCACAGGTGCTTACCGAGGGCGAGGCCGCCGCGGTCACCGATGTTCTGTCCGGCGTCATGCAGGGCAGCGGTACGGGTGCTGCCGGCGCCTTGAGCGTCAACCAGCCCTATGCCGGCAAAACGGGCACCACCGACAACACCACCAACCTGTGGTTCTGCGGCTATACCCCGCAGCTGGCGTGCGCCCTGTGGACCGGCTATTCCGCAGGTGAGATCCCCATCCAAAAATACGGCACGGACCTGCTGGGCGACAGCACCAACCTGCCTGTCTTTAAGCGGTTTATGAACACCGTTCTGACCGGTACCGAGCGCGAGGAGTTTGCGACCGGAACGGCGCCCACCTACAAGAACAACAGCGTCTGGAAGTTCTACGGCACCAACAACGCCAAGAAGACGAAGAACGACGACAAGGACGAGAACGAGGACGAAGAGGAAACTACCACAACGACTACCACGACGACCACGACCACCGAGACCACGGGTGGCGACACCACCGGCGGCACCGGTACGACCGGTGGCTCGACGGGCGGCTCAACTGGTGGTTCGACCGGCGGCGATGGCGGCACGCCTACGCCTACGCCTACGCCTACGCCTACGCCTACGCCCACTCCCGACCCCTCGCCCACGCCTGACGATACGGTCGGCTAGAAATCATCCGGCCATAAGCAACAAGGCCCCCGAGCAGCTTATTAAACTGCTCGGGGGCCTTTTAGTTTAAAGCGACCTGGTGGACGGTCTTTATACCGGCAAACAATATAGGGGGTACCGACCAACGTCGATACCCCCTTACAAGCCACCATGTCACGCACACAGTGCCGAGCGCACGACCCGCACGCCTACTTGCGAGAATTGCTCAGCTTATTGATCAGCGCCTCGAGACGCTCGCCGTCCTCGGCCGTCTGGGCAATAACCAAAATCGTATCGTTGCCGGCAAGCGAGCCAAGCACATCGGGCAACTCTGCCGCATCAACGGCGGCGGCGATGCCGGAAGCCGTGCCAGGCTGAGCCTTGATCATGACCAGATTATCGGTACGTAGAACGCCCGTTACGAGCTCGGAAACCATACGCTGCAGGTGCAGGTCCTCTGCCAGAACATAGATGCCCTCAGGGAGCTTACGCAGCCCCATATCGGCAATATCGCGAGAGACAGTCGCCTGCGTGCAATCAAAGCCCATAGCACGGAGCTCATCGACCAGCACGCGCTGCGTACGGACGTCCTTATTGCGCACAATATCTCTAATGGCATCCTGGCGCCCATTGCGTTTTTTAGCCATATAAACCCTCTCTCCAAAAGATGGCGGAGACAATTAATCAGTGATTGAATAGTTTAACGCTATTTGAAGGCTTTTGTGTATAAGAACGCATTTCGAAACAATTCTATGCAAATTTGTTTCGAGATGAGCCGTTTAGGCGGTTTTTGCGCCCGTCCGGTTAAGAAAAGCTGCCAGATGCGTACACATCACGCAGCGCGCGGGCTTGGCGCTGGCGATCGGCCCAAACAACAGACCGAGCCCCCGATGGTTATCCTTGAGCGCGGCGACCATCTGACGGGTTCGAGGCGCCTCGAGCATATCACGCATGCGGGCGGAACGCTCGATTGACGACACCCCATGCGGGCTCAGACACAAATTCTCGATGCAGGCGACCAGTCCGGCAAAGTAGAACTTTTGGCTTGCCAGCTTGAGCCGACCACCGCTATCTGCCTCCGAGAGTGAGTCCGCAAGCTCGTCGAGCGCTCGGGTGTCATCGGATACCTTGGCATACATGGTGGGATCAAAGGCATCTGTAAGCATAGGTGCCGAGGCGTGGAAACAAGCGTCGCCGCAGCCGGAGACGCACTGCGCCCGCGAGAGCGCGCACGCCATAAACCCAACTGTGCGAAACACCTTGTCGCACAAAAGGCATGCCTCAAACAGCGAGCGGCTGTACATCACGCCAGAGGTCTGAGCGACTAGGCCGCCTAAAATCAACTGGGACAGCCCGGTCACCATCGAAGACTTGTCTTCAATGACAATAGGGGCAACATCCAAGACGCGCGAATGTCGCTCTCGATGTGCATCATAGCGGTCGAGCGACACCGTGGGGAGCACTATGTCTGCCGCAGTATCGCACGCGATATCGACCATCTTGGAAAGGGACTGCGGAGCAAACCACTCATCGGCGTTCATAGCGATGATTTGAGAGCCGCGCGAGGCAGCAAAACCGGCACGAAGACAAGCGCCGCGCTTCGCGTCCTCGACGTCAATCAAATCAATATGGATGTCCCTGTCGGCAGCAACTTGAAGCGAATGGCGCACACCGGGCGCAGCATTGCGGCAGACAACGACAATCTGCAAATCGTAGAGGTCTTGGTTCTGGATACTCTCGAGCGCACGCATCGCATAGCTGGGCGAACCTTCCACCACAAGGATCACCGAAAGTCGCGGATGCGAGCCACGTCGAACCAAGTTATCCGTCCTCTCGACAGCAGTGAATCAAACTGTCGTTCATGGTACACCCCGGCAATAAAAGCAATGAGACACCGGTTGTATTGCACGCCAAGAACAGATGTTGCACACGCGCAGCCCACAGATGACAGGTGCCGACGCACGACGCGCCGAGCCCTCCCCTAGTCGAGCACGACAAGCTCGGCGGGATCGTAATCCACGCCCATAAACGTAAGGCCGCAGGCAGGAGCCGTGGGGCCCGCAGCGGTACGGTCGCAAGCATCGATGACCTCGCGCATCCACTCGGGTTCACGGCGATGCATGCCAATCTCGACAAGCGTGCCCACGATCGTGCGGACCATCGAATGCAGAAACGCATTGCCCTCGATGGTAAACGTCAGGATGTCCTCGCCAAACGCAACCTCATGGCCAAACTCGGCACGCATCACGCAGCGGTGCGTGGGCTTGCCCACAGCAGACGCCACCTTGCAAAAGCTCTTGAAGTCCTGCTCGCCCAGCAGCGCGGGACAGGCCGCAGACATCGCCTCAACATCCAATGGGTAGCGATGCCACCACACCGCACCGCGCGAAAGCACAGGGCGCGCGTCGCGATCGGCAATACGGTACGTATACGTACGGGAACGCGCATCAAAGCGTGCAGAAAAGCCTTTACGGGCCTTGTAGACCTCGTTTACTGCGATATCTTTGGGCAGGAGGGCATCCATAGCCCTCAGCCACCTACGGCGCGTCAAAGCCAACTCAGCGTCCGTTACGGGCACGCTGATGAACTGTGCCACCGCATGCACGCCGGCATCGGTACGCCCCGCACACGTCAGGTCGATCGGACGGCGCAGAAGCGTCTCAATAGCGCGGCGCAGCTCGCCCGCAACCGTCGTCTGTCCAAGCTGCTCGGCAAAGCCGCTATAGGACGAGCCATCGTAGGCCACGCGGAAAACGAGCGTTGCATCGAGCTCAGGAATCGAATTGAAATCAGACGGCGCGGTCATGGACGCTCCCAACAAACAGGCAATGGCATTTCGACAAAAAAAGAGGGGTACGCGAACGTACCCCTCGAATATAGCCTATGCAGACGGATTGTCTACTCAGCGGTCTCCTCAGCAGGAGCCTCCTCGGCAGCCTCGACCTTCTTGGGAGCAGCGGCCTTCTTGGGGGCCGGAGCAGCCTTCTTGGCCTTAGGCGTGCAAGGCTCGGTGACGAGCTCCATGATAACGATGGGAGCGTTGTCGCCCTTGCGGTTACCGAGCTTCATGATGCGGGTGTAACCGCCGTTGCGGTCCTGCCACATGCCCTGAGCAGCCTTGTCGAAAATCTCGGCAACGAGCTGCTTATCGCCGAGCTTGGCGATAGCCAGACGACGAGAATGCAGGTCGCCCTTCTTGGCCCAGGTGATGATCGGATCGACGACCGAACGCAGCGCCTTAGCGCGGGTCTCGGTGGTCTTGATGCGGTCGTTCTCGAAGAGGGCCTTAGCAAGGCTCTTCTTCATGGCCTTGGTGTGGCTCGCATCGGTGCCGAGCTTCAGGCCCTTCTTAACGTTGTGACGCATGGTCTAGTTTCTCCTCAAATATGCGAAGCATTAAGCCTTCAGGCTCAGGCCCATGGACTCAAGCTTGTCCTTCACTTCCTCGATCGACTTAACACCGAAGTTACGGATGTTGAGCAGATCGTTCTCCGAGAACTCAACGAGCTGACGGACCGAGTGAATGCTGGCGCGCTTAAGGCAGTTGTAGGAACGGACGGAAAGGTCCAGATCCTCGATCTGCTTGTCCAGCTCGGCGTTGTCGTTGGTGACCTCGGGAGCGAAGATCGAAGCCTCCTCCTCGACCTCGGGGGTCTCGGCAAGGTTCATAAAGGCGGCCATATGCTGGTTGATGATATTGGCAGCCTGGACCACGGCGTCGCGCGGGGCGATGGAACCGTTGGTCTCGATCTCGAGGACAAGGCGGTCGTAGTCGGTATGCTGACCGACACGACAAGCCTCAACGAGCTTGGCGCAACGGGAAACCGGCGAGTACAGCGAGTCGACGTGGATCACACCGATGGGATCGTTGTCGCGCTTGTTGGCCTCGCCAGAAACATAGCCGCGGCCATAGCCGATGCGCATGCTCATGGTGAGATGGCCACCCTCGGTGAGCGTAGCAATGTGCTGCTCGGGGTTGACCAGCTCAAACTCGGACGGAATAAAGAAGTCCGCACCGGTGACCTCGCAGGGGCCGTCAACCGAGATGGTGGCGGTCGCCTCGTCGGTCGTGCCGAGAGCCCTGAAGACAAGACCCTTGACATTCAGGACGATGTCGGTGACATCCTCGACCATGTTAGGGATGGTCATGAACTCGTGCTGCGCACCATCGATCTGAATAGCCTCGACGGCGGCACCCTCGAGCGAGGACAGAAGAACGCGACGAAGGGAGTTACCCAGCGTATCGCCGTAGCCACGCTCGAGCGGCTCGACGGAGACACGAGCAGACGTCTCGTTGATCTCTTCGACCTGAACCTGAGGCCTAATGAATTCTGACATGTATTACCTCCAGCCTCAGCAGCCCGGATGGACTACTTAGAGTAGAGCTCGACGATGAGCTGCTCGTTGATATCACCGCTGATCTGCTCACGCGTCGGCAGAGCGAGCACGTTACCAGACAGCTTCTCGATATCGACCTCGAGCCAGCCAGGGACCTCAAAGCGCTCGGAGGAAATCAGGGCCTCCTTGATGGGGAGGAGGTCACGGAACTTCTCGCCGACAGCGACGACGTCACCGGCCTTGACGCGGTAGGACGGGATGTCCACGCGCTTGCCGTTCACGGTGAAGTGACCGTGACGGACGGACTGACGAGCCTCTTTGCGGGTGCGGGCGAAGCCAAGACGGAAGACAACGTTGTCGAGGCGAGACTCAAGGATGATCATGAGGTTCTCACCGGTGACGCCGTTCATCTTACGGGCCTTGTTGAAGTAGCCGTGGAACTGCTTCTCCAGAACGCCATAAATAAACTTGACCTTCTGCTTCTCACGCAGCTGCATGCCGTACTCAGATTCCTTGCGACGGCGCTTGGGCTGACGGATAGATTCCTTCTTGCTGCTGTAACCGAGCTCAGCGGGATCGATCCCGAGCTGACGGCAGCGCTTAAGAACAGGAGTCCTGTCGATTGCCATATTGATACGATCCTTTCAGTTACACGCGGCGACGCTTCTTGGGGCGGCAGCCGTTGTGCGGAATGGGGGTCTTGTCCTGGATGCTCGAGACCTCGAGGCCAGCAGCCTGGAGGGAGCGGATGGCGGTCTCACGACCGGAGCCGGGGCCCTTGACGAAGACGGAAACCTTCTTCATACCATGCTCCATGGCCTGCTTGGCAGCAGCCTCGGCAGCCATCTGGGCAGCGAACGGCGTGGACTTACGGGAGCCCTTGAAGCCCACCTGGCCAGCCGACTTCCAGGAAATGACGTTGCCCTGGGGATCGGTGATCGAAACGATCGTGTTGTTGAACGTAGAACGAATGTGAGCCTGGCCCACGGAAATGTTCTTACGGTCCGCGCGCTTCAGACGGGCAGCGCGAACGTTCTTCTTAGCAGTAGCCATCTATCTAGCGCTCCTTATTTCTTCTTCTTAGCACCGATCTGACGCTTCGGGCCCTTGCGGGTACGAGCGTTAGTGTGGGTGCGCTGGCCGCGGACCGGGAGGCCCTTGCGGTGACGAAGGCCGCGGTTGCAGCCGATGTCCATAAGGCGCTTGACGTTCTGGTTGCGCTCACGGCGGAGGTCGCCCTCAACCATGATCTGATTCTTATCGATATAATCGCGGATGGCGTTAACCTCATCCTCGGTGAGGTCCTTAACGCGCGTGTCCACGTTAACGTTGCACTCGACGCAGATCTTCGTCGCAGTGGTGCGGCCGATGCCGTAAATGTAGGTCAGACCGATCTCAACGCGCTTCTCACGCGGGAGGTCGACACCATTAATACGGGCCAACGTAGTCTCCTCTCTTAACCCTGACGCTGCTTATGACGGGGGTTCTCGCAAATGACGAGGACCTTGCCATGGCGCCTAATGATTTTGCACTTATCGCACATCTTCTTGACCGAAGGACGTACCTTCATCGTTCTTCCTTTCGGTAGCGCTCAAACTACTTCCCTACTATCTACTCGCCCAGCCGCAGGCGTTTAAAACTATGGCTGGTCTTCACACGCAAACCGACCGTAGGTTGAGCTAAGCCTGCAGTCGGAAAAAAGCGTGTATGCGTGCCGCTATTTATAGCGATAGGTGATGCGACCACGGGTCAGGTCGTACGGGGAAAGCTCCACGACAACCCTGTCACCGGGGAGAATGCGGATGTAATTCATTCGGATCTTGCCAGAAATGTTGCACAGAACCGAATGACCGTTCTCGCTGTCTCTTATACACATCTGACGCTGCCGACGAAGGCT
>URNC01000050.1 GCA_900549065.1 uncultured Collinsella sp. | reverse complement strand
GTAGCGGGTGGTTTAAAGCTGGCCGCTGCGCGGCCAGCGGACTAAAGTCTTGAAATAAAAAGCCAGCCGATCAAATGATCGGCGGGCTAAAGAAAGGAGGACCTAGTTAATAAATGCTAGACAATGGCATGTTTCCAGCTAGAAAACGTCCTTGGCAAGTACCTTTGAGTCATTGGGAACCTGACGGATTTCGATAACCACGCCATCGTTGACAAGCTCTTGGATATGCTCGGCATCGGTTTCGGTCGCAAAGATCGCGGGGGTCGGATGAAGCGTGGTCTCGGGAGACTTTCGAGTTCCGCCCAAATTGATCTCCTTGATGTCTTTGCAACCCTTAGCAAGGCGATAGGCATCCTCGATCGTCTCGACAATGATAAACAGCGAATACTTGTCGGTGACGCCGCTGTTGAGCGCCTCGATAGCAGCGTTCACGTCTTTTATGACGAGCTTCACGCCGTTGGGACGAGCTAGCCTCAAAGCGGCTTTTCTCATGTCGTCTTTTGCCACGGCGTCGCTGGCACACAGGATGCAATCGACATCCAGCGCATGCGTCCAGGACATGGCGACCTGGCCGTGAATCAATCGGTAATCGACCCTCGTAAGCTTAATCATCGTAATCATCTCCGCGCGTAATAAAGGTAATGACAGGGTTGAATTATTCGTTGAAGCTTGAGCTAGAACTCTTCTTCTTCGACATCGGCGAGCATATCCGCCGCCTCACAAAGCTGGATAAACGAACGCGATCCCTCAACCGCGGCTTTGGCCTTGTCCGCATCTAGGAAGTCCAGCTGTGTAACCATTTCCACCAGCAGCGGCAAGTTCATTCCGGCGATCAACGTAAACGATCCGGCGGCCTGCCTCTGGATGAACTCGTTGTTTACGGAACCGCCAAAGATGTCAGTTACGACAAACCACGTGTCGGCCGGATCCTTCGACTTCATCCAAGCATCGATAAGCGCTGCGACATCCCTCGTGTCGTCATCGACATAGGCGCACAGACACTCGATTCGGTCGTTGGCGCCCATCAGAATCTCCAGAGAGCTTTTCATACCTTGGGCGAGATAACCATGACTCGCTAGCAATATCTTATTCATAGTTCTCCAATATCAATAAGACGTACTATATTGTCATAACAAAGTATATAAGCAATTTCCTTTTTGCGGTGCGTTAATTCTCTAATTCCGCGAACGGTAACAATTGGTCGGTAAAACGGCCGCTCCTTTTACAGAACGGCCGCCCTTGCTTACAGATAGAACTTCAGTCGCTCGGTGCAGTACACCTGACGGGAGATGAAAAGCGGCTCGCCGCTTGGAGCATAACGTCTATCGACAAACAGAAGCAGCGGAGAGTCCAGCTCCACGTTAAGGTATGCCGCCTCGAGCTCGCTCGCATAGCAGACCTCGAGCGTACGCGTGTTGGGACCCATCTTGATCCCCTGGCGATCGAGTACCGCCATCAGCGAATCCTCGAGGGATTCATGCTCCAAAAAAGAAAGCGCAGCGGAATAGCTATTGGTTTCCAGCATCGTGGGCTTGTCATCCACAAGGCGCAGACGACGACTACGCAATACCTTTTGGGTATCGTCTACGCCTAGGAACTTCGCGTCTCGCAGGCTTGGGAAGTCCCAGCCCATTGCGAGAACCCTGGTAGACGCCTGTTTTCCAGCAAGCTGGCACGAATGGGTAAAGCTCTCACGGTCGTCCGCGGCATACATCTGTGTGTCCGACGAAACGAACGTGCCCTTGCCGCGGGCCCTCTCAACAAGCCCAGCATCTTCCATTTCTTTAATTGCGGAGCGAACCGTTATTCGGCTCACGCCAAATTGCTCGATGAGCTCCGCCTCGGTCGGAAGCTTATCTCCCGGGCGGTAAGTGCCGTTGGCGATCGAATCAGAAAGCGCACGAACAATCTGTTTGTACAGGGGGATAACGCTATTTACTTCAACCATATCAACCATACCTTTGAAAGGAATCAGCAGCTTATAGATAGATGGCTTATATTGTATTAGAACTTTTTAGGAGTCCATATATTTCCTAAATGATTCGGTAAACGGGGTGTTATTTCACTTTAGCGGGATGCAGCGGCTACCCGCGGCATTCGTTATCAACCTAGCTAGGCTAGTCCACCCACATCGTCTCCAGTTCGTTGCAGAGCCGCGGCCCCATATGGGTATACTCTCGGGGATTCGACTCGATTCGCCCCCGCTGGGGCGTCAAAGGAGACTGCATATGCCCACCACCTCAACCGACCCTCGCACCGCTGCCGCCGCGCTGCTGGTGCCCGGCACCACCCGCCACGGCTTTGCCGTCGAGCGCTGCGAGACCGTGCCCGAGCTCGACTCGGACGCCTACGTGCTGCGCCACACCGCATCGGGCGCTCGCCTGCTGTACCTGGCATGCGACGACGAAAACAAGGCCTTTGCCATTGGATTTAAGACGCCGCCGGCCGATTCCACCGGCGTGTTCCATATTCTTGAGCACTCGGTGCTGTGCGGATCGGCTAAGTTCCCCGTCAAGGAACCGTTCGTGGACCTGATCAAGAGCTCCATGCAGACGTTCCTCAACGCCATGACCTACCCCGACAAGACCATCTACCCCGTTGCCACCACCAACGAGCAGGACCTGTACAACCTGATGGACGTGTACCTGGACGCGGTGTTCAACCCGGCCATCTATACCAAACCCACCATTTTTGAGCAGGAGGGCTGGCACTACGAGCTGGACCTGCCGGAGGGCGCCGAGGGCGAGGACGGCGACAGCTCCGCGAGCCTGCGCGAGGGCACGCTGCGCTATAACGGCGTGGTGTTCAACGAGATGAAGGGCGCGCTGTCCGACCCCATGAGCGTGCTGGACGACGCCGTCAACGCCGCGCTCTATCCCGACACCGCCTATGCGCACGAGAGCGGTGGCGACCCGCGCGCGATTCCCACGCTCACCTACGAGCAGTTCCTGGACACGCACGCGCGCCACTACAATCCTTCCAACTCCTACATCACGCTCTACGGCGACCTGGACGTGGACCGCGCGTTAGCCTTTTTGAACGAGCGCTACCTGTCGCAGCCGAGCGCCGCAAGCCGCCGCATGGACGCAGCCGTTGCCGCCGGCGAGGACCCGTCCACGCTGGCACCCAATCCACTGGGCGTGCAGGCGCCCGTGACCTGCGAGTATAAGCGCGTCGAGATGGCCACCACACCCGAGAACGCCTTGGTGGGCCTGGGCCTTGTGCTGGGCAGCGCGCTCGACCGCAAGCGCACGATCGCGGCGGACATCCTGTTCGAGGCACTGCTAGGTTCCAACGAGGCACCGGTTAAGAAGGCCGTTCTTGCCGCCGGACTGGGCGGCAACGTGGTGAGCTACACCGCAGCCGAGAGCCTGCAGCCCTACGAGCTCATCATGCTGCAAAATGCGCAGCCCGGCGTGGCGCGCGAGCTGCGTCGCGTATTCCAGGACGCTTGCCGCGACCTGTGCGAGCACGGCGTTCCGCGCGAGCGCCTAGAGGCCATCATCAGCAGCAACGAGTACGACCTGCGCCAGCGCGACTATGGCATCGCCGACGGCGTGGCCATTGCGTGCGATGCGCTGAGCACCTGGCTCTACGATGACGACGCCGCGACGCTGGCGCTCAAGTACGGCCCGGTGTACGAGGAGCTGCGTGGTGAGCTGGACGGCAGCTACTTTGAGGACCTGCTGCGCGAGCTGGTGCTGGAAAACGACCATATGGCGCTGGTCGAGCTGGTGCCGGTGGATGCCGCCGAGGGCGCAGAGAGTGCCGAGGCCGCCGAGCTGGCAGCCAAGCGCGATGCCATGACCGATGCCGAGCTGGCCGACGTGGTCGAGCGCACGGCCGTGCTGCGTGCCGCGCAGGAAGCCGAGGACACGCCCGAGGACAAGGCCACGCTGCCGCGCCTGCGTGTATCCGATATTGGCGAGGCGCGCCCCGAGCCGCCGCTCGTTGTGGACACGACTGCGCCCATCCCCTGCCTGCGTCACGGCATCCCCACCAACCGCCTGGCCTACGCCATGCAGTATTTCGACCTGAGCTGCGTCGCGTTTGAGGACCTGCCCTATGTAACGCTGCTCTGCCGCCTGCTCAAGCAGCTGCCCACGAGCGAGCACTCGGCCGAGGAGCTCGACAACTTGCTCGCCGGCAAGCTTGGCTTTTTGAGCTTTTCGACCGAGGTCATGACCCAGCCCGACGTGGACGGTGTGCGCCCCTACCTGCTGGTAAGCGCCGGCGCCCTGTCCGAGAAGATCAATGCGCTGGCAAGCCTGCCGCACGAGGTGTGGTCGAGCACGCTTTTGCTCGATGCCGACGCCGACCGCGTGCGCGACGTGCTCACGCAGATTCGCATTGGGCTTGAGCAGGGCTTTATCAACAACGGACACTCGGCGGCGCTCGGTCGCGCTATGAGCTACAGTTCGCCTTCGGCCGTGGTGCGCGAGCAGCTTTCGGGCGTGGACTTCTACCTGTTCCTGCGCGATCTGCTCGACCACTTTGACGAGCGCCTGGATGACCTGCGCGCCAAGCTTACCGAGCTGGCAGGCCGCATCTTTGTGGCCGATGGCTGCCTGGCGAGCTTTACCGGCAGCGACGAGGACTTTAACGCGTACTGGGCCGCCGCGGGCGATCTGGGGCTGGGCGCTGGCGACGGCGCCGATGCCGGCCGCGACGCGCTCGTGGTGCCGACGCCGCGCGACCGCCACGAGGCTTTTATCATCCCCAGCGACATCTGCTTTGCGGCGAGCGCGTGTGACCCGCGTCGCCTGGGCATCGACGTGACGGGCGCTTGGGCGGTTGCCGCCAACGCGCTCTCCTACGACTATCTGTGGAACGAAATCCGCGTTAAGGGCGGCGCGTACGGCTGCGGATTCCGTGCGGCAGGCGAGCGTCAGACGGCGTTCTACACCTACCGCGACCCGGCAATCGACCCCTCGATTGAGCGTGTGGCGCGCGCAGGCGAATGGCTCGGCAGCTTTGAGCCCAACGAAGCCGCCTTTGAGGGCTTTATCGTGAGCTGCGTGAGCGGTATGGACGCACCGGTGAAGCCGTACGCGCTCACCAAGCGCCGCAACACGACCTACCTGGCCGGGCTCGATCCGCACGCACGCGAGGAGCGCCGCGCCCAGATGCTCGCCGTCACGCCCGGTGAGCTGCGCTCGCTCGGCACCGACGTGACGCGCATCGCAGCCGAGTCGCTCACCTGCGTCTTTGGCGGCCGAGACGTCATCGCCAAGAGCAACGCCGGCTTTAACGTCATCGACCTGCTGGGCTAGCCACAGCAAGCAAAACCACCACAAAGGGGACAGGCACCTTTGTGGCGGCTTCGACGTTTGCCCAGATAAAACCTGCCAAAATAAACCTGTCCCTTTTTGGTAGGTTTGGGAGAGAGGGCCGGGATGGACAAGGCTGAGTTGCGGCGGGCGGTGATTGCTCGGCGCGATGCTCTTGATTTGGACTTGCGGGCGGCGAAGTCTGCTGATATCTGTGCGCGGCTGGTTGAGCTGCTGGGCCGCTTGGATGCCGCGGCGCCGCACACCGTTGCCGTCTATGCCGCGATGGGTTCCGAGGCAGACCCTGCCGCGTTTGCCGTTGCGGCCGCCGCGCGCGGCTGGCGCGTGGCCTATCCGTGCATGCTCTCGGCAATTGATGCCGCAGCTTGTGGCCAGCGCATGTGCATGCGAGCAGTTGCCGCCGACGATGCGTCCGCGGCTCCGTTTATCGCCCACCCCGCGCGGGCCTTCGCGGCCACGGACATCGACAGCGACCGCTTCCCCATCGTGCCTGCCGAAACACTCGACATGACTGTTGTGCCGCTCGTGGCCTTCGATCAAACCGGCACGCGCCTGGGCTACGGCGGCGGTTGCTACGACCGCTACCTGCCCATGCTCTCACCCGCATGCCAAATCATCGGCATCGCCTTTGACGAACAACGCATCAACCACGTCCCCACCGATGCCCACGACCTGCCGCTGCCCAACATCATCAGCGCCTAATCGCTGCCACATCAGCCACGGCTACAGCAGTACCATCGCAGCCTAGTGCTCCTCGCCGGCGCGGGCTAGGTCGTAGGGCGTGGTCTGGTAGACGTAGTAGTTGAGCCAGTTGGTGTAGAACAGCTGAGCCTGACTGCGCCAGACGTTGCGCGGCTCGGCGGTGGGGTCGTCGCCCGGGAAGTAATGCGCCGGCACCTGAGGGTTGAGCCCGCGCTTCACGTCGCGCTCGTACTCCAAGCGCAGCGTGTCGGTATCGTACTCGGGGTGCCCAAAGACAAAGAAGCGGCGGCTGTCGGTCGACTTGACGATGTACAGGCCCACCTCGTCGGACACAGCCACGACCTCAAGCTGCGGCTCGGCCTCCACGTCCTCGCGACGCACATCGGTGTTGCGCGAATGCACGGCATAGAAACGGTCGTCAAAGCCACGGACCAGCGGGCTTTGCGGCTTCACCAGATAATGCTCGAACACGCCGCTTGCCTTTGCCGGCAGGTCGTGCTTCTGAATACCGTAATGATGGTACAGGCCGGCCTGCGCGCCCCAGCAAATGTGCAGCGTAGAGTGTACGTGCGTGGTGGACCAATCCATGATCTGGCAGAGTTCGGACCAGTAGTCGACCTCCTCGAACGGCATCTGCTCCACCGGCGCGCCCGTGATGATCAGACCGTCGTAGTGGATGTCGCGGATGTCGTCGAACGTGCGGTAGAACGTCTCCAGGTGACCGGCGCTCACGTGCGTGGCCTCGTGCGTTTTGGTACGCAGCAGATCCACCTCCACCTGCAGCGGCGTGTTGGAGAGCTTGCGCATGATCTGCGTCTCGGTGGCGATCTTGGTGGGCATGAGGTTGAGGATGAGCACGCGCAGCGGACGAATGTCCTGGTGCAGCGCGCGGTACTCGGTCATGACAAAGATGTTCTCGCTCTCGAGCTGCGCGGCGGCAGGGAGGGCGTCGGGGATGCGAATGGGCATGGATGCTCCTTACGAGTCAGTTGCAACTATGGTACAACGACCGGCTCCATCCGCGCGAGCACATCGCCCAGCGATGCCGTCAGCAGCCCAAATCACTCCAAAAGTAGAGATTAAGGCATGTCCAAAAATCTACGGCGCTTTAGCCTAGCAAAGTGGCAGCAGGACGATACAATGGTTCGACGCGAAAAACTCGGCCGAAAGGATACGTATATGTACCAGACGCGTAAGATCGGTGTGGTCGGCCAGGGCCACGTAGGAGCACATGTCGCCAACAGCCTGCTCATGCAGGGCATTGCCGATGAGCTGTACCTGTGCGATATCAACGAGGCCAAGGTGACGTCCGAGGTCCAGGACCTGCGCGACTCCCTTTCGTTTGTCCCGTACAACACCAAGATCGTCAACTGCTATGACCACTACGAGGAGCTAGCCTGCTGCGACGTCATCGTCAACGCCGCCGGCAAGGTCGCGCTGGCCGCCGGCAACCGCGACGGCGAGCTGTTCTTTACCACCGACGCCGCCCGCACCTTTGCCAAGCGCATCGTCGACGCCGGCTTTGACGGCATCTTCGTGAGCATCTCCAACCCCTGCGACGTCGTGTGCACCGAGCTGTGGCATCTGACCGGCTACGATCCCAAGAAGATTATCGGCTCGGGCTGCGGCCTGGACTCTGCCCGCCTGCGTACCGAGATCTCCAAGAAGGTCGGCGTGAGCCCCAAGTCCATCGACGCCTACATGATCGGCGAGCATGGCTTTAGCCAGCTGGCAGCCTTTAAGGCCGCAACCATCGCCGGCAAGAGCCTTAACGAACTTCAGGCCGAGAACCCCGACAAGTATGCCTTCGACCACATGGAGGTCGAGGAGCTCGCACGCAAGGGCGGCTATGTGACCTACCAGGGCAAGCAGTGCACCGAGTACGCCGTCGCCAACTCCGCCGCGCGCGTCTGCGCCGCTGTGTTGCACAACGAGCACGCCGTGCTTTCGGCATCCACGCTCATGACCGGCCAGTATGGCGAGGAGGGTATCTTTACCTCCCTGCCGTGCGTGATCGGCGCCGAGGGCGTCGAGGAGGTCTACACGCTGGACCTTTCCGAGCACGAGCTCGAGGGCTTCCACAAGAGCTG
Organism: uncultured Collinsella sp.; assembly: GCA_900549065.1. Classification (GTDB taxonomy): domain Bacteria; phylum Actinomycetota; class Coriobacteriia; order Coriobacteriales; family Coriobacteriaceae; genus Collinsella. Next base: position 4,332 of record URNC01000050.1, on the reverse strand, counting down.
CCAGCACATCCGCGACAACATCGCCCAGCTCGATTGGTGGGATACCGAGGCCTACGACGCCAAGTAAGCCGCTGGCTGCCGCAACCTTGCGAATCTATGCGCGATACTAAGCGGGCCGCGCCGGAAACCCACCGGCGCGGCCCGCTTTTTACGCACGCTGTTCGCTTGCGAATCGAAGGCGAATGCTTTTCCCGTTACCTAGTACCGCTCGATGCCCATGTAGCGACGAATCTCAGGGCTGTGGTCGAACACCTTTCCGCGGGCGGCGCGCAGCTCGCAGCTCATGTTGTAGAAGAATATCGGCTCCAGGAACGAACGCACGTTGGCAGGCACCTCGCCCACGCCGTACTCAAGCGCGTCGAGCACCATGATTGTGTCGGTGTGCGTGTTGAGGAACGCCAGCGCGCGCTCCTCCATGGGGCGGCACTCGCCCGATCCGAGCTGCACAAAGTAGAACACGCCGGGCTCGGTGGCTTCGAACGGGCCGTGGAAGTACTCGCCGGAGTGAATATAGCAGCAGTGCTGCCACTGCATCTCCATGAGCGAGCAGATGGCCATTGCGTAGGTCTGGCTAAAGTTGGGGCCGGATCCCAGGATATAGAAGAACTTGTGCTGCTGACAGAGCTCGGCAAATCGGGCGCCCAGCTCGGCGTTGACCTTCTCGCGGGCGGCGGGCAGCAGCGCATCCATCTGCTTTAGGCCCTCGTACATGTCGGCGAGTGCCTCGTAGCCTTCCTGCTGGTCGAGCAGCTCGGCGGCGATCAGAGCGCCGATGCCCTGAGGCACCTCGGCCTGCGGCACGCCCTCGCCCCAGGGGTAGACCCAGGTGGCCCACTTGCCGTTGTCGATCTTGGAGCCCTCGCAGTCGGTGAGGGCAACGACCTCTGCACCGGCCGCCAGCGCCATCTCGCAGCCGTCGACGACCTCTTGCGTGTTGCCGCTGTGGCTGCAGGCAATAACGAGCGACTTCTCGCCAAGGCTCTTGGGGGCCATCAGGCAAAACTCGCGTGCCGTGTAGACCGTCGAGGTAAACGTGGTGGCCTCGCGCTTGAGCAACTCGTTGGCCGGCATCAGGTCAATCATCGAACCGCCACAAGCAATCCAAAAGACACTCTCAATCTTACCCTTGCGCTCGATGATTTCCTGAACCAGATCATGTGCGTTCATCCTGATGTTCCTCCTTGTGGGGCGGCTTTGAGCGACGGCGGCTCGTACCTGCTGTCGTTCTATGTTGTCCTATTTATAGCACGCACGACGACGCCCGTGAAGTCATTTCACCAAACTTGTTCCATGTTGTTCTATCTATGGACGTTAGATGTCGAACACGTAGCGCGAGCCCACGATCTTTTGGCGTCCGAGCAGCAAGGGTCGCTCGTCCTCATCGGTAAAGTACGCCTCCATATAAAAGAGCGGCTCGCCGACCGGCACCTCCAACAGCGGGGCCGCCTGAGCATCGGCAAGCGCAATCTCCACGGTGCAAGGGTCGGACTTGAGCGGTGCGCGGCCCGAATGCTCGGCAACGAGCGCAAAGATCGAGTTATCGGTGAGGTCCTTATCGGCAAGTGTCTGCAGATAGGGATGGTCAACCAGCACAAAGGCGTTGTTCTCGAGCATGACGGGGATGCCGTCGGCCGTGCGCACGCGCTCGACCACGATAAGCTCGCAGCCGGGCTCTACGCCAAAGAACGCCGCGTCCTCGCGCGTCGCCGCAACCACCGTGCGCGATACCAGGCGCGCACCCGGCACCATGTCGTTGGCAGCGCAACCCTCGGAAAAGCTCTGAACGTCACCCTTCTGGACAATCTTGCGCTTGAGCTTGGGCGCGCACACGAACGTGCCCCTCCCCTGCTGGCGGTTGAGATACCCCGCGCGCGACAGCTCCTCGATGGCGCGGCGCACGGTAATGCGCCCCACGCCGTAGGACTTCGCAAGCTCCATCTCGGAAGGAATGCGCGAGCCGGCAGGGTACACACCACGCGCGATCTCGCCCTTTAGGTCGTCCATGACCTGCTGGTACAGCGGCACGGCGGACACCTCAGTACGCTCGGTTTTATCGTCGAATGCCATCGTTACGCTCCATCCCGTGTATGCTCGGACTCAAACTCTTCAATCGCCGCCATAAACTGCTCGCCAAAGGCATCGGCCTTTTTCTCGCCAATGCCGTTGACCTGGATAAGCTCGTCGCGCGTCTGCGGGCGCAGGCGGCACAGACCGCGCAGGGCCTTGTCGGAGAAGACCATGTACGGTGCCATCTCCAGCTCGGTCGAGATCTCCTTGCGCAGGGCGCGCAGGCGTTCGAACAGCTCGGCATCGTCACCCACGCGCGGGCGCTGATCCAGCTCAGCCTCCTCACGCAGCAGATCGACGGCGCGGCGGGCGCGGGCCGAGGCCTTGCGCTTGGACGCACGACGCTTAACGGTAAAGGCGAACGCCTCGTCCTCGACCTCGCCGGCACGCGGACCCAGCCCCACGACCGGGTACTGCCCCTGCGAGGTGGCCAGATAACCGCGGCCGCACAGCTGGCCGATGATGTCCTTGATGCGCCCGACCGATTCGCTCGACAGCTCACCGTAGCCGCGGTCCTCGTCCAGATGCATCTGGCGAATGCGCTCGGTGTTGCCGCCATGGAGCACGTCGGCGACCAGCGATTTGCCAAAGCGCATGGGGCGCGTGGCCACATAGCGCACGGCGGCGCGGGCCATATCGGTGACGTCCTCGACCTCGAACTGCGTGAGGCAGTTGCTGCAGTTGCCGCAGCCCTCGGCCTCGTCCGTGGCGGCGCTGCCCGTACCAGCCGCGGCATGCTCGGGCGCGGCCTCGTCGCCAAAGTAGCGCAGCATGTATTCGCGCAGGCAACCGGTGGTATTGCAGTAACCCTCCATCTGGCTGAGCAGACGATATCGATTCTGGAGCGCCCACGCGCGCTGCTCGTCGTCGAGCGCCTCATCGGCAGCATCGCCACGGTCGATCAGAAAGCGGCGCATGCGAAAATCGTTGCCGTTCCACAGCAAGTGGCAGCTGGCCGGGTCGCCATCGCGGCCGGCGCGGCCCGCCTCCTGGTAGTAGGCCTCGATGCTCTCGGGCACGTTGTTGTGGATCACGTAGCGCACGTTGGGCTTGTCGATGCCCATACCAAAGGCGTTGGTGGCAACCATCACCTGGATATCGTCGTCGATAAAGGCGCGCTGGCTTTGGCGACGGGCGTCGTTGCCCATGCCTGCATGGTAACGGCCAACGCGAATGCCGCTGGGGCCCAGAGCCTCGGCAAGCTCCGCGGCCAGCGCGTCGACCGTCTTGCGGGTCGAGCAATACACGATGCCGCTCTCGCTCGAATGCGCAATCACGTAGTCGCGCACCCACGCGGTCTTGGCCTTGTCGCCCATCTCCTCGCAACCAAAGTAGAGGTTCTTGCGATCAAAACCCGTCACCACCGTCGCGGGGTTTTGCAGGCCGAGCATCTGCTTAATGTCCGCGCGCACACGCTCGGTCGCCGTAGCGGTAAAGGCCGCCACGATGGGGCGCTGCGGCAGGGAATCGATGAACTCGCGAATCTGCAGGTAGGCGGGGCGGAAATCCTGACCCCATTGGCTTACGCAGTGGGCCTCGTCAATGGCCACGAGCGGCACACCAATGCCGGCGGAACCCGCAGCCTCCTGCGCAAAGGCCAAAAAACGCGGCTCGAGCAAGCGCTCGGGCGCCACGTACATAAGCTGGTAGCGGCCCTCGCGCGCCCGCTTGAGCACGGTGTTTTGCTGGGCCGGAGTAAGGCTGGAGTTGAGATAGCTGGGTCGCGCACCCGCCGCGAGCAACGCACGGGTCTGGTCCTCCATAAGCGACAGCAGCGGACTCACCACAAAGGTGATGCCGGGCAGCATGAGCGCGGGCACCTGGTAGCAAATGGACTTGCCGGCGCCCGTGGGCATAACACCCAGCGCATCACGACCGGCAAGGATCGCATCGACCATGCGGTCCTGTCCCGGGCGAAACGAGGTGTAGCCAAAATAGGCGCCGAGCGTGTCGAGCGCCATCTGCTGCATGCTATCGGTCATAGTTTCCTAACGTCAGAATCATCTGTCGCCGATTATACGCCGCCACGCGGACCGGTGCCGCACGGCTGTCAGCCACGCTCATTCTGCAGGCAGTCATTGGGGACGTTCTTGAATGACTAGTCGTTTAAGAACGTCCCCAACGACTAAGGAGTGTCCCCAGGTGCCGGCACTAAAGGAACGTCCCCAAGTGCCGGCCCGGCAACGCCGATGTTTTGGCAATGTCAGCGAAAGCCCGCCAGAGCGAGCAAGGTGCCTTGAAACGAGGCGGCATTGACCTTCTGGT
>URNC01000049.1 GCA_900549065.1 uncultured Collinsella sp. | reverse complement strand
ACCTGCAGCCGATCCTGTCCTACACGGTCGACGAGGCCATGGCCTATGCGCCTGCCGGCTGCGTTGACCACCAGAAGTACGCCGCGCTGCTCGATTGGTACAAGTCGCCCATCACGGTCGACGAGGCCAATGAGTTCGAGGGCGTGCTCGAGGCTTCGCTCGAGCTCCGTAGCGCCGTGACCAAGGCCCTTGAGGATGCCCGCTCCGCCGGCACCTTCACCAAGAGCCAGCAGGTCCGCGTCAAGGCGGTCGTTCCCGCCGAGATGTACGCGCTGCTGACCGGCGACAAGGCCGTCGATCTGGCCGAGTTCTACATCGTCTCCGATGTTGAGCTGACCCAGGGCGAGGAGCTCTCCGTTGCCATCGAGGCTGCCGAGGGCGAGTGCTGCGACCGTTGCTGGAACTACCGCACCACCGTCGGCGAGTACAACGGCCACGCGCATATCTGCAAGCGCTGCGCTGACGCGCTGAACTAACCGTTGGGGACGTTTTTAAACGACTGTCAAACAAGAACGTCCCCAACGTCAACTTTTGTCACGTCCAAGCGGCATTCTGTTTTTCGGAATGCCGCTTTCGTTTTTAGCTGGTTATTTCGCTTGCGTTGGTGGATATGTCGTGCGCTCTGCTTGTGGCAATATAAGATGTTTACTTGCGTTAAACGGAATTCGATGATCTTGAGGGTAGGGGATTGAATTGGGTCGTGCTGGGGATATGACGCCGCCTTTGCGTTGGCGGTTGGGTGTTGCTGGTGGGGTGGCGCTGGTTGTGCTGCTTGTTGACCAGCTGACCAAGCTTGCGGTTCGTGCCGTGGGCGAAGCTTTGCATGTGACTGTCATCCCCGGTGTCATCGACTTTATGTTTGTCCGCAATATCGGTGCTGCCTTTAGTATGGGTGAGGGGCATGGCATCGCGTTTGCCGTGCTGGCGTTGGCGGTCATTATCGCTATTGCCGTGTACCTCGTTCGTGCACCCCAGCTCGCCCATCTTGAGGTTGTGGGCATGGCGATGGTTGCGGGCGGTGCTATCGGCAACGCTATCGATCGTTTGGCCTTTGGCTTCGTGACCGATTTTATTGCCACCACCTTCATCGACTTCCCCGTCTTCAATGTGGCCGATATCGGCATTACCTTGGGCGTCGTGCTCGCCCTTTTCGGCTACATGTTCTTGAGTCCCGCCGCCCGTGAGGTCGATGCGACCGCCGAGCTTAACGCCCGTGACGAGGCCCGCGCTAAGCGCAAGGCCCAGCAGCGTGGGGAGCGTGCCCGCAAGATTCGCGAAAGGAATGAGCGCTAATGGCCGACATCCATATCCTTGTTGCCGACGATGCCGCTGGTCAGCGTCTTGACGCCTATCTGGGCGCCAATGACGGCTGCCCTACGCGCTCTGCCTGCGCGCATCTGATTGAGGGCGGTGCCGTAGTAGTCAATGGCGAGACCTGCCTGTCCAAAAAGTACGCCGTGCGAGCCGGCGATCGTATTTCGGTCGATTTGCCCGAGCCGCACGATCCCACCGATGTGATTCCCGAGGCCATCCCGCTCGACATTCGCTATGAGGACGACTACCTTATCGTGCTCTCCAAGCAGCGCGGCCTGGTGTGCCATCCTGCGCATGGTCATGAGAGCGGTACGCTCGCGAATGCCCTGGTTTATCACTGCGGTATCGACCACCTGGGCACCGTGCAGGGCGAGGACCGCCCCGGTATCGTGCATCGCTTGGATCGCGATACCTCGGGTCTCATGCTTGCGGCCAAGGACGATGACACCCAGCGCGCGCTCCAAAATCTTATCCGTACGCGCACGCTCGACCGCCGCTACATTACGCTCGTTCACGGACATATCGCTATGGATGAGGGCACCATCAACACCGGCATTGCCCGATCGACGCGCGACCGTGTCAAGATGGCGGTTTCGGACGATCCTTTCGCGCGCCAGGCCATTACGACCTTTAAGGTGCTCGAGCGCTTTGATTCCACGCGCTTTGACGACGGCTACACGCTCGTCGAGTGCCACCTGTTTACGGGCCGCACGCATCAGATTCGCGTGCACATGCGCCATATCAACCACGCCTGCGTGGGCGATCCACTCTACGGCAAGTGCGATGCGCGTGCCGATCAGGGCCTGACCAGGCAATTTCTTCATTCCTGGCGCGTCGCATTCGACCATCCCGTGACGGGGGAGCGTATTGAGTGCCGCGATGAGCTGCCGTGGGATCTCGCTGCGGTTCTTGACGACCTGGCCCCGCGTTCGCTCGGCCGCACCGCTGCCGGTGACGACATCGTCCCGCAGCTCGGCCTGCTCGAAGCCTAGCCGGTATTAGGTGGTTTCTTGAACTCGTTAAGCCTGCGGTAAGATATACGATTGTTTACGTAACGCGTTCCTGGGAGCCTGCATGCTCGCCTTTTTACAAACCAACACACCCATCGTGATCTTCAACCAGATTGTCGTCACGCTGCTCACGGTCTGTTTTCTGTATCAGGTCGTCTTCTTTGTCATCGGCGCTCTTCGTGGCGAGGTCGCGCCGCCCAAGGCCAAAAAACTCCACCGCTACGCCTTCTTTATTGCGGCACATAACGAGGAAGCAGTAATTGCCAATCTCGTACGCTCCATTAAGGATCAGGACTATCCGTCCGAGCTCATCGAGGTCTTTGTCGTTGCCGACGCCTGCACCGACAACACCGCGCAGCTCGCGCGCGAGGCCGGTGCCATTGTTTACGAGCGCAATGACCTGGCCCGCAAGGGTAAGAGCTGGGTCATGGACTTTGGTTTCGATCGCATTCTCAACGAGTATCCCGATACGTTTGAGGGCTACTTTATCTTCGACGCCGACAACGTTATCTCCCGCGATTACGTCTCCAAGATGAATGATGCCTTTGACCAGGGCTTCCATGTGGTCACGAGCTATCGTAATTCCAAGAACTTCGGCAGCTCGTGGATCTCTGCAGCTAATGCCACCTGGTATCTGCGCGAGGCGCGCTTTCTCAACAACGCGCGTAACATCTGCAAGACGTCTTGCGCCGTCTCGGGTTCGGGCTACCTCATCTCCGCCAGCGTGATCGAGGGCATGCACGGTTGGCAGTTCCATACGCTGACCGAGGACATCCAGTTCACCACGTTCTGCGCCATTCACGGCATTCGCATTGGATATGCGCCGGCGGAGTTCTTTGATGAGCAGCCGGTGACGTTTAAGGCGTCCTGGAAACAGCGCATGCGTTGGACCAAGGGCTTCTACCAGGTCTTTTTTACCTACGGCAAGCATCTTGTCAAATCGACGTTCCGCTATCATCGCTTTGCTGCCTACGACATGTTTATGACCATCGCTCCGGGCATGCTGCTGTCCCTGATCTCCATGCTCGCCAACGCGACCTTCCTCATCGTGGGCGGGCTTTCGCACGGCTTCTTGTCCACCGAGGTCGAGATGCAAGCTTGTGCCGCTTCGCTCATCATGACCTTCGCGATGATGTACCAGACCTTCTTTATCCTGGCACTGCTCACGACCATCTTTGAGTACAAGCATATTCACTGCGCGCAAAAGTGGCGTTTGGTGACCAACCTGTTTACCTTCCCGATCTTTATGTTCAGCTATATCCCCATCACGGTGGCGGCCCTGTTCCTAAAGGTCGACTGGGTCCCGACGCAGCACGCCGTCAACGTTACCCTCGACGAGGTCATGCAAGGCGCCAAATAACCACCACCAAAACCACCACAAAGGGGACAGGCACCTTTGTGGTGGTTTTTGCTTTCGAGTAGCTGCCCAAGGAGGTGCGCGATGTCCTACATCCCATTTTGGATTTGCATCTTTGCCGGTGCGTTGGTTGATGCCCGTGAGCGACGGTTTCCCAATGAGCTTGCCGGCGTGTGTGCGGTGGCGGCGTTGGCAGGCGTCTGGCTCGACAAGGGCGTTACCACGGCGCTTTACCACGCCGGTCTTGCGGTCATCGTCTACCTTGCCCTTGTGCTCACTGAGTCGCTCTGGCGGCGCCTTCGCCACGCCCCCGGCATCGGCATGGGGGACGTCAAGGCGCTCTTCGCGCTTTGCACGCTCGACCCTCTGGGTGGCATCGTGGCATTTGCCGTCGCACTCCTGGTCCTTGCCCTCTCCTGCCTCTTCACAAAATCGCGCTCCCTGCCATTGCTCCCGTTTTTGGTGCCGATTTTTGCCATAATCGAGGTCGTGGGCTGCACGTTGTAACCGATTGTGCATCCTTCTTAAGGAGCATGCCATGGCAACTAATCAAGAAACGGCCGTCATTAAGGCGCGCATGTACCGGATTCCGTCGGCGTTGTCGCCCGAGCTTGTCGAGCGCATTTCCGCCGATCGTGCTTCGGGTTCTGTCAACCCGTATCGTTGCAACGACAACCAGGTCATTCGTCGTATTGATCGCGCTGCCGACAAAGGCACGCTTATGCGACCGGCATTTATGCGCGATACCGAAAAGATTCTTCATCTTCCTGCGTACACCCGCTATGCAGGCAAAACGCAGGTTTTTAGCTTCCGTAGCAATGATGATTTGTCGCGCCGCGGTTTGCATGTGCAGCTTGTCTCGCGTATCGCACGCGATATCGGTCGCGCCCTTGGGCTCAACTGCGATCTGATCGAGGCGATTGGCTTAGGCCACGACTTGGGCCACACGCCCTTCGGCCATGCCGGTGAGCGATTCCTCAACGATATTTACCACGAGCGTACCGGCCGCTTCTTTTTCCATAACGTGCAGTCGGTCCGCGTGCTCGATGCGCTGTACGGCCGCAACGTGTCGCTCCAGACGCTCGATGGCGTGCTGTGCCATAACGGCGAGTACGAGCAACGCGTGTTTGAGCTCTCGGACATGGGTTCCTTTGACCAGTTCGATCAGACGGTTGAGGACTGCATTGCCAAGGGCTATAGCGCAATTGAGCACCTGCGTCCCATGACGCTCGAAGGCTGCGTGGTCCGCATCTCGGATATCCTTGCCTACGTTGGGCGCGATCGCCAAGACGCCATTGCGGCGGGCCTGCTGTCACCCGACGCCTTTGACGATGGCCTGGGTGGGGCATACAACAGCTGGATCCTTACGCATGCCTCCATCGATATCGTTGAGCACAGCTATGGCAAGCCGCGCATCGAGATGAGCGAGGAGCTGTTTGAGGAAATCCGCCGAGCCAAGCGCGAGAACTACGAGAAGATCTATAGCAAGGGCGGCATTGAAGGCGACTCCGAAGCGGAGCTGCGCGAGGCGTTCGAAAAGCTCTACGACCGTTGCCTGCAGGATATAAACGAAGGCGACGAGTCCTCTTACATCTTTAAGCATCACATTTCGCGCATTGAGCAGCAGCTTTCCTACTACGATCGCACCTATGCCTGGCAGGACGACAAGGATCAAGCGGTGGTGGATTACATCGCGAGCATGACGGACGGCTATTTCTGCGAGCTGACGAGCAAGCTATTCCCTGGCTTGAAGTTTCCACACCGTACCTATATTAACGAACGGTAGTTCGTATATATTCGGTATACTGTTAGTGGAAAACGTTTTTGATTGATGCACGGGATGGCTATGGACGACCTTTTTTCTGCCTCGACGCGCGAGCGTTCCTTTAAAAATGCGCCGCTCGCGGTGCGCATGCGCCCCAATTCGCTCGACGAGTACGTGGGCCAGCAAAAGGCCGTCGGTAAGGGATCGTGGTTGCGTGCGGCCATCGAGCATGATGTGCTATCGAGCGTGATTCTGTATGGGCCGGCCGGTACGGGCAAGACGACGCTGGCGCATATCATCGCCAACCATACCAAGAGCGAGTTTGTCGAGGTCAGCGCCGTGACGGGTACCGTGAAGGACTTGCGTCGCGTGATTGACGAGGCAAAGACGCGCCTGAATACGTATGACCGCCGTACCATCTTGTTCATCGACGAGATTCACCGTTTTTCGAAGTCGCAGCAGGATGCGCTTTTGCATGCGGTTGAAAACCGTACCGTCATTATGATTGGCGCCACGACGGAGAATCCGTACTTCGAGGTCAACTCGGCGTTGCTCTCGCGCGGTCGCGTGGTAGAGCTTGAGCACCTGAAGGACGAGGATATCGCCACGCTGATTGAGCGTGCACTCGAGGCACCGCAGGGTCTGAACGGCAAGTTCTCGGCCGATGAGGATACGGTCAAGTCCATCTGCACGCTGGCCGCGGGCGACGCTCGCTCGGCACTCACGACGCTTGAGCTTGCGAGCGAGATTGCCGTCACGCGTCCCGATACCGAGGGAACGCCAGCGCCGGCGGCGGGGGAGCGCTATCCCATCACCGTGGATGACGTTAAGATTGCCAACCCTCGTCGTGGTTTTTCGTATGACAAAAACGGCGACATGCACTACGACATCATCAGTGCGTTTATTAAGTCTATGCGCGGCAGCGACCCCGATGCCACGATCTATTGGCTTGCACGCATGATCGATGCGGGAGAGGATCCCAAGTTTATTGCGCGCCGTATTATGATTCATGCTTCCGAGGACGTCGGCAACGCCGATCCGCAGGCGCTCTTGGTGGCACATGCCGCGTTTAAGTCTGCCGAGGTCATTGGCTATCCCGAATGCCGCATTAACCTGGCTCAGGCTGCGCTCTATGTGTGTTTGGCGCCTAAATCCAACGCGTGCGAGGCTTCGATCGATGCGGCGCTGGCAGATATCCATTCAAGTGGGCTGCGCGAGGTGCCGAGTTATCTGCGCGACCGTCATCGCCCAGGCAGCGACGAATACGGTGTGTATAAGTATCCGCATGATTATCCCGAAGGCTGGGTCGATCAGCGCTATTTGCCCGAGGGGCTGGAGCGCGGCGCATTCTGGCAGCCTGCCGGTCGCGGTTGGGAAGAGTGGCGTGTGGAGCAAAGCGAGCGCGACCGTAGCGGCAACGCTCCCAAGTAGGTCATTGGCGCCTCCCGCATTCCCTTTGGGTAACTTTCCCCTTCTTTGGGGTACCATGAACAACGTCTGTATTTCGATTCCTTTGGGAGGCTTGTATGAGTCCCATTCAAATCGCCCTGCTGCTACTTGCCGTTGCCGGAGTGTGGGCTGTTATCGAGCTCGCGCTCACGCTGCGCAAGACCCGCACCGTCGTCGACTCGCTCGACAAGACGGTGAGCGACCTCAACAACACACTCGCCGAGGCACAGCCCGTGGTGGCAAAGCTCGATGGCGCCGTAGACGAGCTTACGCCGGCACTTGCCCAGGTGGAGCCGCTGCTCAAGTCGAGTAAGACTGCCGTTGACGCTCTGACGTCCAACCTCGTTGAGGTCGAAGCCGTGGTTCGCGACATTTCCGAGGTCACGGGTAGCGTGGCCGAGGCAAGTAACGCCGTGTCGAGCGTGACCGACTCTGCAGCTGGCGCCGTGCAGAAGCTCTTCAATAAGGTGAAGGCTCCTGCAGCTGAAGCCGAGCGCAAGCTTTCCGCTGCCGCCGAAGAAGCCGAGCAGCCGACCGAGCGCGTCTTGATTGGCGAGGACGAGGCCGCCGCGGGCGACGATGATGGCCAGAAGTCTGTAGCCAAGCCGGCTCAGTATTACACCTATACACCCTCCGAGACCTCTGAGGAGTCCTGCGATGAGTAGCGAAGCAACCTGCCCCATCACGCTGACCGTTGCCGGTGACCCGCGTCTCGCTCGCCTTGTGCGCATGACGGCAGCCAACGTTGGTGCCCTGTGCTCTATGTCTGTCGATCGCATCGAGGACATCCGTATGGCTGCCGAGGAAGCCTTCATCTTTGGCTGCACGGCTGTTGATTCCGACGATATCTCGATCAAATTCGATGTCGACGAATCGCACGTGGGCATGACCTTTACCTTTGGCGATCAGGCGACTGTCGATGAGGATGACCAGGCAGCGGTATATGCCGAACTCATCCTCGCGAGCGTGTGCGATTCCTACGAAAAGACTGCGGCGCCCCTGACGCTTTCCCTCGACCTCAAGGCGGATATCTAATATGACCGAACGTTCCCGGAGCGGCAAGACCGCTTGGGACAAGGAGAAAACCCGCGAGCTATTTCGTCGTTACAAGGAGACCGGTGATCCGGACGCCCGTGAGCAGCTCGTCATGTCCCATATGAACCTGGTAAGGTTTCTTGCCAACAAATTTAAGAATCGCGGCGAGCCGCTCGACGACCTTATGCAGGTCGGCTATCTGGGTTTGCTCAAGGCTATCGACCGTTTTGACCCCGAGCGCGGGCTCGAGTTCACGACGTTTGCAACACCCACTATCCTGGGCGAGATCAAACGCCATTTCCGCGACAAGGGCTGGAGTGTGCGCGTTCCGCGTCGCCTGCAGGAGCTCTCTGCCAAGGTCAACCAGGCTACTGACAAACTTACCAACGAGCTGCAGCGTTCGCCCAAGGTTGAGGAGATCGCTGAGTATCTAGATGTGACTGTCGATGAGGTTCTCGAGGCTATGGAATCGTCTTCGGCCTATACCTCGGTGCCCATCGAGGCTCCTGGTGCGTCCGATTCCGACGATGCGCCGTCGATTCTCGACCGTTACGCCGACGATGACAACGAGCTCGACTTTACCGATGACCGCCTGGTGATCGAGGAAGCCATCCGCGATTTCTCGCCGCGCGAGCGCGAGGTTATCGAGCTGCGCTTTGTAAAGGGCATGACCCAGATCGAGATCGCCAAGAAGCTGGGTATTTCTCAGGTGCAGGTTTCGCGCCTGCTGCGCCGCACGCTTAAGAAGATTCAGGACAAGATCGACCCCGACGGAGTGATGATTCGTTCATGAGTGAGCGCCCCCAACAAACCGATCGCGTGCTGCGCGACACCCGCATTCTGACGCTTCGCATTTGGGCTGTTGTCGGCTGCATTGTCATCGCCGCTGTCATCTTTAACCTTATGGGCATCCTGGCGCCGGTTATCGAGTTTCTCGCTGTTGGTTCCATCATTGCCTTTGTGATGTCCCCGATCACCAACTGGCTCGAGCACCATGGCGTGAATCGCGGCATCGGTTCGCTTATCGCGCTTATTGTTGTTGTTGCCGTGCTCGTCGGTGTCGTTTGCATCTTGTCGCCGATTCTCTTTGGTCAGATCATGGAAGTCCTGAGCCGCCTGCCCGAGCAGCTTCGTGTTGCGGGTGGCGACCTCAACGAGATGATCTCGCATGCCAAGACGCTTAACAACACGCCGCTCAAGGAGTATTTGGACGATAATCTTTCGTCGCTGGTCACCGTGGCATCGAAGTATGTGTCTCAGATCGCTGCCGAGCTTGGCCGCGGTGTGTTCCCGCTCATCACCAATACGGCCTCGCAGTTGTTCGTGATCTTCCTTGGTCTGGTGCTTGCGTACTGGATGGCCTGCGACTACCCTCGCATGCACCACGAGATTTGCACCATCATCGGTCAGGAGAAGGAGACCTCGTACCGCTTTATGGTCGCCATCCTTTCTCGCTCTGTCGGCGGCTACATGCGCGGTATGGTCGTGACGTCCATCTGCGGTGGTTTCCTCGCCTTTATCGGTTTTATGATCATCGGCCATCCGTATGCGGCGCTCATGGCTATCTTTACCGGCATCATGCATTTGGTTCCGGTCGTCGGTCCCTGGGTGAGCGCAGCAATCGCCACAGTGCTCGGTTTCATGTTCAGCCCTATGTTGGCGTTATGGACGCTCATCGTGACGATGGTCGCGCAAAACGTCACCGATAACGTGATTTCGCCTAAGGTCATGCAGAGCTCGGTGCAGGTGCATCCCATCATGAGCCTCACGGCGCTCGTTATTGGCTCGGCACTCATGGGCCCCATCGGCATGATTATTGCCATCCCGCTTTGTGCGGCCCTCAAGGGTATCTTCGTGTACTACTTCGAGAATGAGACCGGCCGACAGCTTGTGGCCTATGACGGCGCCGTGTTTAAGGGCACGCCGTACCGCGATGCCGATGGCAACCCGGTCGCCGCCTACGACGCGCTCGGCGACGACACCTTCATCTACGAGTCCGAGCTCATCGGCAACGAGACTGCGCCCGAGGCCAAGGCCATGCCCAAGCCCGAGCTCGATAATCCCTGGATCAAGCTCTCGGGCCTGCAGCCCGATGCCACGGGCTTCTTCAAGAACCCCTTTGCCAAGGACGATGACTCCAACTCGGACGACGATACCAAAACCGGCGTCGACGGCTCCATGGATGATGACGACAACTAGTGGGGCAATTCGGGTTAACATTCATACGCGCTAACATGCAATTTCGCTGAAGGGCCGGCATTGTGCCGGCCCTCTTTTTTGCACTTGCGCGGCGGGATGGTAATATCGTTACGTTTGAACTGTTTCGATGTGAAACCGAGGAGATTCCCTCTATGAGTGCTGACTACCCGTCAATGACTACGGCCGAGATTCGCTCTAAGTTCCTCAACTTCTTTGAGGAGCGCGGTCTTAAGCTCTATCCTTCTTCGTCCCTCGTCCCCGACGATCCTTCGCTGCTGCTTGCCAACGCTGGCATGAACCAGTTTAAGGAGTACTACCAGGGCAAGAAGACCATGAAGGAGATCGGCGCTATCTCCTGCCAGAAGTGCGTCCGCACCAACGACATCGATTGCATCGGCGAGGACGGCCGTCACCTGTCGTTCTTCGAGATGCTCGGCGATTTCTCTTTTGGCGGCGTTTCCAAGGAGCAGGCTTGCGCCTGGGCCTTTGAGCTCATCACCAAGGAGTTCAAGCTGCCGCTCGACCGCCTGTACTTTACCGTCTTTACCGAGGACGACGAGACCCACGACGTGTGGCGTTCTCTGGGCGTTGCCGAGGACCACATCTCCCGCCTGGGCGAGGACGACAACTTCTGGGCCGCTGGCCCCACCGGCCCCTGCGGTCCGTGCTCCGAGATCTACTTTGATATGGGCGAGGAGGTCGGCTGCGGCAGCCCCGACTGCAAGCCCGGCTGCGACTGCGACCGCTTCCTTGAGTTCTGGAACCTCGTGTTTACCCAGTACGACCGTCAGGAGGACGGCTCCATGCCGGAGCTGCCGCACCGCAACCTCGATACGGGCATGGGCCTGGAGCGCATGGCTGCTATCATGCAGCACAAGACCGCCAATTACGACGGCGATCTGATGCAGCACCTCATCAAGCTGGGCGAGGAGATCAGCGGCAAGACCTATGACGCCGACGATTACTCCGGCGCCAGCCGTTCTCTTCGCATCATCGCCGACCACTCCCGTGCCGTCGACTTCATGATCTCTGACGGCATCCTGCCCGGTAACGAGGGTCGCGAGTACGTCCTTCGCCGCCTGCTCCGCCGCGCCGTGTTTCACGGTCGCCTGCTGGGCATCGAGGGCGCCTTCCTGACCAAGTTTATCGACGAGGTCAACGCTCAGATGGGCGAGGCCTATCCTGAGCTGCTCAAGAACGTCGCGCTCGTCAAGGGTATCGTCGCCTCCGAGGAGGAGCGCTTCTCCACGACGCTCGACAACGGTCGCGTCTACCTGGACGAGGCCCTGGCCGCGCTCGCCGACGGCGCCGTCCTTCCGGGCGACGTTGCCTTTAAGCTGCACGACACCTTTGGTTTCCCTATTGACCTGACTGTCGAGATCGCCGGCGCTGCTGGCCACGACGTCGACATGGACGGCTTCACCGCCTGCATGGAGGACCAGAAGGCCCGCGCTCGTGCCAACGCCAAGGGCGATGCCTGGGGCAGCTTCAACGACGTGTGGGTCGAGCTTTCCGACAAGGTCGTCGCGACCGAGTTCGACGGCTATGACAACGATGCGATCGAGGGTGCCAAGGTTGTCGCCATCGTTCGCAACGGCGAGTCCGTCGAGTCCGCTGCCGCCGGCGAGGACGTCGAGGTCGTGCTCGACCGCACCCCGTTCTACGCCGAGATGGGTGGCCAGCAGGGCGATGCCGGCGAGCTTTCCGCCGAGGGCGTTTCGCTGACCGTTTCCGATACCAAGAACCACAACGGCCTGTATGCTCACGTCGCCCACGTTGCCGAGGGCACGCTGGCCGTCGGTGCTACCGTGACCGCCGCGCTCGACGCCGAGCGCCGTGGCTTCCTGCGTCGCCCTGTCCTCCGAGCAGCTCAAGGCTGTCGAGGACCTGGTCAACCAGCAGATCTTCGCTTCCAAGCCGGTCGTGACCCGTGTCATGGGCATCGACGAGGCTAAGGCTGCCGGCGCTGTCGCTCTGTTTGGCGAGAAGTACGGCGATGTCGTCCGCGTCGTCTCCGTGGGCGCCGAGGACCAGCCGTTCTCCCGCGAGCTCTGCGGTGGCACGCACGCTGCCAACACTGCTGAGATTGGCCTGTTCAAGATCATTTCCGAGTCCTCTACGGGCTCGAATGTCCGTCGTATCGAGGCCGTGACCTCTAAGGGTGCTCTCGACTATATGGCCGACCGCCTGGCGCTCGTCGACGCCGCCGCCGCTGCGCTCAAGTGCCGCGTAGACGAGGTTCCCGCCCGCGTGGAGAACCTGCAGGCCGAGCTGCGCGAGACGTCCAATAAGCTCAAGAAGGCTCTGACCGGTGGCTCCTCCGACGCCATTTCCAGCGCCATCGAGGGCGCCGTCGAGCTCGACGGCTATAATCTCGTTGTCGCTGAGCTCCAGGGCCTTGAGGCTGCCGACCTGCGCAACGTATGGGATAC
>URNC01000048.1 GCA_900549065.1 uncultured Collinsella sp. | reverse complement strand
AGAGACAGCGCATACGGCGCCTACAACGATGCGGCGCGTCACGCGGCGCCAGCTGCCGTGTGCGAGCAGCGTGCGACGGCGCACGTCGGGCTCGACAAAATGGGCTCCAGAGGTTTTGTCATTGCGCTTGGGGGTCGTGAACAAGGCAGCCATGGTTACTCCCATCCTCATAGGGCCTATGCGATTACGCCCAGCATATCTGCAGGATGTAGCCGGCGGTAGTGCCGTTTGGAGGACAAAATGTCCAAAACTTGGGAAGCAATACATCGCGCGTCCGTGCGTCGCCTGGCTTTAAAAGAAAAGCGCGGAGCCGCTCGATGCGACTCCGCGCTTTGGTGTTCTGCTTTGGCAGCTTTGCCGCTACGCTACGAAGAAGTAGACGAGGAAGGCGAGGGCTGCGATCCACATGAGCGGCTTGATCTTGGAGGCCTCGCCCTTAAAGAGCGCGACGATCACGTAGGCGATAAAGCCCAGGCCAATGCCGGCAGAGATGGAGTAGGTGAAGGGCACGCCGGCGACAATCATGAACGCCGGGAAACCCTGAGACACGTCGGACCAGTCGATCTCGGAGGCCTCGCTCATCATGAGGTAGCCGACGTAGACCAGAGCACCGCAGGTGGCAGCGCTGGAAACGATGGTGACGATGGGGGAGAAGAACGCGGCGAGAATGAACAGCACGCCGGTGGTGACGGAGGTGAGACCCGTGCGGCCACCGTCGGCGGCGCCGGAAGTGGACTCGACGAAGGTGGTGATGGAGGAGACACCCATGAAACCGCCCACAGCGGCGGCGGCGGAGTCGACGATTAGGATCTCCTTGATATTCTCGACGTTGCCGTCGTCGGTGAGGAACTCGCCCTGCTTGGCCACGGCCATCGCGGTGCCCATGGTGTCGAAGAAGTCACTCATGAGCAGCGAGAACGAGATGACGAGGAGCGCGGGGTCGGTAAGGACCTTGACGATGGCGGGCACGCCGCCGGCGTCGGCGATGGGGCCACCGATGCTCGAGAAGTCGAGCGGGGCGATGATACCGGTCGGAGCCTGGGTCACACCTAGGGGGATACCGGCGATGACGGCGACGACGATGCCGATGAGCAGCGAGCCGGGGACGTTGCGGCAGGCGAGGGCGACCGTCACCAGGATGGAGATGATGCCGACGATGAAGGTGGGGGAGGTGATGTCGCCCAGACCGACGAGTGTACCGGCGCCAGCGGTGATAATGCCGGCATCGCACAGGCCAATCATGGCGATGAACAGGCCCAGACCCACCGAGATGGCGTGACGCAGGACAACCGGGATGGCGTCCATGATGGCCTCGCGCAGGCCACAAAGCACGAGCAGCAAGATGACGATACCCTCGAGGAAGATAACGCTCATGGCCACGTGCCAGTCACCGCCGCAGACGGTGGTGGCGATTCCAGCGATCATCGCGTTGACGCCTAAGCCCGACGCGCAGGCGAGCGGGCGGTTGGCGAAGATGCCCATGCAGATGGTCATGATGCCGGCGCCCAGGCAGGTGGCGCAGGCGAGCGCTCCCGCATCGATGCCGGCGCCCGAGAGCACCGCGGGGTTGACGGCAATGATGTAGGCCATTGCCAGGAACGTTGTCAGTCCAGCGCGAAGTTCGGTCCCGATTGTGGACTTGCGCTCGCTGACGTGAAATAGTTCGTCCATGCATACCCTTTCCTTGTTCGGCCCCGAGTTTAGGCCGATTGACACGAACTCACCCACTATAGCCCCTTTACGACGCTGTTGTTCCTCGCATGTTGATGTTCGGCGCTTTGTAGCAGACGGACGGTATTTTTCGCATGAAAATGTGTGGGTACCGTATACTTAAGCGGTTACAACGACCCCTATGGAGGAACGTATGATTAAAGAGCTTTGCCACGACGAGGCTATCCTGTCCCAGCGTTGCGAGGTTGCGACCGTCGAGGACGAGTCGGTTGCTCAGGACCTGATCGATACCATTAAGTCGCTCGACGATGCCGGCTGCCTTGCCGCCAACCAGATCGGCATCACCAAGAAGGTCTGCGTCTACCTGGACGATGCCGGCGAGCCCCATGTGCTCTACAACCCCCGTCTGGTGTTTGGCCTGGGTGCCAGCAAGATGGAGGAGAGCTGCCTGACGCACGAGGAGATCACCAAGTCCACGCGCTACATCAAGTGCAAGGTTGCTTTTGACCAGATCGTCGACGGCAAGATGCGCGAGCGCAAGCAGGACTTCGTCGGCTTCGAGGCACAGATGATCCAGCATATGATCGACCACTGCCTCGGCAAGTTGGTCTAAGGGGATCAAAGCACCGCACCTTGCCGCTCAATCGTCGCTCGCGTACCTTAAGTACGCTTCGCTCCTCTTTCGTGGCAATCTGCGGCACTTTGACCCCTTAGACGACCTGCGGGGTTAACTTGGTTGAGTTTATCCTGCTTGAATAGTCCGGGCGTGACATTGTTGTCATGTCCGGGCTTTTGTGTTTAGCGCCTCTTTGTTTGGTGACAATAACCTTAGCAAGAACGTAAAGCTGGGAGGCGCTATGTGTACGAGCATTCGATTTACCGATAATTCCGGCCACATGTATCTAGGCCGCAACCTCGACTGGAGCTTTGACTACGGCCAACAGGTTCGCGTGATGCCGCGCGGGTTTCACATTCCGTATTCGTTTATCGACGACGCAACGGCGGCACACGCGGTGATCGGTATGTGCATCGATTACAAGAACTATCCCATGTTCTTCGACTGCGGCAACGATGCGGGCCTCGCCGTGGCGGGTCTCAATTTCCCGGGTTATGCCGAGTATGCCGAGGACCCTGTCGACGGCAAGACCAATATCGCAGCCTATGAGTTTCCCCTGTGGGTGGCAGCGACGTTCTCGACGGTCGACGAGGTCGAGGCTGCGCTGCGCGATACGGTGATTGTCGCCAAATCTGCAGGAGAGGGGCTGGGCGTGTCGCTGCTCCA
Source organism: uncultured Collinsella sp. (assembly GCA_900549065.1). GTDB lineage: Bacteria > Actinomycetota > Coriobacteriia > Coriobacteriales > Coriobacteriaceae > Collinsella. The sequence goes on along the minus strand of URNC01000048.1, from coordinate 9,813 downwards.
TTGGATTATCGGCGACAGCCAGCGTAGCATCGTGGTCGAGATGATGGCTGACGGCCTGCATGTATACGACGATCCGGTCGACACCCTTGCCAATCAGCCCACCTTCCCGTGGCACATGGAAAACCTGCGCACCTATATCACGGCCACAAGCGATTTTCCGCAGACGGCGACATGGCGTGGCGCCGAGCTCAAGCCCTATGGCGCGGGTGCCGGTATGCGCGGTATTCCGGGTGACTGCTATTCGCCGAGCCGTTTTGTAAAGGCGGCGTACCTCAATGCCAATTACCCGCAAAAGGGGAGCGAGACCGAAAACGTCGTCCGCATGTTCCGTTCACTCGAGGGCGTGGTGATGATTGAGGGGGCGTCCAGGATGGGCGATGGCAAGTTCGAGAAGACTATCTACACCGGATGCTTTAGCGCGCGCACGGGCAATTATTACTACGCGATGTATGGGGATCCGTCGATTCGCTACGTGAGCCTGATGGATGCCGAGGGCGCGAGCCCCGATAGGCTCGTGGTTCCCGAGCCGCGTCGTTCGTAGCTCACCGGTCCGTTGCGACATAAAACGGCTCCGCACCTTTTATGAGATGCGGAGCCGTTGTCGTCAATGGCTGGTGGCGTGTTAGAAGTTGGCGTCGTTGAGCTGGGTGCTCTCGAGTCCGTCGAGTTGCTGTTGCTCGGGCGTATCGGCGACGCTCTCGAGCAGCTCGGTGGGATCGACGTTCATATTCCTACCGGCTTCGTTGCCGTTGACCAAGTCGTCCGAGAAGATATCGACTTCCATTTCCTCGGCCTCTTCGATCTGAACCTCGAGCGGCACCTGGGTGCGCACGAGCTTAACGGCCGGGCGCATGCGGGCAAACAGTGGCACGTACTCGATGATGATGGCCGAGTTCTCGAGACCATACCAACGTGCCGGGCTTCCGCAGGCGCGGCGGACGGCGTACTTGATGGCCATGACGCGATGGTCGTTGCGGTTGATGTCCGTTTCGGGGGCGAGCATCTTGCGCAGCATGCAAAAACGGAAGTCGCCCACGTTGCCGCGCGTCTCGTAGATGGAGTAGGTGTGGTGCTGCGGTGGCAGCTCTCCCGAGGCCATCAGGTCGCCAACGATCTGGCGCAGGTAGGCGTTGATGCGCTGGTTGACCTTAAAACCCAGGTCCAAGCGCACGCGGAACAGGAAGTCTGTGCCAAAGGTCTCGACGGAATACTCGTGCGTATAGGGCTCGTCGGTAACGTGTACGTTGATGAACCAATATGCCTTGGCACGCTTGGGGTGCTTGTCCAAGATGGAGTAGAGCACGTCGCGGTCGAGCGTGAGCGGGTCGGGACTGTTGGTAAGGAACACCAGATTGTCGGCGAGCACGGGGTAGGTCTCGTCGTTGCGCAGGCGGCCGAGCTGGTCAATGTACTTGGAGACGGGCAGCAGGATCGTCTGCGTGCGCTCGATGGCGGTGCCGCGGCGCCACACGTACATAAGGCCAAACAGCAGCGCGGCCAGGAAGATCATGACGTAGCCGCCGTCAAAGAACATGGTGAGGCACGAAGCGAAGAAGCACAGCTCAATGGCACCAAAGAGCAGGGCGAAGACGCAGGCGCCCAGCTTGTGCTTGAGGATGCCGGCGATGTAGCTCGTCAAAAGCGTCGTGGTCATGAGCATGGTCACGGTAATGGCGAGGCCGTAGGCGCTCTCCATGCGCTCGGAGTTTTGGAACAGCAGCACGATGAAGATACAGCCGACCCACATGATGTTGTTGACGAGCGGAATATAGAGTTGGCCCTTGGTGTCGCTGGGGTAGTGGATGCGCAGATGCGGCATGAGATTGAGACGGGTTGCCTCGGATACCAGCGAGAACGAGCCGGTGATGAGCGCCTGCGAGGCGATGATGGCCGCTACGGCCGAAAGCACGATGGCAAAGGGGCGCAGGGGCTCGGGGAGCATCATATAGAACGGGTTGACGATATCCATCGCGAGCATCTGGGGGTTGGAGTTATTGGCGAGCAGCCAAGCTCCTTGACCCAGATAGTTGAGGATAAGGGCCGCCTTAACAAACGGCCAGGATGCATAGATGTTAGCCTTGCCCACGTGACCCATGTCCGAATAGAGCGCCTCGGCGCCGGTCGTCGACAGGAAGACGAAGCCGAGCACCATGATGCCCGAGTGGTTGATGGGCGAGAACAGGAACATGATGCCGCGGATGGGGTTGAGCGCGCGTAGGATGGACAGGTTGCCGAGCATGTTGAACAGGCCGGCGCCAGCCAAGAACAGGAACCACAGCGTCATGAGCGGCCCGAACAGCTTGCCGATCGACGAGGTGCCGGCGCGCTGCATGGCAAACAGGCCACAGATAATGATGATGGTGATGATGATGACGTTGGTCTGGCCGTCACCCAAAAGCGCATGGCCCCACTCGATAGTGCGCAAGCCCTCGATGGCCGTGGTAACCGTGACGGCGGGGGTGAGGATGCCGTCGGCGAGCAGCGCCGCGCCGCCGATCATGGCGGGAAGGATCAGCCACGGCGCCACTTTGCGCACCAAGCTAAACAGGGCGAAGATGCCGCCCTCGTTGTGGTTATCGGCCTTCATGGCGATAACCACGTACTTGACCGTGGTCACGAGCGTCATGGTCCAGATGACGAGCGAAAGCGCGCCTAAGATCATGTCCTCGCTGACGGTACCGATGCCGCCGTTGTTGGCGACGATTGATTTCATGGTGTACATGGGGCTCGTGCCGATGTCACCGTAGACGACGCCGAGCGTTACGAGCAGCATGCCAGCGGAGAGGGGAATGGCTCCATGCCCGCCTTGACCACGCTGGTCTTGGGGGCTTGCCTCCAGTTTGTTGTGTGCCACGTGGACTCCCTTAGACATCCGGCCCCTGCAAAGGGCAGCAGACCTTTATGCCATCTTTATACATATAAGAGCAGTTTGGCACATCGGGGTGTTTTAGACAATAATCCCCATCTGGGGATTATTCATGTACGCAGGTGGCATTTCAAAGCAGGGGCTGTTAGGCGCGTGCTGCCTGAGCGATGCCGGTCTTGGCACCTGCGCGTTTGCCGGCGAGTTCGCAAAAGATCGCGCCGCCGATGATAAGTGCGGCACCCATCAGACGGATCGGCGTTATGGCTTCGCCTAAAAGGACGGCCGAGAACACGACGGCCGAAAGCGGCTCGAGGTAGCCGACGACCGCGACAGTCTGGACGGGCAGCTTGGCGACAGCACTAAAATAGAGCAGGCAGCCAATGCCGGTGTTGACGACGCCGAGCATGACGACGGCGCGCCAATCAATACCGGCGGCGACGCCGACGGACAGGAATGAGGGGGCGCCCTGCGTGATGAGCGTGAGGACCAGCGCGGTCACAAAGGCGGCGCTCACCTGGAGCGTGGAGTTTTCGAGGCCTTCGATGTGTGGCGCACCCTTGCTGGCGATGACCATCAGCGCATAGCAAAATGCCGAGGCGATGCCGCAGGCGATACCCGCAATGGGCATATTGCCGCCTAGACCTTGCGCTGCAATGAGAAAAGCGCCGCAGGCGACGGCGATAAACCCGGCGATTTTGCCGCCGGTCAGCTTTTCGCCAAAGATGAGTGGGGAGAGGACTATGACGATGATGGGGCCGCAGTAGTACAGCAGCGAGGAAACGCCGACGCCGATCGTCTGGTAGGCTCGGAACAGAAAAATCCAGCTGGCGCCCAGCGCGGCTCCCGAGAGGAGGAGGGCTGCGGCTTCGCGGGGGCGAGATGGCGCCTGCAACTTATGGCGTTGGGTGATGGCGAGGATGGTGACAAGCGAGAGTGCGCCCAAAAACGTGCGCAGGAGCACGATATCGGAGCTCGGCAGCGCGATGGCGGCGGCGATGATGCCGTTGGAGCCAAACAACAGCAATGCTGCTAAGTACGTAAACAGTCCGTTGTTCATACGCTGACATCCCCTCTATATCCGAGCATGTTCACTATGGGTGAACTGGCTATAGAAGAAAAGCGAATATAATTCATAGATAACATGACAAAAGCTCATGCATATGTGGAGGGGTGCCGTGGAAACGAATATTCAAAAGATGCAGGTGCTGCTTGAGACCGTGCGCGCCGGAAGTTTTACGCGCGCCGCCGAGCGGCTGAGCTATTCGCAGTCGGGCGTGAGCCGTATGGTGGCCGATCTCGAGGCCGACTGGGGCTTTAAAGTGCTCGATAGAAGCCGCGAGGGCGTAGTGCTTTCTGCCGATGGGCGGCAAGTTATGCCGGCGGTCGAGGCGTTGTGCGAGGAATTTGTTCGTTTGCAGCGACGGGTGGATGAGATGCGTGGGCTCATGCGCGGCAAAATCTGCATCGGTACGTTTTCGAGCGTGGCGACCCACGTGCTGCCGCCGGTGATTGCGCACTTTCGCGCCGATCACCCGGACGTCGATTACGAGCTGCTGATGGGTGATTACTCCGAGATTGAGCAATGGGTGGCGGAAGGTCGCTGCGACCTGGGCTTTATTCCGCGCGAACCACGCGGCGCCGGCATGGCGTCGCGGCCGTTGGTGCAAGACGAGCTGATGGCCGTGGTGCCAGCGGACTCCTCGCTTGCCACCGCGGAGGTCGTTTCCCTTGCCGATTTGGCCAACGAGCAGTTTATTCTGCTGGAACGCGGTAGCGACGACGAGATTACGCCGCTGTTTCGCCGCGCGGGCCTGGCGGTACGCTCTAAGCTGTCGACCTGGGATGATTATGCGATTATGGCCATGGTCGAGGACGGTCTGGGCGTGAGCATTCTTCCGGCGCTCATCTTGCGCCGCTGTCAGTTCGATGTTGCCGTGCGCCCACTCGAGGGGCATCCCCATCGGCAGATCAATGCGATATATCGCACGGCTGACGTTTCGCTTGCTGCCGCCCGTTTCCTCGAATACCTCTAAACGCGTACACGTCATTGTCCGCTTTGGGCAAATCTCGGAGTTCGGTACGTTTTCTTATGAAATTGAACTTTCGAATGAGGTACGGCGCTATACTGCTTGCTAAATTGAACCTTGGTTCAATTCGTGTTCTATAAATTGAACTTTGCCAGCAAGGAGGTTCTAGTGGCCCAAGAGACGTTTAGCGATCGCCTGCGACAAACCATGTCCGATCGCGACGTTCGCCAGTCGGACGTAATCCGCGCATCGGAGATGCTCGGCAAAAAACTCGGCAAGAGTCAGATGAGCCAATATGTGAGCGGCAAGACGATTCCGCGGCGCGATGTGGCAGAGCTGCTCGCCCGCATTTTGGAGGTCGATGTTACCTGGCTGCTTGCCGGTGACGCCGATCAAGGCGAGACGTCATCGCCTCGCAACGATTCCAAGCTCGAACCCCATCCCTCAGCTCAAATTCCAAGGAGCACCACCATGCGTACTTTTTCTAAATCCACCAAGCTCGATAACGTCCTGTATGACGTGCGCGGTCCCGTCGTCGACGAGGCTGCCCGTATGGAGGACGAGGGCGAGCGCATCCTCAAGCTCAATATCGGCAACCCGGCGCCCTTCGGTTTTCGCACGCCCGACGAGGTTATCAAGGACATGCGCCAGCAGCTGCCCGACTGCGAAGGCTATTCCAATTCGCGCGGCCTGTTCTCTGCGCGCAAGGCGATCATGCAGTATTCGCAGATCAAGGGCCTGCCCAATGTTCAGATGGAGCATATCTACACGGGCAACGGCGTGTCCGAACTCATTCAGCTTTCGATGAACGCTCTGCTCGACAATGGCGACGAGATTTTGATCCCCAGCCCCGACTATCCGCTCTGGACGGCGTGCGCAACCCTCGCCGGCGGTCATCCCGTGCACTATCTATGCGATGAGCAGGCGGATTGGTATCCCGACCTGGAGGATATGGAGTCCAAGATCACGAGCGCGACCAAGGCCCTCGTCATCATCAACCCCAACAACCCCACGGGCTCGGTCTACCCGCGCGAGGTGCTCGAGGGCATCGTCGAGGTTGCGCGCAGGCATCAGCTGATGATCTTTGCCGATGAGATCTACGACCGTCTGTGCATGGACGGCTACGAGCACGTCTCGATTGCCTCGCTCGCTCCCGATCTGCCCTGCGTTACCTTTAGCGGCCTTTCCAAGTCGCACATGATCGCGGGCTATCGTATTGGCTGGATGGTGCTTTCGGGCAACCAGCGCTGCATGAGCGACTTCATTATGGGTATCAACATGCTCTCTAACATGCGCCTGTGCTCCAACGTGCCGGCCCAGTCGATCGTCCAGACGGCGCTCGGTGGCCATCAGTCGGTCAACGACTACATCCGTCCCGGCGGTCGTGTCTACGAGCAGCGCAACTTTGTGTATGAGGCACTCAACAAGATCGATGGCATCTCGGTGGTCAAGCCGCGCGCGGCGTTCTATATCTTCCCCAAGATGGATGTTAAGAAGTTCAACATCACCGATGACGAGCAGTTTGCCCTCGACCTGCTGCACGAGAAGAAGATTCTGATCACGCGCGGCGGCGGCTTTAACTGGGCCGAGCCCGATCACTTCCGCATCGTGTACCTGCCGCGCATGGAAGTGCTCAAAGAGTCGCTCGAAGACCTCGCCGATTTCTTTGATCACTACCGCCAGGCGTAGGGGATAGAAGTTCCGCACTATGAAGAGCTCCCTGCAGTTGCTTGGCTGCAGGGAGCTTTCTTGAATTGGCGCAACTATATAACTATTCCTTGGCAGTGGTCGATTTCGTGCTGGATGATCTCGGCGGTGTAGCCCGAGAAGTTTTTGATGCGGCGGACAAAGTTCTCGTCCAAATACTCAACCTTAATGCGGCGATAGCGGGTACAGGGACGCTCGCCGATCAGCGAGAGGCACCCTTCGCTCGTCTGATAGGCATTGACCTGCTCAAGAATTTGAGGGTTGTACATCAGGAGCGCCCTGGTGCCGTCCTTTACGCAGATGATGCGTTTGCGCACGCCGATCATGTTGGCGGCGAGGCCCACGCACTCGTGCTCATGTTCGTTGAGCGTATCCAGGAGGTCCTGCCCGGTCGCGGCGTCGTCGGGTCCCGCGTCTTCGGAAGGAAGGCGCAAAAAGAACTCGGATTTCATGATGGGCTTGATCATGGCGGGCTCCTCATGTCTTATGCTTTCGTGGACTTTTAATAATAGCGCGGAAGGAAAGCTGTGCGTCCGCGTTACAATCTTTCGACGTTGGACCATGTTGTCAGACTCGTCGTGTCGGCGTCTGGCGTAAGTCTAGGGCTCATTTTTCGCCCTGGACTGTTCCTCTGGGGCGATGCGACTGTCGTTCCAAGAGGAAGGAAATGCATGGGGAGCAAATCTCAGCAACAAGTTAGAGTAACGCCATCGGGCACTGCGGCGCTTCTCGTCGTAATGTATATTGCAGCCTTTGTCGCCGCGTTTAACGAGAACATCATTAACGTGGCGTTGCACGACATTATGGCGGCCTTTTCGGTGAGTGCCACCACGGCGCAGTGGCTCGTTTCGGGCTACATGATCGTGACGTCGATCTTTACGGCCATCATGGCCTTCCTGTCCGGTCGTTTCTCGACGCGCAAGCTGCTGTTTTTCGCATGCGGATGCATGGTCGCCGGCGAAGCCCTGTGCCTGGTCGCTCCGTCGTTTAGCGTTTTGCTGCCAAGTCGTATTTTGCAGGCTGCGGGATCGGGCATCTTGTTCCCGCTCATGATGAACGTGGTGCTGTCTTGTGCCCCGCGCGAGAAGCTCGGTCTGTATCTGAGCCTGGGTGGTGCCTGCATTACGCTGGGGCCGGCGTTTGGACCCGTGATCAGCGGTCTTATGTGCACGTTGTTTGGCTGGAGGGCGGTGTTCGTAGTGCCGCTGGTGGGCGGCATTGCGGTCGCCGCGGCGGGCGTTAAGCTTGTTCAGAATGTCGGAGAGCGTTCGAACACCACGCTTGATATTCTGTCGGTTGTTTTGCTCGCGGCCGGCATTACGGCATTTGTGTATTCCGTAGGCGAGTTCTCGACCAATCTGATTGCCGGTATCGTGGCGCTGTTCGCCGCCATTGTGCTGCTCGGCCTGTTTGCCGCCCGTCAGCTCAAGCTCGAACATCCGGTGCTTAACGTGCGTCCCATGGCGAGCGTTCGCTTTTGGCCTGCGTGCCTGCTTGTGGTGGTGTCGATGATGACGACGTTCTCGATGAGCGTTTTGTTGCCGCTCTATTTTGAGGGCGCATGCGGCATGACCGCACTTATTGCGGGCTTGCTCATTTTGCCGTCGATTGCCTGCAACGCCGTGACCTCGATTGTGGGCGGACGCGTGATGGACGCCCGTGGCGCATGGCCGCTGCTGCCGGTCGGCTTTGCCCTGATTGCCGTGGGGCAGACTGCCATCTCGATGACGGCGGCAAGTATGAACATCGGCGTCGTCGTGGCGCTGACCGTTGTGGTGTATGCCGGAGTCGGTTTGGTGCTGAGCCCCTCGCAAACGGCCGGCTTGGAGACGCTGCCTGCCGCTGAGCATCCCCACGGAACGGCATTGCTTAACACGTGGAACATGATTGCCGCATCGTTTGGCCCATCGCTGTTTATCGGTCTGCTCTCGAGTTCTGCGGCGACTGCCGGCGCGGCTGGCGCTGCGACCGACGTTGCCCAGGCGATTGGATTTGCAGCTGCCGTGCGTGTGGCGGCTGTGATTGCCGTGGTCGGGTTCGCGACGTCGCTGGTGTACGCTCGTCGCGAGTCGCACATGTCGCATTAATGTGTGCACATAGATTCTGCAGCTAGATTGGATGGCAACACCATAAACTAATGGACGTTTTGCCGAGAGGCATGAATGTTTAAAGCGCAAAGAGTGCGCGACGGGCCCCGCGAATGGGGCGATGATGCCCGAGAGGGCTAAGAAGGAGTCTCATGTCCGAGAACGAAGAGATCATGAACGAGACCGAGAACGAGACCATGGCTGCCGAGGTTGAGGCAGTCGAGACCGTGGAGACCGAAGCTGCCGAGGTTGAGGCTGCTGACGAGGTTTCCGTCGAGGAGGAGGCCGAGGTTGTCGAGGCCGCCGTTGATTACGATGACGAAGAGCTGATGGACAAGATGCAGAAGGCCGCCCGCCTGCTGCGTAGCCGTCGCTTTGCTATTTCCAAGGAGGAGGAGGCCAAGGCCGAGCGCATGGCGAACATCGAGCGCGCCATCAAGCTTCTTGACCTCAAGCCCAAGATGGAGCAGAAGGAAATGTCCGACCTGCTGGGCATGCGCCTCCGTGAGCTCGATGGCCTGATGGCCGAGGCCGAGGCTGCCGATCTGGTCGGCCGCATCGACGACGCCGAGGGCGATATGCGCAAGATCGTTGTCTTCGCTGCCGAGGATGCCGCTGAGGGCCTGGTCGAGCTTGCCAACAAGAAGGAGAAGCTCCTGCCCGAGCTTTCTTACGAGGAGGCCACCGAGCTGATGGCCGCTCTCGATAAGGTTATCGCTCCGCTCGTCGCCATGGGCCTGGACGAGGACCGCGGTCCTCGCGGCGGCCGTGACGACCGTGGTGGCCGTGGCGGCGACCGTGGTGGTCGCGGCGGCTTTGGCGATCGTGGTGGCCGTGGTGGCGACCGCGGCGGTCGCGGTGGCGATCGTGGCGGCCGTGGCGGCTTTGGTGACCGTGGCGGCGACCGTGGCGGTCGCGGCGGCTTTGGCGGCAACCGTGGTGGCTATGGCGATCGCGGTGGCAACCGTGGCGGCTTTGGCGGCAACCGTGGTAACGACCGCGGCGGTCGCGGTGGCGATCGTGGCGGCCGCAACGGCGGCGGCTTCCGCGGCAACCGTTTTTAGTTACGGCGTTTTACCAAACGCCGTAACGGGCCGACGCCGCGCGGGCCGCATTTGGACAATCT